>CAYTKR010000073.1:0-24899 GCA_964438295.1 uncultured Anaerolineales bacterium
TCAAGAACCTGCGACAACCTTCTTCCTTATTTGTTAAAGTGATAGGTAGCTAGTTAAATCACTTCTTTGCCGTAACGATGTTGGTAAGCTCTTCACCGCGTTTGCCCAGCTCGAATTCGCGGATGTTTGCCAGGGTAGTGTCGGCGATGTTGCTCTGGGCGATATCTGTCAAAGAGCCTTGATGGCTGGTGATCATGACATTGTTGAACGTTGTCAAGCGGGCGAGCAGATCATCGGTAATTACACTATCAGAGAAATCTTTGTAGAAGTAATCCGCCTCCTCCTCGTATACATCGAGCCCGGCAAACCCGATTTTCCCGCTTTTGAGACCCTCAATCAGTGCTTCGGTATCCACCAAACCACCCCGAGCTGTGTTGATCAGCATCACGCCAGTCTTCATTTTCGCGATGTTTTCCGCGCTAATCAAATGATGTGTTTTTGGTGTCAGTGGTGCATGCAGACTGATAATATCCGCCTTTTCGAGGATTGTGTCCAAGTCAACATATTGAACGCCATAACGGTCAACCAGTTCTTGTTGTGCAGACCGGCTGTGAGCGATCAGATCGCATCCAAAGCCGTGAAGAATGCTCAACAGTGCCGAGCCAATCTTCCCTGTGCCGATCACGCCCGCAGTGCGGCCATGCATATCAAATCCGACCAGACCATCCAGAGAGAAGTTGCCCTCTCGAATGCGGCTGTGAGCGCGATGAGTGCGGCGATTCAGGGCCATTATCAGCGCAACGGCATGTTCGGCCACAGCGTATGGAGAATAGGCTGGCACGCGCGCCACGCTGATGCCATGGCGCTGGCAAGCCTCGAGATCGACATTGTTGAACCCCGCACAACGTAAGGCAATCAGCTCTACACCCAGGGCATGCAGCTCGTCGATCACCTCTCCCCCCAGATCGTCGTTGGCGCTGACCACGATCACCTGGAACCCAGCCGCCAGGGGAACAGTATCTAAGGTTAACCTTGGGGTGAAGAAGTGCATGGCGTAGTTATACTGATTCTTTTGGCTGTAGAGTTCGTTCCTGTAGGGGGATGTGTGGAAGAACGCTACCCTGAGACCCTTTTCGATATCTCTAGCCATCAACCTGGCGATCAGCGATGTTTCGCGCGCCAGTTTTTCTGAAAGGTACGATAGCAACCCCTTGCCGACAATCCCATGGTGTTCTAACAGGCCTTCAAAAAGGTCGTAGTTGAGCGTCCAGGCTTTGACAGCGCTGTGAGCTTCCAGGGTGGCAGTACGCACCCTTTGTCCAAAAAGCCCCATCTCCCCAGCGATATCACCCGGTCCTAGCGTGGCAACCTGGAGCTCATCGCCATCCTCCAGGGTTTTAAGCACAGCGATTTCGCCGGATTCGATAACGAACATGATATCGCCGATCTCTCCTTCTTCGCATAATCGGTCATTATTTTGGAATGTCGCTGGCTGAAGAAGATCTTGAATGATCGCTAAGGTATCGTCATCAAGTTCTGAGAACCCCTGAACTTTCTTGAGTAGGTTGATCATCTCCTCAAATCCTTTTTCTTTTTGATGAATTCTTGAACAGCCCTGTGCGTATATTCGTCGATAGACATTTCCAAGGCTTTCTCCGGGGCGACCCAGGTATATTCGCTGGCTTCGTTATTCAGGATGACATTGTTGGTTGATCTAGACTTGCAGACGAAATCGAAGAAGATGAAATGCATCTCTTTCCAGAAAGCATCATCATAAATGAATTCCTGGAAGATCAAAAACTCGATATCAAAGATTTCCAAGTTGGTTTCCTCTTTGACTTCGCGCCGCAGGGCATCTTCCATGGTCTCCCCTAATTCGATATGCCCGCCTGGCACCACGTATTTGCCGTGCCATTTATGCGACTTCATCAGAAATAAGTTTCCCTTTGGGTCGAAGATCAATGCGCCTATGGTTGGGTGGGGGTAGATTTGTTCAGTCATGGGGTGTCAACGTTCCCTTGGGGAACTTGAAATAGCTTTGTCTGTGGATATCTAGAATCTCGACCGTGATCTGTAAATTCAAGCTCGAAAATGACTCCCGGAAGTAATTTTCCAAAAAATCCAAACATTGTTCTCCAATTGTCTTCTTCATTTCACGCGTGCGTCCCTCAATGAAGCGGATTTCCAGATGAATGAAGGCATTTTCGGGTTCGCCCTTAGCGATATGAAAATTTTCTAGTCGAATTGCCCGGCTCTTGCAATTCTCGATGGGGATCCCAGCCTCATTCCCAAGCACCTGATGGATCATTGAAAATAACGCCTGGGTATCGATCTCTTGGGTGATGTTTCCAGTATATTCCAAACCAATTTGAGGCATGCTGTATAACCTACGCTTTCAAACTATGTTTCACTACTTCTTTCCACTCATCGAGAGTTAGAGTCTCCGCTCGGCGTTTGGGATCAATAGCAGCATTTTCCAAGACGCGCGTGGTCTTCTCCTTGGGCCAGGCCATTCCTGATGACAGGGAATTGCGCAAAGTTTTGCGTTTTTGGCCGAAGCCTGCTTTCGCCAGATCAAAAAACGTGGGGATCATTGGTTGCGAGATTTTTGGTTGGGAGAAGATGTCAATGCGCACCACGGCCGAGTCGACTTTTGGGGCTGGGAAAAAAGCCCCCGCCGGGATCTTGGCCACGACGCGAGGTTCCCCATAAACTTGCACGCTTATGGCCAGCAGGCTGAGTTTTCCAGGCTTGGCACAAATGCGCTCAGCCACTTCGCGCTGCACTGTCAGGATTATGCGTTGGGGTTTGATCTGCGCTTCGAGCAAGTGCCGGATGATGGCCGAGGTGATGTAGTAAGGGATATTAGCAACCACGAGGAAATTGGATATTGGATGTTGGAGATTGGATAGTAATTGATCTGGGTTCAAATCCAGAATATCGTCTTGGACGATAACAACGTTTTCGAAGGTTGCTAATACTTCACGGAGTGGCGGAATCAGTTTTTCGTCGATCTCGACGGCAACCACCCGACTGGCAGCGGTCGCCAGGTAACGGGTCAAGCTTCCCAGGCCAGCGCCAATCTCCAAAACCGCCTCCCCAGCCGAAATTTCAGCCGCGTCCACCACCCGCTGTAGGGTAGCGTCATCCACAAGGAAATTCTGCCCCAAACTCTTGTTGGGTCGCAGACCATATTGGCGTAATAACGCCGTGATTTTGAGAGGAGCTGGAGTATTCATACGTTTGGACATCAAGGGAACGAATGAGATTATATCACCCGCCAAAGGTATAATTTAAAAATATAAATTGCACCGAGGAAGAGCAACATTGATCAACGAACCAAAAATCCCCCTTCCCAATCCGATGCTCAGCCTGGAGCCGGATTCCTGGGCTTACCGGGCTGTAACCGTACGGTTTGCGACCTACGTGCGCCAAATTCTTGAAGATAATCGCCTTCCTGAGCAGGTGGTTGCGCGCCTGAGACATCTGATCGCCGAACTCCCCCAGGCACCCATCCGCTGCTTGGAAGACTCTGATGCCCCTGATGTTACTGACTGGAACAGCTACATTGAGATGTATGTAGGCATGAATTGGCTGGAGCCGCCGTGGTTCTTCAGTGAGCATTACTTCTACCGGCGCATCATCGAAGCTATCGGTTATTTCCAGGATGGAGTAACTGCAAAGTTGGACCCCTTTGAACGTTCGAAGCAGCAGGGATTAGAGCATGGGTTACCATCCATATTGGAGATGGCTGCTTGCTTGGAAGGCTGGCTGAAGTCAGGGCATCCGGAAGGGGAAACCTTGCTGTCATTGCTATATTTGGATCTGTGGGGCAATCAGGCCGATTACAGCCTCTGGCCTGCCGACGCCGAAGGTGCCGACAAACCCGATCATGTCGATGCAAGCCAGGCGAACGACTTTTTACTGATTGATTCTTCTCCTATCGTTGTTGATCGTTTATTGGCAATGAGAGGCAAACGCGCCCGCGTTGATTTCATGATCGATAACGCTGGCCTGGAGCTGGTCAGCGATCTGGTATTTGCCGATTATTTGCTCTCATCCGGTCTAATTGATCAGGTGGATTTTCATCTTAAAGCGCATCCTACGTTTGTCTCCGATGCAGTTCCAAAAGATGTCGAAAGCACGCTTGCATATCTGAAATCGACCGAGGCTCCCGCAGTTGTCGCTCTCGGGGAGCGCTTGGAAGGCCATCTGCAGCAAAACCGTCTGAAACTGCGCAGCGATTTCTTCTGGAACTCCCCCCTTGATGGTTGGAAGATGCCCAAGGAGTTGTCCGAGGGTCTTGGTCAATCGAATTTGGTGATCAGCAAGGGAGATGCCAACTATCGCCGCCTCTTGGGCGACCGTCACTGGCCTTACACCACCCCTTTCAGCGACATCGTGAGCTATTTCCCCGCGCCATTGGTGGCGTTGCGCACACTCAAATCTGAACTTGCCTGCGGGTTAGCCCCCGGCCAGGCTGAACCAATCGCCGCACAAGATCCCGATTGGTTGGTCAACGGCCGCTGGGGCGTGATCCAAATCCACGCAAGTAGATGAATAGCAAAAAACAGGATCGAGCGGTTCTATGCGCTGCTCGATCCTGTTTTTTTCAGAACAAGAGGAGGGGGATCCAAAAAAATTTACTCCAACACCCACATGATATTCGCCGGGATTGGAGTCAGGAAATACACCGTTACATTCTGAGACCATTGCACCCAATCATCGTCTGTGTAACCCAAATCGACCCAGTGACGCCCTGAAACACCTGCACCGATGTCTTCGATGGTGGCGTAACCATAGCCTGGGATAAATACTTGCTGACTGCGCATAACGTTGAACCAGGAGCGGATGACGCCAATCATGCCCTTTTGCAGTTGCGCCCCGCTGGCAGTGGTCGAGTTGCAGTAATCCTCGACGCCCAGGCGGCAGGGCGAGTACGAAGTGGCAAAAGCTTCCACTTTACGCCAGTACTCAATCGTTGCGCCCCCAACATTCTCGTTCCTTAAGACGATCTGGGTACCATATCCACTGATGCGCTCCTGGGGTTCGCGGGCGACCCACTCGTCTTCCACTTGTCTGTCAACTTCTTGCCAGGCATCAGCATCTGGACGCGCCTCGTATACTACGCGTATGCGCTTGGCTGTCAGGCCGTATTGACCGGCTTGCACAACCTGCGTGGTGTCAAGCTCGACCTCGGGTAGCGCTTGCTGGACCAGGCCGAAGGGCAGCGGCTCTTGTTCTAGGAGAACCTCCTCACGCACGCGCACCACCTGGATTTGTCCATCTTCGGGCAGATTACTCTCTTCTGGTGGGATGCTGTAATCCAGGCTTTGCAAGGCGATATGAGTATCCGCCAGGGCTGCACCCACAGTCGGGCCCAGGGCGCGCGTTTGGAAACTTTCTCCCATCAGGTGGATGGTCAACACCTGGGCGCGACTCAACTTCGCTTGAATGGCTTGCCCTTGCAACGGAGTAGCGGACGGGGGGTTGAGTTGGTCGCTGTGATATAGTGTGATGCCCTGCTCCCAAAGAGCTTCTCCCAAGGTGCTAGCTGCCGATGCGAAACGTAGCACTTGTGCCCCGTCATCCAGTGAGACCTGAGTTGCCCGACGGACTTGCAAGCTGTGGGTCTGCGCTGGCTGCAAAGGTTGATCTAATCCTATGGAGACTCCATTTGCGATGATCCGGTCATCAGGACTGAGCCCAACACCAGCCTCTGCCAGTAAAATGACCGGGGTGCGCTCTGGGGTTAGCAGCGCGTGCACCTGCCCATCGACATGAATTTGAACCTGGGCGGCCCGCTCGATAGCTACCACTGAATCTCTGCTCAACCAGGAACCCAGCCCGGGTTTGATCGAGTCATATTCGCTCAGCGGTATGCCTGCCAGTCGCAGCAATCCTCTTACAGTGAGGGCATTGGTCACGTAGGTTCGCGCTTCGCCATCAATGACAACCGCGATCTGTTTACGCGTCAAGACCACGGCTGTTATGACGACAACAGTCACCGTCACGACGATCACAATGATCAAACGCCAACGCTTTAGGAATGACATCAAAAGGATTCTATCAGATTAAACACAAACGCCCCTGGATAGGCACCCCGGCGGCACCCAGAAGGTCCACCTTAGTGCTGCTTCCTTTCGGACCTGACACGGTTCAGCGGTTTCTGCCGCGCCGGACCCATCCAAGGGCGGGGGTAGGTTACCTCAGCGAGGTAGGATTGTCAACTATTTTCGAGGTCTGATGAGCGCCCCAACAAGAATGATGACTATAATAACGATTGCACCAACGATCAGACCTGGAAAATGGGTTTGCGGAACTGTTACGTCTTCAGGATACAGAGGCCTGGGGGTTGGCGTTGGGGTGGCAGAGCCATCCCCTACTTGCATTGGCAGGTCCGCTAGAACACCTGCAGGTAAGATCAGCCACAATCCAAGTACAATGATCGGAAAAAGCCAGATAAAGGTGTGTCGTTTCACAGAAGATTCTCCATGATCCTTCTTGCTGATTCTAAGAAAGTTTATCATCTCTCTAGATGAACAGTGGTAAATTCAGATTTGGGGGTATCGGACGTGCGGAGCACGCCCGATACCCCCAAATCTAGATTCCACCACGGGAAATTCCAGAGTCCCGGTTATTAAACCACATAAACAATTCGATGATGTGGTATCATGGGGCGAATTTTCGAGACCCCAAAGACAGATCTCGAACGGAGAATATTGATTATGGATATATTTCATGGCCGTTTGGCAAATACTGTGATGTTATATGTGCTGATCATGGCCCTATGGGGATTTTACCGATATTTCCGCAAGCAAGGCATGGATAGCGGCTATTGGGGTGCTGTGGTGATTGCTGAAGTGCTCATCCTTGTCCAGGGTGCCATGGGCCTTTTCATGCGTTTTGGGGGCAGCCTGCCTGCTCGAGGTTGGACCCACATTCTCTATGGTGTTGTAGCTGCCATTGCGGTACCCGCGGTCTATATTTTCACCAAGGGAAGCGATGAGCGGCGTGATGTGCTTATCTACGCCTCTGTATTCTTGTTCCTGGTGGGAATCTCCTTCCGGGCAATGGCTACCGGCGGATGATGGTTTAACATGTAACAAGAAAAAGGTGTGCGTGGGAGCGTGCGCTCCTATGCACACCTTTTTTTGCGATAACGAAGGTTTGTGATCGAATATTAACGAATAAATTGAAAGGACGATAATGTGAAAATTCTTACTGATTGTGCAGCCGATCTCCCATGGGATGAGGCTGAAGCCCTGGGTGTGACTGTTGCACCCCTGTATATTCAATTCCCGGAAGGAGAAACCAACTCCGCGGATATAACCCCGGATGAGTTCTACGACCGGTTACAAAAGATGTCCCCCAATATCCCCACAACTGCCCAGCCTGCACCGGGCATTTTCGAAAATCTGTATCGCAAGTTTGCCGAGGCTGGAGAAGATATCCTTTCGATCCATATTTCTTCGGGGCTGAGCGGGACGATTCAATCGGCTCGCCTAGGCGCTCAGCAAGTAGCAGATGCCGCCGTTACGGTCTTTGACAGCATGACCCTTTCTGGAGCGCAGCGCTTTCAAGTTCTGGCTGCGGCCCTGGCAAACAAGGCTGGCTGGGCGAAGGAATCCATCGTCGAACGTCTGGAGGACCTCCGAGAGCACACCGAAGTTATCTACACGTTGGACACGCTGGAATATCTGGCCCATGGCGGCAGAATCGGTAGGGTGCAGGCGTTGGCGAGCTCTTTGTTAAATATCAAACCGGTTATCCGTGTTGATCGAGAAGATGGCCAGTACAGCACGGTCAGCAAAGGCCGCACTCTGAAGAAAACGATGTCCATGATGGTTGAACATCTGGCTGAAATGTATCAAGCTGATTCCCCGTTATGGGTATCGGTGATGCACGGTCAGATGACAGATAAGGCAGAAGAATTCTCTGATATGCTCAAGGAGCGTCTGGATATCGCCAAACTAGAGACTTTGCGAATATCGCCCGTCTTAGGTGTGCACACTGGTCCTGGCATCGTGGGTGCAACGGTTGTACCCATGCGATTGATGGCAGAATTCGCGTAGTTATGGATGCCAGGTGGGGTGCACTTCAGAAAAATGCACCCCACCTCATTAGGAGGGTACGAGAATGTATTCACAACGAACAGATCATTTGAAGCCCGAGGGGGCGTACCAGGTATTGGCGCGCGCCCAGGAGCTTGAAGCGCAGGGGCGTGAGATCATCCATTTAGAGATCGGTCAACCTGATTTCGAGACCTATCCTCATATCCGCCAGGCGGGTGTTGATGCCATCGAGGAAGGGATGACGCGCTATACACCTCCGGCAGGGGTGCCGCTTTTGAGGTCTGTGATTGCCGAGCAAGCCAGCGCGCGCTTGAATGTTCCTATCGAACCCGAGGAGGTTGTGGTCAGCCCTGGGGCTAAACCTAATCTCTTCTTCCCGACCATGGCCTTGGTCCAGGAAGGGGATGAAGTCATCTACCCCAACCCTGGATTCCCGACGTATGAAGCGATGATCGGTGTTGCTGGGGGTGTGCCGGTGCCAGTGTCCTTGCGAGAGGAAAATAATTTCTCATTTGACCTGGAGATTTTCGATGAATTGGTCAATGAGAATACCAAGTTGATCATCCTAAATTCACCCAGCAACCCAACCGGCGGTGTTATTCCCAGCCAAGATTTAGAACACATCGCAGAGGCAGCGCAGCGTTATGATGCCTGGGTGCTCTCGGATGAGATCTACACGCGGATTGTCTATGACGGCTTGGAAGTGCCTTCGATCTATTCGCTACCTGGGATGGCAGAGCGCACAATCATCATGGATGGTTTTTCGAAGACCTATGCCATGACGGGTTGGCGTTTAGGTTACGGGATCATGCCTCGGGAGCTGGCCAAACGCGTGGGTTTGTTGCTCACCCATTCGGTAGGCTGTACAGCCCACTTCACTCAGTTCGCGGGGGTTGAAGCGCTGACTGGGCCACAGGATCAGGTTGATCTCGTGGTCGCAGAATATCAAAAAAGACGCGATGTGATCGTGGATGGCTTGAATGCGCTGCCCGGCGTGAGTTGTCAGAAACCCCAAGGCGCTTTCTACGTGTTCCCGAACATACAATCTTTGGGTATGTCATCAGCGGAGCTGGCCAACTACTTGCTCGACGAAGCCGGTGTGGCGCTGCTGCCAGGCTCTTCCTTTGGATCAGGTGGAGAGGGATATTTGCGTCTTTCGTACGCCAATTCGGTGGAGAACATCCAAATGGCAATGGCGCGCATGGATGCATCGTTGCGCGGCTTATCTTGACGCTGGAAACGTAACTCTAGCGAAAATTACTGGTTTTAACTAGTTGGAAAAGGAGAAGCTATGGAATATCGACGCCTGGGAAAGGCGGGTGTGCAGGTTTCTGCAATTGGATTGGGGACCAACCGATTTGGCTCTGAGGTAGTCTCGCAAGCACAGGTAAACTCTATTGTCGATGCCGCCTTGGACGTGGGGATCAATTTCATCGATACTGCGGATGTTTATACCAAAGGTGAGTCCGAGCGAACCCTGGGTGTGGCATTGAAGGGACGCTGGGACAAATTCGTTCTGGCTACAAAATTCTATTTTCCAATGGGAGAAGGTCCCAACGATCGAGGCAATTCGCGCCACCATATACTGAATGCGGTAGAAGCCAGCCTGGATCGCTTGCAGAGTGATCATATTGATTTGTACTACGTACATCGCTGGGATGAAGGCACGCCTATCGAAGAGACTCTGCGCGCTCTGGATGATCTCATTCGCCAGGGTAAAGTGCGCTATCTTGGCGCATCGAACTTTGCCTCCTGGCAGTTGGCTCATGCCAATCTCCTGGCTGAAGTCAGCGGCTGGACACCCTTTGTGGCCTTGCAGTCTCATTATCACATGCTGGAGCGCGGGGTTGAGTCCGAAGTTCGTCCCTACTGTGAAGCCCATGGGGTGGGATTTGTGCCCTATTTCCCTTTGGCAGGTGGTTTCTTGACCGGCAAATACAAGCGCGGGCAGGGAGCACCAGCGGGGTCACGGGGCGAGACCAGTGAATATGTGAAGAAATACATGACAGATGCCAACTATGAAGTGACCGAGAAACTAGAAGCCTGGGCTGGGGATCACGACCGGACATTGTACGAGTTGGCCGAGGCCTGGTTGATGGCGCAGCCCTCGGTCTCTTCGGTGATCTCTGGAGCGACGAAAGTAGAGCACGTTCTCAGTAACGCCAAAGCGGCTGATTGGGGTCTGAGCGAAAGTGAATTGGATGAAATTGAGTTGATGCTCAATCCCACATAGGAGGAATTATGTCATCTATTGCCATTGTCACCGATACTGATTGCAGCCTACCCTTTGAGCTTTCTAATAAACTCAATATCCGACAGGTGCCTATCAATATCCTTTTTGGGGAGGAGACTTTGAGGACGGAGATCGACATCAACGATGTGCAGCTTTTCGAGCGTATTGACCGTGAAGGTGCATTGCCAACCACATCGGCGCCCTCGCCTGGTCAGTTCGCTGAGGCCTATCAGGCAGCCTTCGATGCGGGAGCTGATGAAGTGATCTGTTTCACCGTCAGCGGTGAGATCAGCGCCACCTTTGATGCGGCAATCAATGCTAAGGAACTAGTCCCCGACAAGACCATTACAGTGGTCGATTCGCGCAGTTTGAGTCTAGGGCAAGGTTTTATTGTGCTAGAAGCAGCTGAATTGGCTAAAGCAGGGAAAAGTCGCGATGTAATTGTTGCAGCAGCCAAGGATATGGAAAAACGTTTGCATTTCTTTGGGGCGTTGTCCACGCTGAAATACCTGGCCATGAGCGGCCGTGTAGGTCACTTGGCAGCTGGAATGGCTAACTTGCTGAACATCAAACCAATTGTGTCCATCCAGGATGGAAAACTAGAAATGCTCGAAAAAATCCGTACCCGGAGCAAAGCCTGGTCACGTATGCTGGCATTGTTCGCAAATGCGATAGGCGACAAGGAAATCGAGCGGATGGGGATCGTTCACGTCGCGGCATTCGACGATGCCAAAGAGTTCGAAGCGCTCCTACGAAGGGATGTCGATTGTCCCGCGGAGATTTTAGTTGCTGATCTCACAGCTGGTTTGGCCGTACACACTGGATCAGGTCTGGTCGGTGTGGGGTGCGTGTTGGCAGAGTGAGTTCGAACCAATTAACGTGATCATCGAAAATTGGAGATACCTGGGCTGCATTTCAACCCAGGTATCTCCAATTTTTGGCTTTCTTGCCTAACCTTCATCCTTATGCTATGATGAATTCGTACCAATAAGGAGAGATAGCCATGAAAGAATATCGCGGGGAGGTATGTAAAGGATGCCGAGGGAAGGGGGGCTGTCGACGCTGTTCGGGAACGGGGCACGATCCGGTTTTTGGATATAACAAGAAGTGCATTCAATGCAGTGGAAGTGGTAAATGTTCTCGTTGTAGGGGAAGCGGGTTTGCAACACATAAATTCAATCGATAAACCACCCACATCATATTTCGCGGATCAAGGAGATTGAGGATGAAACTGACAGAACTCTGGGCTTCGAAGGGCAAACCGAACCTCTCGTTTGAATTATTCCCGGCGCGAACTGAAAAAGCAGCCGCCAACCTGGAAAAAGCCATCGATAAGCTGGCTGCTTTGGAGCCGGATTTCGTTTCTGTGACATTTGGTGCAGGGGGCTCAACGCGTACGGGATCGTACCAACTAGCTGGGAAGTTGAAAAATGAGAAGGGATTGGATGTTTTGACCTATTTTGCTTGTTATGGTCTAAGCCCTGAAGAAATCACCAGTGTGCTGGATGATTATCAAGCTTTGGGTATTAAAAATGTATTGGCAGTACGCGGTGATGAGCCGCGTGAAGGCGATTTCGAACCTCATCCCGAGAGCTTACAGCATGCCACGGATTTGGTGACCTTCATCAAGCCGAAGTATGACTTCTGTTTGGGGGTCGCTGCGTATCCCGAAGGCCACATCGATGCCGAGAGCAAAGCCAAGGATTTGGAGTATCTTAAGATGAAGATCGATCTGGGGGCAGAGTACATTGTCACGAACTATTGTTATGACAATCGCTTTTTCTTCGAGTTCATGGAGCGTTGCCGTTCAGCAGGCATCGAAGTACCCATCCTACCTGGGGTAATGCCCATCTTCAGCATCAAGATGATGGAGATGCTGGCTGGTCTTTGTGGAGCTACGATCACGGATGAGATCAAAACGGGGATCGCTGCCTTGCCCGAGGGAGATACGGCTGCATTGGCAGACTTCGGGATCGAATTTGCGACGAAACAGTGCGTCGAACTACTCCAAGCAGGTGTGCCGGGCATCCATATCTACACTATGGACCGCAGCAAAGCCTCCGTGGGAATTGTCGCTCAGCTTAGAGATGCAGATTTGTTGTAGCATTGATACGACTCCCAAAAAAAATAAAAAACACCCTGCTGATGCGGGGTGTTTTTGCTGGGGGCCAGGGATTCGAACCCCGACTGACGGTTCCAGAGACCGCTGTCCTACCGTTAGACGAGCCCCCACTGCGCAGCGCATTTTACCATTAGCAGGGTATATCGTCAATTTGCCAGCATTGATCTTCTGACAAAATATCAAAATATTTTTTTCAATCTGTCATTGCGAGCCGCCGAAGGCGCGCTATGTTTCTTAAATTGGGGTGCCTCATATCTACAAGGATTCTTCCTTCACCATCCTTTGCAACATCCCAATCGCGTTTTCGATGCGCTCGAGCACTTTCTCACGCCCAACGATGGTCATCGTCTCGAATATGGGCGGGCTGACCTTTTGAGCCGTGATGGCGTTACGCAGGAAGCCGAAGATATGCCCGGCTTTCAAGCCTAGCTCAACAGCCAAGTCGCGCAATGGCTGGTTGGTCGTTTCTTCGCTGAAATCTGGCAGGGAAGTGATCAGATCAGAAATGCGCTTGGCCATGGCTAGAGATTCTGATGTAGTCATCTTCTTGCCGATCAGGGTTTCAGGGTCAGGGTGGATTTCATCCTTGAAGAAGAAGCCTGCTTTTTGCGGAGCTTCAGTCAGAGTTCCCAGGCGAATTTTTAGCACTTCCGCGATTTGGCGAAGTTTACCGGCATCATCGACCTGGTAGCCTGCTTTTTCGAAGAAAGGTTTGATCTGTTCGGCCAGGATCGCGGCATCCATTTCCCGGATGTGCAGACCATTGAAGTGATCCAATTTGCTGAAGTTGATCGCCGCTGGAGAAGGGTTGAGTTTCTCCAGACTGAATTTTTCGATCAGATCTTCTAGCGTGAAGAACTCGCTCTTGTCGTCATAGCTCCACCCGATCAAGGCCATCCAGTTGACCACAGCGGCTGGCAAATAGCCTAAATCCTTGAAATCGCCCAGAAAGATCGATTTGCCTTCACTTTGAAGGGCATCCGTATCACGCTTGCTCATTTTGCCTTTGCCGTCTGGTTTCAGGAAGATGGAAGGGTGAACCCAGATGGGCTGGTCCCACCCCAACGCATTATATATATGTCCATGAAGCGGGAATGTCGGCAGCCACTCCGAAGTGCGGATGACGTGGGTAATTTCCATCAGATGGTCGTCGACCACCACTGCCAGATGGTAAACCGGCAACCCATTGGATTTGACCAGGATGTAGTCGTCCAAGGTGCTGTTTTCGACGGTGATATCGCCGCGAATGGCATCGGTGACAGTGATGCTGCCTTCAGAGGGCATTTTGAAGCGGATCACGTGAGTCTTACCCTCAGAACGGCGCGCATCGGCTTCGGAGAGGGACAATTCTCTATCGGGACAAAGATCGCGATGTTGGCGTTTGCCTTTATCTTGAGAAGCCTGGGGGTCATCCCCTTTGGGTGCGTCGCAGAAGCAGTAGTAGGCATGTCCGCTCTCGACCAATTGGCGGGCATACTTGTCGTACGATGCTTTGCGCTCAGTTTGGCGGTAGGGACCATAGGCGCCACCGACATCTGGACCTTCTTCCCAATCCAGGCCCAACCAGCGCAGGCTCTGCATAAGTTCTTCTTCGGCGCCGGGCACATAGCGTTTTTGGTCTGTATCTTCGATGCGCAGAATGAACTGCCCACCTGTTTGGCGGGCCAGTAGATAATTATATAAGGCGGTGCGACCGCTCCCCAGGTGAGTCCTGCCGGTTGGGGAGGGGGCGAAACGAACGCGAGCGGGTGTTGAAGATTTCGATGGCATAATTCCTCTGCGAGAATGAGTTAAAAAAATGGGTGTGCGTTTGGGCGAGCGCAGCCGCCCAAACGCACACCCATTTTCCCGGATTTTATCAGAAATCGAGCGCTTTGTGACGCAGGATCACGCTTTCGACCAAACCGATCCCTAACAACATGGATAAAAGCGAACTTCCGCCATAGCTGACGAAGGGCAGTGGCAGTCCGGTCACCGGCAGGAGCTGCAAATTCATACCGATGTTGACGATGGCCTGGAATGTCAGGATGGTCGCCACGCCATAGGCGATCAACGCCCCGAACGAATCGCTGGCCAATCGTGCCGCCCGCAGACAGCGCAGGATAATAAAAACCAGCAATGCCATCACAACAATGGTGCCCACGAAACCGAATTCCTCTGCTAGAGCAGAGAAGATGAAGTCAGAATGGCGCACTTTGAGGAAGCGCAACTGCACCTGGGTGCCGCTTTCATAGCCCTTGCCGAACAATCCCCCCGAACCGATGCTCACCAGGGCTTGCTGTACGTTATAGATCGCTCCATGGCGGGCGTTGGGGTCAGGGAAAAGGAAGTTGATGATGCGCTCCACCTGGTAGGCCTTGATCAGGCCGCCCTCTCTGGTTGGGTCATATGTGAAAAGCATCAGGGGCAAGGAAATGCCCAACGCGAGAACCCCCGCACCCCCCGCGAAGAGCACATGCTTTACTTCCAGTCCTGAAGCCCACACCAGTGCAAACCAGATCACGAAGATCACGATGGAGGTACTAAGATCGGGCTGCAAAAGAATCCACATAGCTAAACCGATCGTCAGGAGCAAGCTGCGCGCCACCCAGCGGATATCGTGGATTTTATCCATATGACGGGAGAGAAAATCGGCTAGGACAAGAATGATGACGATCTTTGCCAGTTCCGAGGGTTGGATCAGAATGGGTCCTAGGACGAACCAGCGCGCCGAGCCGAACAGGGCTCCGCCAAAAAATACCAGAATGATCAATACAATGATCGTGCCGATATATAGAGGGCGGCTGAGGGCTGCCAGGATCTTGTAGTCGATGGCGGCAATTATGGCAATGACGACGAAACCTGTTAAGGCAAAGATGATCTGCTTCTGGACTGTGTTTTGGTCGATTAACTCGATATTACCGGCAATTGCTGAGCGGATCATGATGATGCCAAATAAGGTTAGTAAGGCCACCGCCCCCAATAGCCAGAAATCGAAGTGACGCCAGGAGATATTTTGCATAAGGATTTAACGAAAAACGATAACAATTGGGCATACGCCCAATTGTTATCGTTTTTTCGGCTTTATCTACGTTTCTTGGGCCCCAAAACTGGAATATCGGCGATCAGCCGTTGTTCGCGTCCGTCTTTGTTGAGTTCGATGCTAACCGAACCGGGCTCGATCTCGATGTGCCGTGAGATCACCTCGATGATCTCGTCTTTCATGGTTTCGATCACTTTGCTGGAGAGGTTGGTGCGATCATGGATCAGAACCAGTTGCAGCCGTTCTTTAGCCTGATATGCGCTTTTACGCTTGCGTCCTGTGAGGCGACCGATAAAATCACTCATTTGCTCTGCCTCCTCCAGAAAAAAGTTTCTTGAAGAAGCCTGCTTGAACTGTCAGGTCCATGAAAGGCACTTCTTCTCCCATCATGCGGCGAGAGATATTTTGCAGCGCTTGCCCGGCATGGGATTTGCCGTCTAAGGCAATCGGATTGCCGCGGTTCGTGCTGATGATCACATTTTCGTCTTCAGGGATGATGCCGATCAAGTTGATGGCTAACAGATCGACAATGTCTTCAGTGCCGATCATATCGCCTCGCTGAACCATCTCGGCATCGATGCGGTTGATGATCAGTTGGGCGGGTCCTTTTTCCTCCGCTTCGACAATGCCAATGATGCGATCTGCGTCCCGCACAGCCGAGACCTCTGGGTTAGTGACCACGTAAACGCCGTCGGCAGGAGCGATGGCATTGCGGAAGCCACGCTCGATCCCAGCAGGGGAGTCGATAATGACCCAGTCCTGTTCGGGTCGCAGTTCATCACAAAGGCGCACCATGTCACTGGGGGAGACGGCAGTTTTATCACGGGTTTGTGCCGCCGGGATCAGGTAGAGCCCTTCTGTGCGTTTATCCCGGATCATCGCCTGACGTAATCGACAGCGGCCCTCGACTACATCGACCAGATCGTATACGATGCGGTTCTCCAATCCCAGCACGACATCCAAATTGCGCAGACCGATATCGGCATCGATACAAACCACTTTTTGTCCCATGGATGCCAGCGCGGCACCCAAATTTGCGGTGATGGTGGTTTTCCCCACGCCGCCTTTCCCTGATGTGATCGTGATAACTTTTGCGGTCATTTTCGTGTCCTATTAATGAAATTCCCAGCCTTCTGCAACGACCTCGCCATCTTTGAGACGCGCTACCTCAGGGTGGGGAGTACCTCTTTGTGGTGGGGTGATACTGATCTCCTCGGAGATTCTCAATTGTGTTGGGGTGAGTTCCAGCGCACACACGGTAGCGCTATCATCCCCGGATGCCCCAGCATGGACTGTGCCTCGCAAGCGTCCCCAGACAATGATATCTCCACCGGCAATGATCTCAGCACCAGGGTTGACATCACCGATAATGACAACATGTCCGGGGTATGTGATGCTGTTCCCTGAGCGCAGGGTCCGCTTCACCAGAATAGCTTCATCGCCGCCAATACTTGTATCGAATGCCCGGCCTGAGCGTTCGGGAATGGGTTTTGCCAGGTGCGTCTCGAGGCCAAGGGTTTGGGCAGTTTCGTTGGTTTGGGACGATTTACTGATGACTGCCCGGAGGGTAACACCATTCTCGGAGATTTTATCTCGTAGGCTGCCTAATTCTGCGGCTTTGAGGGTATGCTCACCCACGTCAATGCTCAGATTAGCACCTTGGAAGAAGTCGCTCTGCTCTGCGATCTGGTCTAGTAGCGCCTCGCGAAGCGTTCCCCAATCTCCATCGCCGACAGTGATCAGCAGCCCATCATGAATGCCTTTAATCTCGAATTGGCTGGCCATAAAGACTCTAGTAATCCAACAATGTGTCTTGATTGTGTCATTGCGAGCTTCATCCTGAACGGAGCAAAGCGAAGTCAAATGGGAAGCGAGGCAATCTGAACAATTGCCTTGAGATTGCTTCGTCCGCCTACGGCGTCCTCGCAATGATCAAATAAAAAACCTTAGTTTGATTTACATCCAGTTTCAGATCTAAGCAACTATAAAATGCGATTATAGCATGACCCATGATTGAAAGAAGCTAAACTTGTTGAGATTGGCAGTGAGCGACATTACATTTTAGGGTAGGTGGGTGCTCCCCACCCACCTACCCTAAAATGTGGAAAATCTCACGGCGTTTTTCAAAAATTCCTGAACCAGGAGGTTCGCCACTAGTTTTTCTTTATTGATTGCCCAAAGCTACATCGATGGATTTCAATTCGAAATATGCTTCGATCACCTTGCGAACGATGGGGCCAGCCACGCTAGCACCCTCCCCCCCATTATAGACGAAGGCGACCACGGCGATCTCGGGGTTTTCATACGGGGCGTAAGCAACGGTCCAGGCGTGAGTTGGCCAGTCGCCAGGTTTACAAAGGTTCTTTTCTGCAGCGAATTCGTCACAATATTCTGCCGTCCCTGTTTTTCCGGCTGCAGCGATATCGACATTCTGGAACCCCACAGCATCGATAGCCAGTGTGCCCTGGGTAACAGCCAGGCGCATGCCCTCTTGGATTTTTTGCACCACCCAGGGCTCGACCGTCGTTTTCTCACCGGTGAGTTTGGCTTCACAGCCCCCGGCGGTTGTAGGTTCGTTGTAAACATCGATGACCGGATCTTGGGTGATATCCCATTTCATGTCTGGTTCGAAGCTTTGCACGATATTGCCTTCGGAGTCGGTGATCTCGTAGATCAGGGTAGGGCGCATCAACTTGCCATCGTTGGCGATAGTCGCCGCAGACATGAGCACTTGCAGAGGTGTAGCAATCACAAAGCCCTGACCAACGCTGGAGATATATGTATCACCAATGGCCCAGTTCTCTCCATGGTTGAGGCGTTTCCAGGTAGGGTCAGGAATGGTGCCATCGGAGGCATCGGGCAATTCAACTCCAGGCAGTTCTCCATATCCAATTGCGTGGGCGTATGTGCCTAGGCGACAGATGCCTAATCCATCGGGAACTTCTTCTTTATACCCACCACCGAGTTTGTAAAAATAGACATTGCTAGAGTTAGAGATGCCTCCCAGGAAATCTAACTGGCCGAACCCGGCGCGATTCCAATCGACGAATTCGCGGTCGAAACCTGGGTCATTGGGCGTATATTTCTCTGTGATAGTTATCAGCCCTGGGGTATCGATGATCTGTTCGGGGGTGACAACGCCTTCGTTCAAAGCGCCCACCGCGGTGGACAACTTGAACACCGATCCAGCCGGAAGTTCAGCCCCCACGGCGTGGTTGAGCAGGGGATCACGCACGTCAGCCAGCAATTGCTCGTAATAATAGGTTGGGATGACACGCGCCATGCGGTTGTTCTCGTACGTCGGGAACGAAACCATGGAGAGAATTTCTCCTGTTTGGGGGTTCATGGCGATGGCAACACCGCTGGTGATGCGCAGTTCGGCAAAATATGCGTTCCAGCCCCCAATTTCTCCTAACAAGATGCCCTCAGTGGCATCCTGGAGGCGCGTATCGATGGTTAAGGAGATATTCTGTCCGGGGATGGGGTCAATGGGGGGATGGATATCGCGTACGATCTGACCAGCCACATCGACCTCTACCACGCGCTTGCCAGGCTTGCCCCTTAGAAGGGCTTCGAAGAAACGCTCGATGCCTGCGTAGCCAATCTTATCGCGGTTGGGAATGAAGCCCCTTTCACGATAATAGGCCTCATCGAATTGTGAGATTGGACCTAAGAAACCAATGATCGAGGCTGTCAGTGACCCGGTAGGGTAATCGCGTATGGGTTCGATTTCAATATTTACTCCAGGCCAATCCACGGCTTTTTCCTGAATGACCATGGCCAGGGAGCGGTCGATATTGCATTTGATCTTCACCGTGCGAAATGGGGCGCTGGTGATACCATAATCTGCAATTTGGGTGATGCCATGTTCGGAGACACAGGGCACGTAAGGGGTTTCGAGATTCACCTCTCCAAAGTTGACGGGGACGTCGATGATCTCAGCTAGATGTCGGTAGATCTCCTGGATCTCTCCAGGGTCGTCAGGTAGGTTCGCAGGCAGGATCACAACATCATACGAGGCAACATTGTTTGCCAGGATAATGCCATTGCGGTCATAGATCACACCTCGCAAGGTAGAGAGACTGATCTCACTGATGCGGTTTTCCTCTGCCAGGGAGATGAATTCCTCGAATCCGAGGATTTGCAGGCTGACTAATCTGAAAATATAAAAGACGAATACAAGCCCTATGACGATGACAAAAGCTAAAATGCGCCATCCAGCGACGCGGTTTGTAAGTACACCTGATTCGTTCATATTTGGATTTCTTCTGGATGCAACCAGTTGGCAAAATCTCGCACAATGGCGTAAATCGGTGCAGCCAGCAGGATGTTTAAAAATAAACTAGGTAGTGTGATCAATTGGAGTGTGTCGAGCCAGGGAAGCGCCGTACCACCAACTGAGAGTACCAGCGCAGATACGACATGGCTGAATAAGGTTCCAATCAACGTAACGACAAACATGGCCAGTATCGGGATTTGCCAGATCCTTTGTCGGATGATCAGTGCCAGTGCTGTGATTGCTAGGTAGGTCACCGCAGGGACGGCGAAATTCATTGCCGATACGAAGCCCACCATCAGTCCGCCGAGAATGCTCCATTGCCATGCGGATTGCACTCGTTCTTGGAGTGCCCAGGCAATGATCACCAATAACACGATATCGGCGTACCCGTGCAATAACGGCACACTGGTGACGATCGTGCTCTGCACGATCACCAGGAACGTAAATACAGGCAAGGCAGCTAACGTGGACAACATAACGATTACGGCGCTGCAGGTGTTGGAATCAACGGAGAGATATCAATCGGCTGGAAATTGGTGATCACTAGCACGATCTCCAGGTTCGTAAAATCTACCACTGGTTGCATCGAGGCGCTCTGGAAAAGGTCGTAGTCCTGGCTGCGGACTCCGGTCAATTGGCCAATAAGGATATTGGGGGGATAGTTCCCACCCAGACCGCTGGTAAGCACCAAATCACCCGGTTCCACGGTAATATCCTGGGGGATCATATCCAGACCTATATCGCCTGTGATGGAGCCGGAGAGGACTGCCTCTGCGCGGGAGGGTTCCAACCGCACATTGACAATCACAGATGGATCTGTGATCAACTGGACCAGCGCGGCAGACGCCGTAACCTGCGATACACGTCCGATCAAACCTTGTTGTGTGACGACAGGCATCCCCCGCCGCAAGCCATCGTCAGAGCCGCGGTTGATATGGATATATTTCAAAAATGGGCTGGGATCCCGGCCGATCACGCTGGCGCCGACGTATTGGTATTCAGGGTAGGCGCGTGCAAAATCCAGCAGCGCAGAAAGGATGCGGTACTCCCCAAGTTGTTGCTGCAATTCGATGATCTGAGTGCGCATGTGGGCCAGTTCTGCCTCTAGGGCCGCGTTCTCTTGTGTTAGGACGGCCACGTCACGAGGGCTGGTCATGAAAACCTGAATAGCCTGTACGCGACCCGAGACCCAGGTTTGCACTGCTACGAGTGGTGAAAGCGCGACTCTAGAGAGTGGAGTGAGAAAACCACCCAAAGCGAGGACAATTAGGCCTATGGCAACCAGGGACAAGGTGATGCCTTGCCATGGTATTGAGGATCTGGAATTCATAAGCGTACCGATATACCGACTACATTCTCGCAGACTGAAAATACAGAATAATTGCTGTGTCCGCTATTAGCCCCTGTCGGTGCGGCCTAACCCAATAAAGAGTGATTTCCACATATCCAGGTTTTCGAGGGCAATGCCCGCGCCACGGGCCACGCAACTCATGGGGTCTTCAGCCACCCAGGCACGGATGTTGAGTTCATTGGTCAGGCGCTCATCCAATCCTTGGAGTAAACTGCCACCGCCAGCCATGCAGATCCCCATATCCATCAGGTCAGCTACAATCTCAGGGGGTGCTTCATCTAAGGCATCTTTGATCGTATCAATGATGATCTGTACGGAACTTGCCATGGCCTCGCGCAATTCAACAGAAGAGACCTCGATTGCTTCTGGTAAACCACTGAGCAAATTGCGGCCGCGTAAGCGGATGGTTTTTTCTTGCGGAAGGTGATATGCAGAGCCGATGGCAATTTTGGCGTGTTCTGCCATGCGCTGCCCAATCAATAAGTTATATTTGTTGCGCACATATTGGATGATATCTTCATCGAGTTCGTCGCCAGCCACGCGCAAAGATCGCGAAACGACTACGCCCTTCATAGAGAGGATGGCCACATCCGATGTGCCCCCGCCGATATCCACGACCATGCTGCCCTGAATATCGCTGATGGGCAGTCCAGCTCCTAGTCCGGCGGCGACAGGCTCTTCGATCAAGTAGACCTCGCGTGCCCCCGCGGACATGGCTGCATCATAAACCGCGCGTTTTTCGACCTTTGTCACACCTGCCGGGATACCGATCACCACCCGCGGGCGCGGGACCGGAACGATGCTCTGTTGGTGAACTTTGCCAATAAAGTATTCCAGCATAGCCTGTGTGATCTCGAATTCCGAGATCACACCATCGCGTACAGGTCTAATTGTAAGAACATTGGCCGGAGTCCTTCCGACCATGGCTTTTGCCTCAGCGCCAATCGCTAGAGGCACACGAGTGCGTTTTTCTATTGCAACCCAGGAGGGTTCGCTGATGACGATGCCTTTCCCGCTCACATTGACCATGGTGTTTGCTGTTCCCAGGTCGATGCCGATGTCTAAAGAGAAAAAGCCTAGTAGCCAGTTGAGGGGATTAAATGCCAACTTGGGCTCCTTAATTTCATGGGAGTTTGCAACGGGTTTCACCTATTGCAAAATACAGGAGGATTATACCAAGCTTTATCATTTTAACACTAACCCTAGATGAGAACTTGAATAGCCGCAAGTTTGCGCATAGCCATCATTACCGTGCTGTTGTTTCATACGCGGACCCTTCCAAGACTGATTTGGAATATGACCAAGACCTATTGGAAACTACCGTGAGAACCCTCACATTTTGGGGTATGGGGTGTGCGGAGCTCGCCCCATACCCCAAATGTGAAACTCTAGCACAGCAATTCCTGAAGAACGATGACCAACATACGAGATAAGTTGGGAAATGGTGAGATATTCTAGCTCTTATTTGACGGCAGCGCGCCCCTCATGTACACTCACAGTGGAGAATTTCAGATCAAATGATCAACCGGCATCACTTCAGTATTGCTGCTCGGACTTTGCTCTTCGAGGGCACACTCACTCGGCTGTTAGCCGTGGCCCAGTTCTACCATTTTGCGTTTTTGGTTGTCAGTCTTGCACTGTTGGGTTTTGGAGCCAGCGGCACGGTTTTGAGCGTCTTTCCACAACTGCGTGCAATTTCGTTAGAACGTTTGTTAGTGCTGGCTGGGGCGGGTTTTGCCATCGGCGTGGGCCTTGCTTACGCGGGAGTGAATTGGTTGCCATTTGACTCTTACAGTATTGCTTGGGAGCGCCGGCAAATCATCTATTTCCTCCTATATTACCTGGCGTTGATGGTCCCTTTTCTGATCAGTGGACTGGGAATAGGGGGCGCATTAGCCTTCACGAAGGGTAGATCAAACGTTACCTATGCTGCAAACTTGCTCGGATCCGCGTTGGGCGTTTTGCTAGCTCCCTTGATGCTCTCCCTCGCAGGCGTGCCAGGCGCAGTTTTAATGAGTGCCTTGATTGGCATCATAGCGGCGTTGATAGTATTGGGAAAGGCAGATGGAGATGGATTTTCAAGGAGTCGAGCGGGGTTGATCTCAGTTTTGTGTGTGGGTCTGTTATCTTTTGGATGGTTGGTTGCCAATAATTTGAGTCTTTCCTCATCCCTGGGGATGACAGTCTCTCCCTATAAGGGCCTGTCCTATGCCCACCAATACCCTGGCTCGAAGCAGGTGTACGGTCGCTGGAACGCCATCTCCCGCCTGGATGTGATCGAGAACGCTGGTACAAGGCGTCTGCCCGGGTTGAGTTATCAATATTTTGAGACACCTCCGCCTCAAGTAGGGCTTTCTATCGATGCAGATGCCTTGCAGCCCATCACTCTGACTGCACCAGAACCCTTTGAAGCCGCTGCCTGGATGCCAGAGGCCTTGGCTTTTACGCTGCGACCACATGCAGAAACCTTAGTAGTCGAACCTGGAGGGGGGTTAGGCGTGCTCCAGGCTTTGGCTGGCGGCACAAAGCGTGTGACCACGCTGATTGAAAATCCATCCGTCCGGCAGGCAGTAGCACATGTCGCTACTGAATTTGATCTCTATTCGCACGCGGATGTACGGGTGGTATCCGAACCAGCCCGAGTTTACTTACACCGAAGTCGTGAACACACCGCTTTCGATATTGTCTTCTTTCCGCTGGCCGATGCATACCGGCCCGTCACCAGCGGCGCGTACAGCCTGGGCGAGGATTATGATATTACGGTAGAAGCTTTCCGGGATGCACTAGCGCGCTTGTCACCTGATGGAATCCTGGTCATCACGCGCTGGCTGCAAAGCCCGCCCAGTGAGAGCCTGCGCATGGTAGCGACTGCCGTGGAAGCGTTGGATGCGTCGGAGAATGCCTTACCTGGTGAGGCCCTGATCGCCTATCGGAGCATCCAAACCTTGACCCTCTTCATTAATCCCGCTGGCTGGGCACAAAATGAAATTGCGCAGGCAAACGAATTCATTGAGAGCCGTCGCTTCGATTGGGTCTGGGGACCAAATATTTCTATCGAACAGGTCAACCGCTTCAATCAACTTCCGGATCCTGTATACTATTCGGCTGTCAGGAATCTCGTTAGCCCTGCGGAGAGAGACGATTTTTATACTTATTATCCATTCAATATTCGACCTACCGTTGATGATAAGCCTTTCTTCTTCCATTTCTTCACCTGGGCGCAAACCCCAGAGGTCCTGAATACGCTGGGGATGACCTGGCAGCCCTTCGGCGGCAGTGGATACCTACTGCTGCTAGCCTTGTTGGTGATGGTGCTGATATTAAGCGGAGTGTTGATTTTGTTCCCAATCGCATGGATGAAAGGCTCCAATCGTGGGAGTGACAAATCGAGCATTATCTATGATGGTGGTGATGTTAGGCCTGAACAAAGACGAAGGGCAGAATATCAACATCAGGAAAAAGACGTTGATGTACAGTTGCGTGGCCAGGAGACGGGTACTATCTTTAGTTATTTCGCTTTGCTGGGAATTGCCTTTCTCTTTGTCGAAATCCCCCTCATTCAACAGTGGATCTTGCTGCTGGGGCAGCCGATCTATGCATTTACGACAGTGGTAGGAATTTTGCTTTTATCGTCTGGGTTGGGGAGCGTCATGGCTGGCGTGAAATGGATTCCAAAGCAGCTGGCATTTGTTGTGTTGGTATTTCTATCGGTGAGCGTTCCACTGGGAATGCAGCATCAGATTGATCTGGTTCTTGGTTGGCCTTTATGGGCTCGTCTGGGAGCCGCGTTGATTAGTCTGGCACCTTTAGGATTCCTGATGGGGATGCCTTTCCCGCTGGGTTTGGAATGGCTCGAGCGAAAAGCTTTTAGTATGAC
>CAYTKR010000074.1:0-24632 GCA_964438295.1 uncultured Anaerolineales bacterium
AAGGTCAGGGCTGGGTAGATTAATATCCAAAGGACTTACGCAGTTCAGCGAAAAAATAGCTGGGAATAGGGGGTGGGGGCTTCGCCCCCACCCCCTATTCCCAGCCAAATCCGCTTCAAGCGCGTAACTTCTTATCCAATCAAAAAATATGGCTAGCTGGAGAAATACACCGCTAGCCCTATTTTTTTTGCCCTTTCATCCAGTAATCAACTATTTACATAGCGGTTGTGGAACTCAACCCAACGCGGTAATACTTCTACTAACAAAGATTTTGGGGGCAAAAAGGCAATGCGCAGGTGATTGGTGCCATCTTGCTGTCCAAAACCAGAGCCATTGACGGTGCACAAACCCGTTTCCTCTAACAGAGCCATACAATAATCAAAATCAGTCTTCCCCTCTGGAAGCTTGTACAATCTCGGGAATAGGTACATAGCACCGGTTTCACCGAAACACTCCACTCCATCCATTTGAGTGAACGATTCTCTGATCATAGTGGCCTTGCTACGCAAGTCGTCCAGGGTGCGTTGCTTCTCTTGTAAGAATTTTTCATAAGATTGGCCGCTATCCTTGGGAGGGCTTACCATCAAATACGTCAAAACCTGGCCAGCCGTATTGGAACACAAACTGACCGAAGCCTGCTTGAGCAGCAAATCAACAAAGTCCAGTTCGCTACCAAGCACTTTGGGTGGATTTCTGACTTCGAGATACCCACCGCGGTGCCCACATTCCCCGTAAAATCCCTTTGAGATACTGTGCAAACTGAATAAGGGGATCTTTTGATCACCCAACGCTCTGGCGAATGAAACAAAACGGCCGTTATAAATATTCTCCTGGTAAACCTCGTCGGCGATGATCACCAACTGGTTCTCTTTGGCAAATTGGATCACTTGATTGATGCTCTCTGCACTGAGCACCGCTCCAGTAGGATTCCCTGGATTAATGACCACTATGCCCTTCACATTGATACCATTTTCCTTAGCTTTGTTGAGAGCAGCATCAAGTGCTTCACGGTTAAAAGCCCAGCCGCTGTCCTCATCTGGATAATAGTTTACTTGCACACCCCCCGCTTTTTTGATGGAAGCTGAATAGAGTGGGTATTGGGGAATCGGGATCATAATTCCATCATTCGGCTCGGCGATGAGCAAGTCAATCACGAACTTTACACCCCCACTAGCACCCGTGGTCAGGAAGATCTTTTCAGGATCGGCAGGCACACCACCCAAACTATCGATCTCGTCACGCGCATTAATAAACCGTGCAATGGCCTCACGAATAAAAGCAAACCCTTTACTCTCCGTATAAGCACCGGTTCCTGATTTCGTCAGCTGGATAATATTCTCACTGGTGTCCAGGACATCGTCAGGGATGAAATCATTTTCTTGTAGATTGCTGAGAGGGTTTTCCTCGAATAGATCCTTGAGCTGCCGCTCCCGCTCGATTTTCGAGGGGTCTTCTACAAGACTTAGAACCTGGCGGTAATACGTCAATGGGGGTTGGCCCAAGGCTTGCGGGTTGCCGATATTGCAAAAGATTACTGATTTGCCTTGTCTCTGCAACTCGGCAGCCCTTAGTGGGATGGGTCCCCTGACAGCATACTCCATCTCCAGGATGTGTCGATTGACTTTAATGATGGGGTCGGGAGAAATTGCCACACATACCTCCATGTTCAAACTGGATTTTTCGGCTCTCAGGAAATCGATTTGGAAGTTGACAGATTTGGGGATATGGGGCATACGGAGCACGTCCCATGCCCCCAAATCTGAAGTTCACCACGGAAATCCCAGAGATCCAATTTATTTCAATGCAATCAAGAAAAGTATATCGCAGTTTTCGCAATCAACTTGACTTTTCTCGTGCTGCAATCTAAAATTGAGCACGCCAAAATAGAATACCCGAATGCCGGGGAGAGACCGGACCCAAAGTTGTTGTCAGGCACCGAAGGGGCAAACTCCGAGCCCAGTCGAGGAGTGAAACTCTCAGGTAAAAGGACCCTGCATTCGTTATCCCTCTGGAAAGCCGTAGACGAGTTTTGCGGCACCGACGGGGCAAATCCTACGCTTGTAGGGTGAATCTCTCAGGTCAACGACAGAGCGCACGCTGCCATCTTACGCGTGCGCTTTCTTTATAATACCTAATTCTAGGAACAATCAAAAAGGAGACTAAACCATGAACTTCCCAAAAGAACTCAAGTACACGAAAAATGACGAGTGGATTCGCGCAGAAGGCGATGAGGGCACTGTAGGCATCACCGACTACGCCCAAGACCAACTCTCCGATATCGTCTTCGTCGAATACCTGGTCGATGTTGGCGAATTCCTCGACAAGGGTGACACCTTCGCCACCGTAGAATCTGTCAAGGCTGCCGCCGACGTCTACATGCCCGTGTCAGGTGAGATCGTGGCCGTCAACGAAGATCTCCCCGATTCCCCGGAACAGGTTAATGGTGACCCCTATGGCGCAGCCTGGATGATCAAGCTCAAGATCAGTGACGCCGCAGAACTGGGCGATCTTATGGACGCCGACGGCATCGAAAACTTCGAACGAGATCACTAGAGATTGGTTAGTGGACAGTGGGAAGTGGAGAGTTTTTTACTTTCCAGCAACCACTAATTACTTCCCACTAACAAGGAGTTAATATGTTCTTACCCCATACCGACGCTGATCGAAAAGCCATGTTGCGCACGATTGGCGTGGAGAAACTCGAAGATCTCTTCAAAGATCTTCCCGATGTAAATCTTTTTCCTGATATTGATCTGCCCACAGGCGTAACAGAGATGGAAGCGCTGGAAGAACTTCAGCATATTGCCGACGCGAACGAGACACCAGGAGAGCTGATCTCTTTCTTGGGCGCAGGCGCTTACAACCACTATACTCCGACGGTAGTGGATTCGATATTGCGCAGAGGCGAGTTCTATACTGCCTATACGCCTTACCAACCCGAGATCTCTCAGGGCACACTGCAAGCGATCTTCGAATACCAGAGCATGATCGTCAGCCTGACTGGGATGGATGTATCGAATGCCTCGCATTACGACGGCGCTACCGCAGTCGCCGAGGCAGTCAATATGGCCTATCATAATTTCCGCGGCAAACGCAAGAAGATCCTTCTCTCCCCAGGGCTGCATCCCCACTATCGGGAAACCGTGTATACCTACACCGTAGATTCGGACATCCTGCTTGAAGGCGAGGACACTCCCCTCGACGGTGGGCCGGAGGCGCTGATCCCACTCATCGACGAGGACACTGCCCTGGTGGCCGTCCAGTACCCCGATTTCTTCGGCCGCGTCTTTGATTTCACAGAGTTGATCGAAGCAGCTCACGAAGCGAAAGCGCTGGTAGCCGTTCATGTCAATCCCCTGGCACTGGGAATGCTCAAACCCCCTGGAGATTTCGGCGCTGATATCGTCACCGGTGAAGGCCAATCCCTGGGCATCCCCATGGCATTCGGTGGTCCATATCTGGGTATCTTCGCAGCGCGCGAGAAATATGTACGCAAGATGGCTGGCCGCATTGTTGGCGAAACTCAAGATACCCGCGGCCAGCGTGGTTACGTGCTGACACTGAGCACTCGCGAACAGCACATCCGTCGCGAGCGAGCCACATCCAACATCTGCACCAACCAAGGTCTTCTAGCCCTGGCTGCAGCAGTCTATATGAGCCTCCTCGGCAAGAATGGCTTGCGACAATTGGCCGAACTGAATTACCACAAAGCCCATTATGCTGCCGATCAAATCTCTTCTCTCGATGGGTATGAGTTGGTTTACCCAGAGCCATTTTTTAACGAATTAACATTCCGTTGCCCCAAGCCCGTTTCTGAACTGAATGAAGAATTACTGCACTATGAGATTCTAGGCGGCTACGATCTCGGGAAATCCTATCTAGGTTTAGATGACCACATGCTCGTCGCTGTCACAGAGATGATATCCCGCGCAGAGATAGACCACTTTGTTGCCGCACTCAAGGAGGCAAGCCATGCCTGAGCCTACCATTTTTGATTTATCTTCCCCGGGAAGGCAGGGCGCGTATTTTCCTGATCCCGATGTGCCCATCGCTGACCTCCCCGATTCCTTGGTGCGAGAGGATTTACCCCTCCCAGAGATTGCTGAGATTGATGTGGTGCGGCATTTCACGCGCCTCTCTCAGTTGAACCACGGTGTGGACACCGGATTCTACCCCCTGGGATCGTGCACGATGAAATACAACCCCAAAGTCAACGAGGTTACCGCCCGTTTACCAGGGTTCGCTAACATCCACCCCCTACAACCTATCGAGACCGTTCAAGGCGCAGTTGGGCTGATGTATGAGCTCCAGGAATGGCTCAAAGAGATCAGCGGCTTCGACGCCGTCAGCCTTCAGCCAGCTGCCGGCGCGCACGGCGAATTGACCGGTGTGCTGATTATGCGCGCCTATCACAAAGCGCGTGGCGACAAGAAGCGCGTCAAAATGCTGATCCCCGATTCGGCCCATGGCACGAACCCGGCCTCGTCGGCGATGAGTGGACTCAAGATCGTCGAAATCCCCTCCGACTCGCGCGGCAACATCGACATGGAAGCCCTTTGCGCAGAGTGCGATGACACCCTGGCGGGCATCATGATCACCA
Source organism: uncultured Anaerolineales bacterium (assembly GCA_964438295.1). GTDB lineage: Bacteria > Chloroflexota > Anaerolineae > Anaerolineales > UBA11858 > NIOZ-UU35. The sequence goes on from CAYTKR010000074.1 coordinate 4,601, forward strand.
ATCCCAATACATTGGGGATGTTTGACGAAAACTTCAAAGAGGTTTGCGATTGCGTCCATGATGCCGGTGGATTGATCTACGGCGACGGCGCGAATTTCAACGCCATCATGGGTATTTCCCGACCGGCAGATTGCGGCGTCGATGTGCTGCACTTCAATCTGCACAAGACCTTCTCTACCCCGCACGGCGGTGGTGGACCTGGTTCAGGTCCCGTTGGTGTGACCGCCGAACTAGCTGAATTTCTGCCCGGTCCTATTGCTGCGATCATCGATGAAGGTAGCCAGGAAGAACCGCCCTTGTTCGGTCTTGTCAACCCCGAGAGCAGCATTGGTCGCGTTAAGGCCTTCCATGGTCATTTTGGGGTTATGGTGCGAGCATACACGTACATGATGATGTTGGGCGGTGAGGGTCTGCGGGCTGCCTCGGAGCACGCCGTACTCAATGCCAACTACTTGCAGGCTCGTCTGCGAGATACATATACGATCCCCTACGACCGCATCTGCATGCATGAGTTTGTTGCTGAAGGTCATTGGGACGATGCACCAGACATTCACGCACTGGATATCTCCAAACGCCTGATGGACTTTGGCATTCATCCACCCACCAACTACTTCCCGTTGATCGTCCCCGAAGCTTTGATGATCGAGCCTACAGAAACAGAAAGCAAAGAGACGTTGGATGTCTTTGCAGATACGATGATCAAGATCGCAGAAGAAGCTCGTACAAATCCGGAAGTCCTTAGAAGTGCGCCACACAAAACCCCCATGGGCAGGCTAGATGAAGTCAAAGCCGCGCGTGAGTTGGTATTGTGCTGCTGGTTCCCCGAGGATCAAGAATAGCTGATTCCTATTATTGTTGTGAGTAAAAAAGTACGAGCGGCGCGTAGCGCCGCTCGTACTTTTTTACTCAGGTTCCCAAATCACATTTTCATGTATTACAATATCCGCCAGATAATTATTGATAAGGCAAATTAGCACCAAGAAAAAATTATGGTTAAAATTCTCACCCGATCCATATTGGAAGAACGAAAGAAAGATCCCGATTCGTCACCCTTCCAATTTGTCGACCCGCGCGAGACCATCGAAGTTCATCTCCCTGATGGTCGAGTTCTATCCGGCCCTCGAGGGGCAACTACGGGGGAATTCCTTTTGGCGCTTGAAGCTGAGCACGAGGTCCCAATCGTGGGAGCTGTAGTCAATGGGGCCTTACGCGAGCTCACCTACCCGCTGGAATTCGACTCGATTGTCCGTCCCATTAGCATGAGTGATGCAGACGGGATGCGCTTCTACCGCCGCTCGCTGACTTTCCTTTTGGAGAGCGCCTTCCACCACCTGCACCCCAAAGCCATTTTGGCCATCGATCACTCTGTAGCATCTGGTGGATACTTCTGTCAGGTATTCAACAGTCCAATGCTTTCCAGGGCTGAAATCGCCGCATTAGAGAAGCACATGCGTGAATTAGCCGCTGAAGATCTCCCCTTCATTCGCGAAAGAGTCCCTCTGGATGAAACGATTGCATATTTCAAGAAAAAGGGCTACAGGGACAAGATTCGCCTGATGGAACACCGCCAGAAAGAATATCTGATCCTATACAGCATGGGAGATCACCGGGATTACCATCACGGCTACATGGTGCCGTCCACGGGTTATTTACAATGGTTCAAATTGACACCGTTGGGCGATGGTTTCGTGATGCAATTCCCCCGCCGGCATCAACCCACTCAAATCCTTCCACTGCCAGATTACAAATCTCTTTTGAACACCTTTCGACAGTATGGTGACTGGCTCCAGCGTTTAGGAATAGACAATGTTGGGACGTTGAACCAGGCCATCAGTGAAAAACGCGGCCGAGAGGTCATCTTAGTCTCAGAAGCGCTGCACGAAGGGCGCATCTCTGAAATCGCCAGTCAAATCGCCGATCGGATCAATGAAGTTCGAGTCGTGCTCATCGCCGGTCCCTCCTCTTCAGGAAAAACGACCTTCTCCAAGCGTCTCACCATCCAATTGTTAGCCCGGGGAATCTCACCCTACCCACTCGAAATGGACAAATATTTCGTCGATCGCGAACTCACTCCGCGCGACGAAAATGGAGAATTCGATTTCGAGACCATCAACGCAGTCAACACCAAGCGGCTGGGAAAAGATCTACAGAGGCTGATAGCAGGAGAACGGGTTCAAATTCCCCACTTCGATTTCAAATCTGGCAAAAGCACGCCGGGAGATATGATCCAGCTTCTCCCTGGTCAGATCATCATCTTAGAGGGAATCCATGGTATGAACCCTGAGCTGATCCCCAACATTCCTTCAGAGCAGACCTTCCGGATCTATGCCTCTGCCCTCACACAACTCAACCTGGATTGGCACAATCGCGTCTCCACCACAGACACGCGCCTGATCCGCAGGATCGTGCGCGATGCACGTGAGCGCGGCTATACAGCCCAAGACACCATCGCTAGGTGGGAATCGGTTCGGCGAGGTGAAAAGAGATATATCTTCCCATATCAGGATAACGCCGATGTACTCTTCAACTCGGCGCTGGTTTATGAGTTGGCAGCGCTCAAGCCCTTTGCTGAACCCATCCTTAGACAAGTGCCATTTGGCACCCCAGAACATGTCGAAGCCAAGCGGCTACTAGCACTGCTGGAATGGTTCCATCCTCTAGACGCAGACATGATCCCCGATAATTCTCTCCTCAGAGAATTCCTCGGCATCTCGATATTGAGAGATTTCAAGATTTGGAAACGATAAACCATAAATCAGATAATCTATGACGTGGGAAAACAAACTCATGCGCACCGTCCGGTGCCGCAACCCCCAGAATATCGGCACGCTAGCAAGCCTGCTTACAGCTATTGCTGAAACCGGTGGCTTCGTAGGCACAATTCAGACCATCTCCGAGGGGCACCAGGCAGTAGTGCGAGATATCGCCGTTTATGCTGATAATGATCAACAGCTGGCAGAAATTATCGCAGCCATCGAAAGCAACCCAGGCACGCGTATTTTAGCTGTACGAGACGAAGTGCTCGAGCTGCACCAGCAGGGCAAAATTGCCATTCGCAGCCGCTACAAGATCGATAATTTCTACACCATGCGCAGGGTGTATACGCCAGGCGTTGCCGAAGTTTGTCTGAAGATCGCGGAGGATCCGTCACTGGCACGGTCATACACAGCTATCAGCCATTTGGTAGCCATCGTCACTGACGGAACGGCTATCTTGGGGTTGGGGGATATCGGTCCTACCGCGGGTATGCCTGTCATGGAAGGCAAAGCCATGCTGATGGAATCTCTGGTCGGTCTGTCTGGCGTACCCATTCTTCTCGCTACGAAAGATGTCGATGAAATTGTTGAAACCTTGGCCAACATCGCCCCCACATTTGCCGCCATCCAGCTCGAGGACATCTCGGCGCCCCGTTGCTTCGAAATCGAAGCCCAGCTTCAGGAGAAATTGGACATCCCAGTGATGCATGACGATCAGCACGGGACCGCAGTGGTAACTACCGCTGCACTCAGGAATGCCTGCCATGAATCGAACATCGATATCAAATCTGCGACTATTGGCCAAATTGGGTTGGGCGCGGCGGGATTGGCCACAAGCAAAATGTTGATGTCGTATACGGGCAACGCGATCCTTGGGGCTGATCTCTCCCAAGATGCAAATGCACGCTTCTCGTCTGGTGGTGGGATCACATCTCATCTCGATGAAATTATGCGCGAAGCCGATGTCGTCATTGCAACAACAGGCGCGCCAGGTTTGATCAAGTCCGAAATGGTTCGTCAGGGACAGATCATCTTCGCCCTTTCAAACCCTAGCCCCGAGATCGAGCCCGAGATCGCCCTGTCTGCTGGAGCAGCATTTGCCGTCGATGGAAAATCCGTCAACAATGTGCTTGGTTTTCCGGGAATATTGCGTGGCGCGGTGGATACGCAAGCGCCGCATATCAGCCAGGGTATGTACCTGGCTGCAGCAAATAAGATCGCCGATCTGACCCCCGAGGGCGAACTGGTTCCAAACCCCTTGGATAAGGATGTCCACCAGGCGGTCGCTCGCGCCGTGGCTGAACAAGCCATGCTCGAAGGAATCTCGAAGGTCGATTACGTACCCTATGTGGATGAATAATTTGCCCCCAGGGGGATTTTACATCATCCGGCAATTCTCGCGATGCAAGGAGCCTATTTCAAGAGAGGAATAATGTCTACAGAACAATTCAAAAAACGACGCGCGCAACGTGCTAAGAAGTTGCGAGTTCAGCGCATCATATTAATCGTGGCCTTGATCGCCTCTGCCGCGATCTTTAGCTATGCAAGTTGGACTCGTAATAATCCAATTGAAAATACTCAAATTCAAGGAGAAAACATGGTAACAACTGATTCAGGACTCTCGTATGAAGATTTAATGGTTGGAGAAGGCCCCCAAGCCCAAGCTGGTGATAAAGTTTCTGTGCACTACACCGGCTGGCTAGAAGATGAAACCAAATTCGACTCTTCTTTAGATCGGAACCAACCGTTCGAGTTTCAGCTTGGCGCTGGTATGGTGATCAAGGGCTGGGATGAAGGCGTCGCTGGGATGCAGGTTGGCGGGAAACGCAAATTGATCATCCCTTCTGAGCTGGGTTACGGGCAACGAGGAGCGGGTAATGTAATTCCCCCTGGAGCTACGTTGATCTTCGAGGTAGAACTCTTGGCGATCAATCCCTAGCCCGGTACTTAAAGATACCCAAAAAAATGAGCAGGCGCAAGACACCTGCTCATTTTTTTCTAGATCAATTTCTTTCGGTTATACAACCATAGCTTCCAATTCTTCGCGCAAGAGCGCGCCCAAACGGGCGATGCCTTCTCGGATCATGTCCGGTGAGGCATTAGAAAAATTTACTCGCATAGTATTTTTTCCACTGCCATCAGGGTGGAATGGACTGCCAGGCACATAAGCTACCCCGCGCTCTACTGCTTTTTGGAGTAACTCTTCTGTATCGAATTCTTCGGGGAGTGTCACCCACAGGAACATGCCACCCTTGGGCTTGGTCCATTTGATCTCATCGGGGAAATGCTTTTCCATGGATTCCAACATGATCTGCAAGCGTTCCTTATAGGTCGCCCGGATGGTCTTCGAATACTCGTGAAGAAACCCATCCCGCGCGACCTCATAGGCAATCATCTGGTTGAAGGTTGGCGAGTGCAGGTCAGCGCCTTGCTTTGTATAAACGATCTTGCGAATGACATCGAAATCTGCGATGAGCCAGGCCATGCGGATTCCAGGAGCCAATAGCTTGGAAAATGTACTCATATAGATCACGTTCCCTGGAACATGTTCCCTATTCCCACCTCGATACTGTTGGTCGAGCACGAATACAGGCGGAATATGCTCACCAAAATAGCGCAGCTTTCCATAGGGGTCGTCTTCGACGATGGGCACTCCATATTTGTCCGCGATCTCGACCAGCTCCTTTCGGCGATCCAGTGGCAAGGTAACGCCGGTGGGATTTTGGAAGTTGGGTAACACATAGATGAACCTGGGCCCCTGCTCGAGAACATCTTCGAGCAAATCGGTACGCATGCCATATTCATCTGAGGGGACCGTGAGGTATTTAGCACCATAGGCATTCCAGGCTTGCAAGGCCCCCAGGTAAGACGGATTTTCAACAGCCACATAATCTCCCGGGTCGATGAACAGCATCCCCAACAGATCGAGAGCCTGTTGGGAGCCTGAAGTGAGCTGGATATTCTCAATAGGGACCTGGATGCCATAGCTGGCCGAGTGCTCAGCGATCACTTCACGCAGTGGAACGAATCCCTCCGTTGGACTGTACTGCAATGAAGCAGGTCCAGCTTCATCGAGAACTACCTCGCAAGCTTGCTTGAATTCAGTCACTGGAAACACGTCTGGAGAGGGCAATCCCCCCGCGAACGAGATCACATCTGGCGCGCTGGTATATTTGAGGATCTCTCTGATCGCCGAACTGTTAATTCGGCTTGCCCGGTCAGCGAAGCGTTGTTCCCAAGGTATCTGCATTTCAAACTCCTTATGATCTACACCTTCTTGAATGAATATTGGTTAGGATCCGAAATATCCAGCAGGCAATTTGCTGGTAATAATGATATAGAAGTTAGCTATCAACAATGATAATACACTAATATCAATTGCTTTATACAGTGTCGAATATCTAAATCCGTTCTTACTTTCTAAATTCGTAATCTGCTGATGTTCGTCAACAATGAAGATTGAAAACATGAATGGAATTAACAAGCAGCCAATGAATCGTGGTCCTCCTGCAATGGGGGTATACCACGCAAAGACCAAAATATATGCTATAAAAAACAACGCCACGAACGATACTACAAAACGGTATTTGACGATCGCTCGCCAACTCGACTGGAAATTTGCAATCATTGCTCCAATCAAAACGAACCCATACAGAAGTGGATAGCTTATTCCGTTGTATGGATTTGCCGCATAATGGAACTGAGCCTGTATTCCACATTCAAAGCGATTCACTACGTCTTGAAGGCTGTGATCGCGAATATAATTCTGCAAACAGGGACGTTTATCAGGTGGAATATCTGGCCAATGTTTGCCGTATCCGAATTCTTCGCTATCTGCCCGAGCGGTGGTGAAATCATCATACCAGATGAAGAAGGTAGAATTTTGATTGTAAAAATAGCGCCCATAGATCTCCTTTGATTCCTTGAGGTAAGGAGACAGAATCACAAGATATGAAAGCACCAATGCTGCCAGAGATATCCAGTTCTGAAAGTGAATCCTCTGGAACTGTTTTGAAACAAAGGTCATCCATAACTCTTTTACAATGAAAATGCAGCAAAAAATTGCTAATGCTGGGAGGATCATGGCCTTGGCATAGTGTGCCAACGCAACCACGATCCCGGTAAATATACCTACTCGAATTGACGGTGAGATCAGCATTGAGGCCATTCCCCAAAAAGCCACAAAGCTCAGAAAATAATACAGGTTCTCGACTGTGAAATAAGGAGATTTGAATATGAAGATGGAGAATGCAACAATCAGGGTGAGAATCAATAATCGATGCATTGAGAAATATCGTCGAAAAATGAAGAACAAGCCACCCAGCAGCACAATCGAAAGGCTGATATTTCGAAGTTTTCCTTGGGTGAAAAATTCCTGGTCAGTCAGCTCTGAACGATAGAACAAGGCCTGGATAAATGGATATAGGGGTGTCTGGTTGCGGTCTCCGGTGTAGGAAAAATTTGATCCATAAACTTTTTTTGCAAAGTTAATATAAACTTGCTGGTCACTGCGAAGAGTATCTGTGTTGACATTTGTAGCATGATCAATAGTTGAATTGTAGAAGAGAATCCCAATTACACCGAGTGCAATGGCGACAACCCACCTTCCACGCATTTGAAAGTTCTGCTGGTCTCGCAGATAAAAAAACAAAACTTGTAAATACAGAGCAGCAATAAAAAGCCCAACCGGCACGATCAAGTTAAACTCAGCGGCATACCTTTCAGCGACAAAATATCTGGGGAACAGCTGATTGGCTAGGAAATACTCGCCAACCAGCAACCCAGGCAGGATCGACAAAACACCAAAAATCAGCATCAGTATATCTTGATGCCAGCTACGAATGCGAGCATAACTAAATGCCAGCCATACAGTTTGGCCACAGGCAATCAGCCCAAATCCCAGAACGGGAGTCAACCGAATCAAATATGCTAGCAGGAATGCATCCGTGGAGATAAATAGCCATTGAGTAAGCAGGAATGCTGAAAACAGAAATCCCAGCGACGAAATTATCAAACTTGACCAATAAAGTTTAGGTGACGCCTTTTGGAAACTAAGGTGGACAGTTTCAACCCATCCCTTGTCAAACCTTAATTTAATATTTAGATACAAAAATGAGAAAACAATTACGCATAGCAGCCCGATCAACCCCAAACGGGCACTTGAGAAACCCGATTCGCCTGGTATGAGAAGCATACAGACCAGTGCGAGTAAACTCTCGAAAAACGATAGTCGCAAATAAATCGCTATCCTTTTCATGCTCATATGGATACACCCCTGGAATTTTTGTCAGGGCCAAATAACTACTTCGACATTCTCACAAATGAGAGAATAACCAAAAAAAAGATATTGTCAAGGTACACATACTCCCGAAAAGCACTGACGCACCTATGTAGGTGCGTCAGTCAGAAAGATCAATTATTTTGGAAAGCGGCGTAATACAGTCGCGGCGCTGGGCAAGGCTACCCTGTCACCGATATCCAGCTCCGCAGGAGCTTTGTTTGCCTTCTCCGGGGCTCCCTGGAAGATGAAGATCTGAGTGCCCATCTTAGCAAATTTTTGCTGCACGTACGCCTGGCCTAGCAGATACCCTTCACTGTCTGCAGCACAACTGGTGACTGTCCCGATCATTTTACCGCGCTCGTCCATGACCGGGTCTCCGGGGTGCGCCATGCGCACGCGCTGTTGAACGAAGCGGAAGCGTACTACCACACCATCGCGCTGGGCTTCGCGAGCAAGGTAGGCTGCGCGGCCGATAAACCAGGGTTTGTAGGGTTTCACATAGGAGCCAAAGCCGGCCTCCGCCACGCCCAAGCCCAAGTCGCCGGCCATTTCATGACCATAAAGCGGTAGACCCGCCTCGGTTCTCAAAGAGTCACGCGCTCCCAATCCACAAGGCAACAGCCCTAAGGGTTTGCCAACCTCGAGTAATTTCCTGCACATTGCCGGAGCCTGATCGGGATGCACAAATAACTCGAAGGCCATCTTCTCTCCAGTGTAGCCTGTGCGAGAGACGATCAAATCGAAGTCACCCACGACGGCATCACACAACTGTGTACGCTTGAGCTTCATGATGCGCTTACGCGTATCGTCGTCTACCCCAAGGGCTAACAAAATGTCGCGGGACCGCGGACCCTGCAAGGGTATGTCCACTCGCATGTCCGCCCCCTCTTTGGGATCACGCAAATTTCGCAGAATAACACCGCGGCCCAAGGCAGTCGCCCCGGGACGCGCTTTGTCCACCAGCACCCGCCCCTCTCGCACTGCATTCAGCCAGGCCCAGTCCTTATCATCATTGGAGGCGTTAACCACCACCAGATATTTCTCATCTGCCCGGCGGTATACCAGCAGGTCGTCGATCACCTCGGCGTCCGGTGTCAAGAAATGCGTATACAGGGATTCGCCAACATCCAAGGAAGCAATATCATTGCTGCAAACACTATCCAGGAACGTTGCAGCATCAGGCCCCTCGGCCTGATAGACACCCATATGCGCGGCATCGAACAGCCCGGCTGCCTGACGCACAGCCATATGCTCTTCCATCACCGAGCCGTAACGCACCGGCATCTCCCAGCCAGCGAAGGGCACCATGCGCCCACCCAGTTCGACGTGCAGATCATAAAGCGAAGTTCGGCGCAATTCGCACTCATCTTCTTCCCATTTAAATTCTTCTTTAGAGGACGCGTCCCCCCCAAGATCCCCTTCGGGGATTCCAATAAAATATGGTTTTCCTGGATCGATGGCTTCCCCCGTTTTCGTGGAGTCGGGAGCCTGGGTTGATTCTCGAACCCAAACAGGTCCTGCCACCTTACGCAGCAGATCATCATCGACCTTGACGTACCCATCAGAAAGATCACGCAGCCAGGCCGCAGAAAAAGCGGCTTCCTTGGCATCCAGGCTGAGGCGATATTCGTAATCGCCTACGCAAACCAAAGTGGCTTCGATTTCACCCTTGGGGGTGACGAATTGGGTGGTTTGGGAATCTCCAACGCCGAGAGCCTCGACATCGCTGGACATGACAACATTCAAGAACTGGCGCACTTTTTCGCCGCCGATGTCAAAGGCCACGCGCTCGCCCTCATAGGCATCATCCAGGTAAGAAAAGTGGGGGTAGCCATAATCCCCAGGCTCGAAATCGATGCCCGCTTTCGTGGCCAATTCGCGCACATTGATTTTGGCCTCTTCGAATGCTACAAAGTCCACTTTAGCCCTGAGCGTTTTCCCCTGATAATAGGGCGTTGTGGCCTGCAGGATATCCGAGATAGCATCTGCTAATGCAATGGATTCCTTTTCTTTGAAGCCGCGCTGGGTTACCCACGGCATCCCCATACGCACGCCCGTCGGCCGTAGCGCAGACTTATCCCCAGGGATGGTGTTGCGATTGGTGGTCACACCGGCGATATCCAAAATGCGGGCAGCCAGGTCTCCGGTCAGGTAGGCGCCATCTTCACCTTTGATCGACTTTGTATCCAGGTTCATTAAATGGGTATTCGTGCCCTTGAAGGGAATGGTGAAACCGCGCTCTTCAAAACGCTTGGTGAAAGCAATGCAATTCGCCACCACTTGGGTTTGCAACGAACGGAACTGTTCCGTCTTGGCGATCTTGAAAGCTACTGCCATGGCCGCAAAGACATTGACGTGCGGACCACCCTGTTCGCCTGGGAACACTGCCCGGTCGAGCTTGCGGGCTAACAAACGATTGGTGGTCATGATAATAGCGCCGCGCGGCCCATTGAGAGTTTTGTGCGTGGTCGAGGTGATCACATCCGCAATTCCAATCGGCGAGGGATAAGCGCCCGCTACCACCAAACCCGCAACGTGGGCAATATCTGTGAGCAAGTAAGCGCCGACCTTGTCAGCGATCTCACGAAAACGCAGCCAATCGATCTGCCAGGGGTACGAAGATACTCCCGCAATGATCATCTTAGGTTTGTGTTCTAGTGCTAATGCTTCAACAGCGTCGTAGTCGATCTGCTCAGTTTCAGGATTGATCGAATAAGAAACAATATTGAAGTATTTCCCTGATCGGTTGACGGGCGAACCATGAGAAAGGTGTCCACCAAAAAGCAGGTTCATTCCCATGACAGTGTCCCCAGGCTCCACCAGGGCATGATACACGGCGTTATTGGCTGGGCCACCTGATAAGGCTTGTACGTTGACGTAAATATCATCAGCGGCGACATCATCTGTGGCAAAGGCTTCTGCGCAGCGCCGTCGCGCCAGGGCTTCGACCACATTGGCATATTCAACGCCTTTGTAGTAGCGCGGGTCGGAATAACGTCGGTCTTCGGGGATACGGACATCGTAGTCAAAGATCTGGTCTTCTGATAATTGGCGAGTGTGTTCAGAGGGATACCCTTCCGCGTAAATATTGTGAAATGCTGTCGATAACGCCTCCCGCACTGCCATAGGCGAAGTGCTTTCGCTGGGGATCAAGATCAGCTTGCGGTATTGTCGTTCCGCTTCGATTTCTGTAAGTTCACTAAGTTTGGGGTCTAATTCGGCGAGGTCGCCGCGAAATAGGAAGTCGGTCATGCGAATCTCCTGAAGAGTTATAGATGTGTTAATTGTCTGACAATTGAATTGTAGTCCTGAGAGATGCCTGGGTCAAGTTACGATTGACATAAATCGACCCATCCCCCTTAAATCTATGGAAACCATCCTAAAGATTTTGTTTGACTCCCCCTTCCTGATAGGAAGGATGTTTTTTGGGGGTAGGTCAAGGATTCTGTAAGAACTCGATCAACAACGGATTGACAATCTCCGCCCGCTCAAAATGTGGGATATGACCCGCCTCATCTATAGGATGAAATTGCACGTGAGAGATAGCATCTACAATCATTTGGCTATACGCAAATGGGATAGTTCGGTCTTCCCTGCCCCAGATCACCATCACGGGGAGATCGCTTTCGCCTATCCGTTGATAGATCGGCAGCGAGTTACCTAGAACATCTCCACGCATTGTCGATAGCAATGCCCGCTTAAAACCCTTATACTCCATTTGAGGTCGATAGCCATCTTGAAGCAGCTTGACATCCTTGGGATCGAAGAGATCATTGGTCATACTATTGAGCAATGTTTCGCTACCGAACAGACCTAAGAACAACTCGCCTACCCCTGGGATGAGCATCAGCTTCAAGATCGGAGGCGCATCGATCGGCGCTCCTGCCGGATCGACCAGGATCAATTTCTCGACCAATTCTGGGTGGCGGTCGGCAAAATTGGCGCTGATGGGACCTCCCATCGAAAGGCCCATTATACTCACGCGGGGGCTTAGATCGAGATTGTCAATCAATTCAAACAGTTGACGGTCGAAGAAATCAAAATCATACGCGGCCCGCGGTCGATCTGAAAAACCGCGACCAAATAGGTCGTAGCGAAGAGTGCGAAAACCCGCAGTACACAAGGCTTCAAATGTCGGATCCCAGACAAAACAGGGCACGGAGAAGCCATGAACCAAAACGACAGCTTGGCCATCCAAGGGGCCTCCCAACTCATAGTGGGTCACTCCATCGGATAGTCGAACAAACTCGCCAGGGAGCCCGCGGCGAGTTACGTCGTTTAGAGTTTTGATTTCTCCTAAGTATGGAAAGGACACGCCCTTCTCCCAGCCGACGGCTGACGACAGACCGCCGTCCGAAGTCAGCCGTCAGCGGTCAGTTTTAGATTCTTGCCAATCCTTCTAGCACTCGCTCCGGTGTAAGAGGAAAATCATCGAACCAAACACCTGTGGCGTCATGTACTGCGGCGATCACTGCTGGAGCCAGGGGGATGTAGGGCATCTCGCCCATGCCGCGCGCCCCCCAAGGTCCAATGGGGTCAGGGTATTCGATGATCACCGATTGCACCTTGTCGGGCACATCCAAAACCCCTGGTATCAAATAGGATGACAAATGTGGGGTCAAAGTATATCCATCTTCCTGGACGAATTTCTCCATCAAGGCGTACCCGGCCGCCTGAACAATGGCGCCCTCCGACTGGCCTTCAACCTGCTGCGGGTTGATCGCTTTACCAACATCATTGGCGGAGACAACATCGGCAAGGCGGATCTTGCCAGTCTCCAAATCTACTTCGACATCCACCGCCTGGGCTACGTAGCCGTAAGAGAAATTTGGAATGCACTCACCCGTGTCAGGATCAAAAGGTGTGGTTGCTGGTGGGCGGTAGACGAATTCTGCGATGGCGGGCCGTTCTTCATCCTTCCATTTTTCCAATGCTTGCGCGGCCGCACCTTTGACCGCATTTCCAGACATGAAGGTCATCCGCGAAGCTGAAACGCTGCCGGAATTCTCGGTTTCAGCTGTGTCAGCACTGATGAACTCGATATTCTCTAATGGCAAACCTAATGCTTCGGCAGCCATTTGTTGAATAACTGTATGTGTGCCTTGGCCAACTTCTGCTGCGCCGTGACGGACGACAGCCCGTTCAATATCCACCTTACCGTACAACTCAATCGCGGCCCAAGAATTTTCTGGGAATCCATAAGAGAAGCCGACATTCTTAAAGCCGCAGGCAAATCCACGACCTCGGACAATGTTCGACTTATCGCCATTATCGGTCTTCCGTCCCCCGTTTTGCCACTGGGCAACCTCGGCACACTTCTCCACCACCATGGGCATACTGACCCCCTCAGGCATTGGAGAGTTGACAGAGAGGATCGAGCCATCCTTGACAATGTTTTTCATGCGGATTGCGACAGGATCCATTTCCAGGGCTTCGGCCAGCTTGTTCATCTGGCTCTCGGCCGCGAAGGCTCCCTGGGGGCCGCCAAAGCCTCGAAAAGCCCCGCCGGGGATATTGTTGGTATAGACTGCGTAGGCGTCTACATGCACATTTGGAATTTCGTATGGCCCAGTGCACATCAAGGTGGCGTTGCCCAAAACTTTGGTACTGGTGTAGGCGTAGGCGCCTCCATTGGCGACTAATTCCATCTCGGCTGCAACGAGTGTCCCATCATGAGTCGCACCCCAGCGGGCGCGAATATGGTAGCGGTGGCGTTTGTGATGGCCAATCATCGATTCTTCGCGATTCCAGATAATTTTCACAGGACGATTGATACCGCGCTGATGGAGACGTAGGGCTGCCAACCCTAAGACGATCTGCACAGATAGGTCTTCGCGTCCCCCAAAAGCACCGCCCGCCGCAGGATGAATCACGCGCACCTGATCTTCCGGCAGCCCCAAGGCGTGGGCAATCTGTTCGCGCTCCTCGTGGAGCCATTGGCTGGCGCAAGCCACGGTCACACGTCCCTCATCGTCGATATACCCCACCCCTGCTTCAGGTTGCAAGTATGCATGCTCTTGCTCGGGCGTCTCGTAATCGGCATCGATGATCACATCGGCTTTGGCGAAGGCGTCTTCTACGTCACCTTTGCGTATCTTGTAATGCAGGATGACGTTGCTATCCTTATCTGGGTGTAGCAGATCAACATCATCTTGCATAGCAACGAGGGCATCGGTGATTACGGGTAGATCTTCGTATATGACTTCGATCAAATCTCGTGCTTTGGCGGCAACGTCATCAGATTCGGCCACCACACACGCGACCTGGTCACCAATGAAGCGCACTCGATCGGCGTACTCTTTCGATGAACCGGGACCACATAAAACAGGCTGATCTGGCATAATCAGGCCGTACTCATTAACGGGCACGTCCTTGGCTGTATACACAGCGATGACACCCTCTAATGCCTCGGCCTTCGTGGTATCGATATTTTTTACGATCGCATGAGGGCGGTGAGCAAAAAGGATCTTCATATACGCCTGATCAGGCATGTTGATATCGCCCGGGAACAAGGCTTCACCGGTTACTTTTTCGTGAACATCCACTCTTTCGATTGATTTACCTACAATTGACATAATTGTTCCTTATTTTTTGCGAGCTGCTTGACACTGCATGGATGTACCCATGTCAGGTGGCTCATACTATCTTTTCGATAATCGTAATTGCTCCATTTTCAAAATTCGTCGCAAAATGGCTAATGTGGTGGCATACGTGGGGTCCATGCCAAAATAAGACAGTGAACTGGCGCCCAAGTTTTTCCCTTTGCCCAAAGGAGTATCGGATGCGTAATGCAAAAGTCCGAAATCGAAGGGCAAGTTATAGAGATAAACGATCTCATCGATGGGATGCCGTTTGGGTCGGTACATCTCATAGACTGCAGAGAGGTAGGGGCCGGCTTCCATTTCAATGTCGGAATAGCCTTCTCGGTAGAATACATCCATATAGGTGGCATTCTGCAAGAAGGTCCCTCGCACGGTGACAGCCTTCTGGTTATCAAGTACATTGCCGTAAACCAAGTAAGGGGCAACATCGGCTGCGGTGAAGGCGTTGGGCGTGATGAAGGTGTTGCGCGAGTGTTCATCATGGATCACATTGGGGATCATGACATCCCCGATGACGCCGTTCAAGGTGGCGGCCTTGCCCATGATGTACACGCCCAAGATCTTGCCCGCGTGCGTGGCCACCTCAGTGAGTATATTGTATGCTGACAAACCCAGGGGATAGTCGATGTTCAGGATCAGCGCGTCACTATCAACTAAGCAACGCATCTCATGATCACAGATGCGCGGGTCCATCCAATCCAGACTCACCTCCGAAAGATCGACGATTTGTGCATCTACATCGAAGAAATGCTTGCTGTCTACTCGCGTGATCCCACATTGGCGCTCGAAGTCCTGGCGGTCATCCCGCTTTGATTCGCCTTGGGGAGATTGCAAGAATTTCTTGAGCGTGTAGTACAAAAAATTCTCTTGGCTGGAGGGCACATTGCTGACCTGAATATCACGCCATTCGGTTTGCAAGGCGGGATCATCGCACTCTTCGACGAATTGGGCCAGTTCATCACGGTGTTGTAGGGCGTATCCAGAAAGCAGGTTGACGAGGCTGTGGACATTGCTGGAAACGAAATACACCGGTCGGTTACGGATATTTGGATAAACGCGCTCGATATTCTCCCACCAGGCGTGGGTAGCGCGGCGGTATTCGCTGAGGGTTCCGCTCAATAAGCGGATCTGGAAACGCCAGGGCTGGTCTGAGATCCTGATTAGATTGGGGACGAAATCGGCACCCCAGATCACTTGCAAACGGTCAAGATCATCAAGCGACATTTTCAGGGTAGCAGCCAATTCCTCGTATAAACCCTGATCATCCAAGATCCCTTCCAAGGAAAAAATCTCTGGCAATTGGCTCATCAAATGGTGCAATTTGCGCCATTCGATCTGGTAGGCCGTCAGTAGGGGAACGACATCATCGATATCCGAGCGGCTGGCGATGATGCAGGCCAAAGTGGACTCCCCGTCGAAATAACATCGTCTACGGCGTGCCTGGGCAGTCACCGGTTGCCATTGTTTTACATCCCCCACCCCCTCACGGATGAACACTTCGGTGCTCTGGCCCAAAACCACAGTTGTGATATCGATGATACATGGTGGTAAGCGCAAGATGCTGTAAATGAACGCCGAAAGATCAGGGATTTCTTCTCGCGCCCCCGTATGCAGCAGGGAATTGGTTGCCGAGTGAACTTCCTCCAACGTGCGGATCTGCACCTCAGCAGTTGAACGCAAGAGCGAATAATAGGTTCGCAAATATAGTTCGACTTCTTCCGAAGCAGTATAAGGTACAGTACGTTCCATCACTCAGGCTTCCTGTGTAGCCGTAGCGGCATTCCACTTACTGGGGCGTTCTACCAGGTATACGCCAATCAAGATGGCTGCGCCCCCTAAAAGGGATGCCAATAAAATCGGCTCGGACAGGATCATTCCGGCCACACCCACTGCGACCAACGGCTCCAGGTATAAATATGCGCCGACCTGGGAAGCTGGGATGGCCTGCAGGGCATCATACCAAAACACATAGGCCAGCCCTGAACACGCAATCCCTAAGAACAGGATGGCCCACCAGCCATCCATGGAAAGATTTGCTACTTCTGCTAAACCGGGTCCAGCGAAGAATCCAACAGATGAGATCAACCAGCCAAAACCCATCACATAGAACATCATCCAGGCTGGAGAATGTTGACGCAGACCTCGGCGAGATAGAACCGAAAAGATCGCCCAATTCGGCGCGCTGGCCAGGATATATAAGTTGCCCGGCATGCCCTCAGCATCCATCCCCAAATCGCCAAAGTCTCCTCCCGAAACCACCACCAAAACACCCAGCGATGCTAGAACAATCCCACCGATTTGGATCATGCCTAAGCGTTCACGCAGCACCAGCCAGCCGAGCAAAGCCATGAAAATGGGTGTAGTTGCCACGATCCAGGCAGTGGTAGAGGCTTGGGCGGTTTGCAAGCCGGTTGATTGCAGCCACTGGTGATAGGCGATGCCCAAGAATCCCAGCAATGCAAAATAAGCAGCATCACGCCACGCGGGCAATTTAAATTGCTTGCGGGCAGCAATCGCTATCCCGATGATCACCACGCCCATGGCAAATCGCAGCCACACGACAGTGACCGGAGAGACATCGCGCAAGGCCACTTTCGTGGCGATGAACGAAGCTCCCCAGGCCACAACTGCGAAGAGCACTTTGAGAACGTTGATAAATTTTGCTGACTGCATTATTTCTTAATAATCACAAAGTTAAAGAGTACACAGAGTTTTTCTATTTGAGATGTTCGCATAACCCGAAAAATGATGCTCAAATGGTCAAAGTGGGTTAGTACACAGTAAACTAAGTGTCTAAATTATTTTTAGCTTTGGCCGGTCTCCTGATCGTGCCGGAGTGACTCGGTCGGGAGACCGGTCACAGCAAAATATGCACATATTAAGTTTACGGTGTAGTTATGCGAGGCTCTCTATTTGATAAACATTTTCTCCGTGTTCTTCGTGGCTCAGTGGTATATTCCATTTAGTCTGATGATGGCATTAGAACCACCTGAATAATGGCCGCGTCCAAGGAATAGATACCAGGATCACAAGCAGCGTTACAGAGAACCAGACGGCTGCCTTGCGGAATTTGTCAACATCTGCATCGGCTTTCTTAGAGGCTGCGCTGCCAACATGCCCTAAGATGACTGCTATAACCATCATAGCGATATGCTCCATCCAGAATCGCATTTGAATAGCAGAGAAACCACGCAAGAAGATCAAGATGATGCCCAATAACATTTGCACATCGATCCCTATGGTAAACAGCAGGCCTGCTTTACGATCTGCCTCACCCCATGCTTTCTTGCCAAACCAGCCTGAATACATTCGGAACAAGGAATATACGATTAATAACAGAACAACCCAGCGAACTACATTATGAATTACAAGAAAAATTGATTCAACCATAGTATCTCCTTTAGCTTATCTACGTCGTGAACGAGTCCGGCGCGGCGGTGGCGCATCTGTGGGACCATACTTTGGGGGACCGATCGCACTGTACAAAATTGAATACAAGATTGTCAAGATGCCATACCCAATCATCAGCAAAATCAAACCCATCGCGATGTAGGCATACAGGTATCGCACGGTTCCCAAAAAAGGGATATCGACAGCTTTCGCAAATTCTGCCGGCATTGGGACCCACCCATTTGCGAAATTTGCGTTCACTAACTCGACCGCACCTGCGTAGGCCATCACCGGCATCAGGATCAGCATGATGCAGCCTATGCCACGCCAAATTGGATGGATACCTTCCGGCTGCTCCTCTTGCTTTTGAGTATAGCGATCATAGCGACCCATCCTACACCTCCATCTGGCTGGCCTTTTCGATTGCGGTGACAATCTTATAATACCCGGTACAGCGGCACAAATTCCCTGTGATGGCCTGCTTGATCTCATCTTGCGAGGGCTGAGGGAATTCTTCCAACAACTTTGCCGCGGACATCAAGAAGCCCGGTGTGCAGTACCCACACTGCACCGCACCCTCGTGAATAAAAGCATCCTGAACCGGGTGCAAGCGCTCCGGCTCTGCCAGCCCCTCGATGGTTTCTATCACAGCACCATGGGCGCGCGGTGCCGGCACCAGGCAGGCCATGACGGCGATCCCATCCAGAAATACCGTACAGGCTCCACACTCCCCCTCAGCGCAACCTTCCTTCGTGCCAATCAATTTCGCCTCATCCCGCACCAGATCCAGCAAGGTTTTATCATAACCAGCGCTGAATGAATATTGCTTGCCATTGATCGTGGTTTGGATGATTTCATCCCCAACGAATTGACTGCTCCCGTTGCGGCCCGCGGAGTCCCCAGGGGTCGCCTGGCCCCAAAGTAGGACAGGGTCAGACGGGAATTCGAGCTGTTCCTCACCCTTTGAGATTGCATCCAGTCCCCGGGCGGTCATCACGCGCACCATCTCGCGGCGATAAGTCGCTGACCCACGAATATCGTCGATGGGACGTGAGGACTCCATGGTCAACTTGGCAGCTTCTGCGATGGTCTCCTTGTCGAGCTGGCGGCCCTCGAGATAGGTCTCCGCTTCAGGAGCGTGGATAATGGTTGGGGCAACCGCTCCAAGGGTAATGGCTGCCTTGGTGACAGTATCCTCCTCGAAGGTCAAGAGCAAGGCCACATCAACCACAGAAATCGCCTGAGAGCGGCGCAGTCCTAACTTCATAAATGTTCCGCGCTGATTAGCTTTCATTGCTGGGAAGGCGATATCTACCAACATCTCGTCCGAGCGCATGACCGTCCCACGCACGCCAGTATAGAAATCTCCCAGTGGCACGATCCGCTCTCCACCTTTTGAGCGCAGAGTTACCGTGGCTCCCAAGGCCATCAAGGGGGTAATGGTATCGTTCGCGGGAGAGGCGGTGATCAGATTGCCAGCCACGGTACCACGATTGCGGATTTGGGGCGCGCCTACCTCCCAGGCAGCCAGGGCAAGTGGAAAGGCCCGCTCACGGATCAGCTTCGAGGCCACACAATGATTGTGGGTGACCATTGGGCTGAGGTGGATGACATCGTCTTCGTCCAATATGATTTGATCAAGTTCAGGGATGCGCGTGATATCGATGAGCACATCAACATCGGTGCGTATACCGCGTTCGATCTCCAGGATCAGATCTGTTGCACCCGCCACGATGCGAGCGCGCTCCCCATATTCCGATAAAAATTCTACGACTTCATCGATCTCGGTCGCATTGATATATTTTTGCCACATAGGTTCTCCAAAAATCAGTTTTGTCAGTGCGAGCCTTGAGCTTTTCGAAGAGCGAAACAATCTCCATATATGGCTAACATATTGCTTCGCTCCACTCTATCCCGCTCGTAATGACGTATTGTTTGTAGGACTTACGCAGTTCAGCGAGAAAATGGCTGGGAATAGGGGGTGGGGGCGTAGCCCCCACCCC
>CAYTKR010000075.1:0-24299 GCA_964438295.1 uncultured Anaerolineales bacterium
GGTGAATATCGGATTTGGCTTCACCTACAGCGCCAATCAATGGGCCCAGGTCATGAGCTAAGGGAGCATCTCCAGCTTCGAGAGTTTTCTGAACGACAATCCAGAAAAACCCGCCTGCCAGAAGAGATACAACACTTGCCAAGACAGGATTGACGATTGGTTTCCACCATATCTCACCGCGGAACAAGAATACAGACCCAACGATCAAAGCCAGGATTGAAATCGACAGAAAAACCATTCGTCGGGATTTGCGCACCGCGAAAATAAAAGGAATTACCCCTAATATCAGGATAACCAATGCCCAGTAGTTGATCGGCAGGTTATAGACGCCCCATCCCGCTAACAGCAGGGCAAAAATGGCGCCAATCTCCAGAAAGCCGGTTCCTGGTGTGAGGATGGCCAGCAGGGCCATCGAAAATCCGCCCACCAATAATAGATAGGCTAAATTCGGATTGAGTAAGAAATCGACCATAGGTTTGCAACCTCCACCAATTAGAGAGCCCTCTCGTTAGAAAGCCCTCTCGTTAGAGAGCTTTCTCATAGAAGCGGTATGTCTTGTAGACCTCCGCACCCATAAGCTCGATAGGACGGTTCATCTTGTCGTTATTTTCTAGTAGCCAACTCATTTCAGCGAATCGAATCCCCTTTTTCAACGCCTCTTGAGCAGACTCATAATAGAACAAGGCATCAACGCCGCGGGCGCGATATTCTGGTAGAACTCCCAAGGCAAATACTCGCACCCAATCGTAGCGTCGGCGCACCTTCCAATGCCAGACCATTTTTGCCAGCGTCCACCACTCAGGGGTTCCAGGCCGGGGGTAAGCAATCCTCAACGGATTATTGAGATCAGGGAGAGTCAGGCTGAAGCCGACAGCTTCCCCATCGACTTCAGCTATGAAAACGAAGTCTGGGTCGATGAGAGGTTTCAACTCAGCGCCAAGAGCATCAATTTCTGCATCCGTCATCGGCACAAAACCCCAATTGCGCGCCCAAGATGTGTTATAGAGTTTCTTCACGATCTCGACTTCTCTATCGAAATTGCGCATATCGATCTTACGGATTTTGATATCGCCGCGCGCTTTCACTTTTTCGACCACTCGCACTAATTTCTCGGGGAGTTTATCGCCCCGTTCATAAACATCAGTTGCTACAGACCAAGCCCACAGATCCATAGCCTTCTGGTAACCGCCTCCTTCAATGTAATCTACATACCGGGAGGGGTTATAGGTCATTAATATGCGCGGCGGATCATCAAAACCATCTACTAGTAAACCACATTCTTCATTTGTAGAGTATTGCGCTGGACCGCGAATAGCCTCATGACCACGCTCTCTGGCCCAATCTTCGGCAGTCTCTAAGAGCAATCTGGCTGCCTCGGTATCATCGAGCACTTCAAAAAAGCCGAAAAAAGCGACATTTTCCTCTTGGAACTCATTATGGCGATGATTGGTAAACGCCGCGATGGTGCCAACTACTTCATCCTGCCCTGTGACTGACGATGGCCGCTTAGCCAGGAAAAATTCAACTTCGGCATGTTCAAAGAAAGGATGCTGATCGGGGTCGATGAAATGTAGTCGCTCCGAGTAAAGAGGTGGGACCCAATTGGGGTCATCCTGGTAAACTCGCCACGGCAGGCTCACAAATGCGTGTCGGTCTTCAATCGATTCTACGGTTTGGATCGTCAAAGGGTTCATGATCTGGTGTAAGAGATCGAATTATGGCTTCGATGTAATAATGGCTATTACTTGCAGACGTGCAAATTGCTCGCTTTTCATTATACTTCAATAATCATAACAATTAAGCCATACATGGTGACAACAGCCCCTTAATTTATCAGGGTAATTCGGTTGACGTTACCTGCCATAGCATTTCTTGCAGAGCCAGCTTTTCAACCGATCATTGCACTTTTTTGCATGGTATCATTTCAGTATGGATGTCGCCTTCTCCGTTCTCGGTAAGATCCCAATCTACACATTCTCGCTTATGATTGCCATCGGGTCAGCTGTGGGGCTATATTGGATCTCAGTAGACTCACCGCAAAAAAACCTACAGGAGAATTTTGCAGCAGGGATCTGGGCACTAATAGGCGCGGCGATCATCGGAAGAGCAACCTATATTGGCCTCCACTGGGAATATTTCCAAACTCATCTAATCGAAATTCCACAAATCTGGCTGGGGGGGATATCCGCGTATGGCGCAATCGCGGGTGGGATCCTCGCAACAGGGTTAGCTGCGGTTATCACCAAGACAAACTATGGGGAAATATCCGACTCTCTCATTCCATTGATAACCACTCTCGCCATCAGCACCTGGCTGGGGTGCTGGATCAATGGCTGTCTGTATGGCCCTCAAATAAACGGCTGGTGGGGCATTCCCGTTCGAGATGAATGGGGCGATTTCTCCAGCAGATGGCCACTTCAACTCGTTGGTGCCTTGCTGACATTGCTGATCAACCGGGGTGTAAATTACCTGCGTGAGCGCGGCTGGCTGCCAGCTCATGGCTTGGCTGCTACCCTTCAACTAGGCTGCATCGCGCTGACCTTAGTGTGGGCAGCATCTTTCAGGGTTGATCCTGTTCCCCAATGGCGCAATTTCGGCTTGGACACCTGGGCAGCGTTGGGATTGATAATCTTATCGATCATTGCAGCAATCCTATTCCTAAAAACTAATCCAACAACCCAGCCAGCTAACAAATAACGTACCCGAGCATAAATCATGAAAAAAATCCTCGCGCTCGCACAGATCAACACCAAATTAGGCGATGTTCAAGCCAATCTCGAAAAGCACCTCAGATATGTCGATGAAGCAAAATCCAAAGGCGCTGACTTACTCATCTTCCCTGAACTCTCGCTGACCGGCTACGCCCTGCAAGATCTTGCATCCGCGGTCGCACACCGTCCCGATCCAGATGACCCAATCTTTGAACCCTTACTCGATGCCAGTA
Source organism: uncultured Anaerolineales bacterium (assembly GCA_964438295.1). GTDB lineage: Bacteria > Chloroflexota > Anaerolineae > Anaerolineales > UBA11858 > NIOZ-UU35. The sequence continues at coordinate 2,945 of CAYTKR010000075.1, forward strand.
AAGATTTGGATATCGTGGTCGGATTTGTCGATGAAGACCACCGACACCGCTTTTATATCGCTGGTGCGTATCTCTCCCAAGGGATGGTTCTCCACGTACACCATAAAGTGTACCTGCCCACCTATGCCCTTTTCGATGAAGGCCGTTTCTTCGCCTGGGGAGACAGTATCCAGGCCTTCGATACCCCTATTTGCAGAATGGGCATCGCCATCTGTGAGGATTTCTGGCACATCTCGCCGCCCTATCTACTTTGGCTGGATGGTGCAGATATTTTGATTTTCACTTCTGCTTCTCCTGGCCGCGGGCTTTCAACCGACCCTAAGTTGGAATCCGCTCGCTGGGTTGAGCACATCAATCAGGCTTACGCCAGCCTGTTTACCGGCTTTACCGTGCATGCCAACCGCGTAGGTTTCGAAGATGGCCTGCATTTTTGGGGCGGTTCTACTGTCTACGACCCCAACGGTAAGCTACTCGTAAAGGGACCTTACCACGAAGAAGCGCTAGTCACCGTCAAAGTCGATTTGGACCAATTACACCGCACCCGCGCCCGGCTACCCCTCTTGAGAGATGAACGCACGGCATTGGTGCAGCGCGAGATGATGCGCATTGTCAATGAAAAGGGAGGCTCGCAACGATGACTGACTTGACAATCAACGTGGAACTAGCACACAAGATCCTGACCAGTTTTATAAATAGCGAGATCATCCGTACTGGCTTCCAACGCGCGGTGATCGGCCTCTCTGGAGGCGTTGACTCAGCCTTGAGCTGTTTCCTGGCCGCAGATGCGCTCGGACCAGAAAATGTCCTGGCCGTGCGCATGCCTTACAAATCTTCTTCTTCGGACTCGCTGGAACACGCCCAATTGGTGATCGAAAAAACGGGGGTGCAATCGCTGACTGTTCCCATAACCGAAATGGTCGACCCGCTTTTTGAGCGCTTCCCCGATGTGAATGATATGCGTCGTGGCAATGTTATGGCTCGCGCTCGTATGATCATCCTGTACGACCAATCCGAAGCCTTCAAGGGGCTAGTTGTCGGAACAAGCAATAAAACCGAGATCCTGCTGGGTTACAGCACCATCTATGGGGATTCAGCTTGCGCGGTGAACCCCATTGGCGATCTTTACAAAACTCAAGTGCGCCAACTCGCTCATGATTTATGTGTCCCTGATGAGATCATTACCAAACCCCCCTCCGCTGACCTTTGGGCGGGCCAAACCGATGAAGACGAACTCGGCTTTACCTATGAAGCGGTCGATAAATTGCTGTATCTCTTGGTTGATGAACGCTATAGCCCGAAAGAGTGCGTCGAAGCGGGTTTCTCGGAAGATTTCGTCCAGAAGGTTATCGAACGCGTCCGGCGCAATCATTTCAAGCGCGTACTACCTCCCATTGCCAAACTCACCAACCGCACCGTGGGGTATGATTTCCTATACCTCAGGGATTGGGGAACTTAAGTAAATGCCGGAAGGAATCCCAAAATAAATTGTGAGAAAATACCGGCATTTACGCAGGTTTTGCGGTGAAACCGGTCAGTATTATTTCAAGCCACAAACCGCAAAACACATAAGCGTCTGACGTTTATCGTTTGAACGTTCCACCGTTATGCACATTCCTCCCTCATTACGCCACCATCGCTTCGCCCTCTTCTGGGTAGGGTTGCTACTAGCCTGGACCGGAAATCAATTCCTGATGTGGGCAGTTCCCTGGCAAATCAGTGGCTTCACCGATAGCCCATTTGCGCTGGGTAGCATTGGCCTGATCCGACTTGCACCAACCATCTTCGTCTCTCTTTTCGCTGGTTTCATTGCCGACCGCTTCAGCCGTCGCAAAGTTGTCATCTTAATGCAGAGCATTATGGGAGGCACAGCCTTGGTATTGGGCCTGCTGACACTGACCCAAACGATCCAATTGTGGCATATCTATGCTTTGCTGGTTGTTCATGCCACAGCCTTTGTAATCGATCTGCCCGCACGTTACTCTTTGACCCCCAACCTGGTCCCCGAATCCGTTTTGCCCAATGCCCTCAGCCTGGAAATGATCGCATTCCAAATAGGGGGTATCTTTGGGCCTATCCTCAACGGATTGATCATCAACCAGCTAGGCGAGTATGCCTCATATCTGATTGCCGCAGGCTTATTTGCATCGATGCCTATTGCACTACTCATTATGGGGCCGGTTGGCCAAAAGATGCTTGAAAGAAAACGTGCTGGCGTGGATTGGGATGCCATCCGAGAGGGGATCAAATTCACCTTCCAGCACCCGCTGATCCTTTCCGGTATGCTGCTGGATTTCTTTGCGACGCTGCTCACCCGGGCTGATTCGCTCTTGCCTTATTTTGCCCGTCAAGTGCTTGAAGTAGAAGAATTTGCCTATGGTTTACTCACTTCGGCACCCATGATCGGTGCCGCGCTGGCGGGTTTGGCTCTTTCCCAAGTCAAGGTGATTCGTCATCAAGGAAAATTGGTGCTGGGTTCGGTTACGATAATCGGTCTGTCAGCGATTATCTTCGGGTCTTCACGCACCTATTTGCTGTCACTCTTCGCATTAATGCTCGCCGGGGCAGGGGACTCCGTCAGCTCGATCATCCGCAGCGCCATCCGCCAACTGCACACACCAGACAAATTGCGAGGGCGTATGATCAGTGTCAACCAGATTTTCTTTATGGGAGGGCCGTATCTGGGAGATGTCAAATCAGGATTCCTTGGGGGGCTGATCGGTGTTCCCTTGGCCGTCGCCCTGGGTGGAGTGGCATGCATATTCTCGGTGGGCTGGGTGGGACGTCGATGGCCTGAGTTATGGGCTTATATGGGGAAAGATGTTACCCCAGGCTGATCGTTAGCTCGTTGTCGTCAGTAAAACAACTCATATCAATAAACTATGATCTTGCATATTCCACCATCTTTACGTCACCGTCGCTTTCGATTGCTATGGAGTGGGTTGTTAGTATCTGCCGCAGGTGGCCGAATGCAGTTCTGGGCGCTGTTATGGCACATCCGAGTTCTCACTGACCAGCCCATCGCCCTTGGAGCGATTGGCGCAGCACGCATCATCCCCATCGTAATTTTTTCCCTATTTGGTGGTCTTACGGCCGATTCTTTCGACCGAAGGCGAATTTTATTCTTCACCCAATCCGTGCGAATGGGCGTCGCCTTAATGCTCAGTTGGCTGACATTCAGCGGTCAGATATCCCTTTGGCATATTTATTCATTGACCGTGATAGATGCTATTGCCCATTCCTTCGGCTTACCCGCTCGTCAGTCGTTGACACCGAACTTAGTTCCCCCGCACGACCTTCCCAACGCGTTTAGCATGCAATCGATGGCCTTCACCGTCGGTTCCATCGTTGGTCCGGCCCTCAGCGGCCTGGTGATTGGCTATTTGGGTCAGACCTGGGTTTATTCGATTAATGCGGTATCGTACGTAGCTTTATTCCTCGCGCTCATCTTGATGGGGCCTGTCGAGCAGCAGATCAACATTCAACGCGGCGGATCGAAAGGGAATTGGTTAGCCATTCGTGAAGGAGTAGAATTCATCCTCAATCACCCTATCATCCTCTCCAGTATGATCCTGGATTTCTTCGCCACATTCTTTTCCTCAGCCAATGCCTTACTGCCTATATTCGCCAGAGATATCCTGGGAGTCAGCGAGATCGGATATGGCTGGCTCTCTGCAGCGCAATCAGTTGGTGCAGCACTGACCTCGGTGATCATTTCACAAATTGACACCATCCGGCGTCAGGGTGTGATCTTGCTACTGGCAGTAGTTTCATACGGAATCTGGACCTTGGTGTTTGGCATCTCCCGCTCGTACGTCATCTCGTTCATTGCATTAGCGATGATGGGGGCTTCTGATACCATCAGCATGATCATCCGCAACACCATCCGCCAACTGCAAACCCCCGACTATATTCGCGGGCGCATGACCAGCATTAATCAGATTTTCTTCATGGGTGGGCCTCAACTCGGTGAGGTCGAAGCCGGTTTGGTGGCGCAATTCCTCGGGGCGCCATTCGCCGTTATCACCGGCGGCTTGGGCTGCATTCTGGCTGTCGGTTGGATTGCCCGACGGTGGCCACAACTGAGAACCTATCATGGAAATGAGAATCTCTAAGGTTCACGCACACAGCGAAAACCATGTCGCGGGTTCCCCCACCCCTTGTTCTGGGTGTTTACACTGCCGTTGTACCCAACAAAATAAGCTGAATCGTCATCAAATTCATCCGTAGCCCAATAGTAGATCGGCGCCTGGTCGGGCGCCCATAGCGGAGTCTCTTTGTCTGGCTGGCGCTCGCATGCGAGTAATCCAGTTTCCCCAATCCAAACACAGCCAGCGTTTTTATTGTGCAGCATCAAAGAACCCACAATCTCATCCACTTTGGGCATACGCCAGATATCGTGAGGGGTATCCAACAAAACCAAGCCATCTTCATCCAGATAAGCACAAATCCCTGTGGATGCCATATCTTCTGGGGACATATGCAATCCATTGGGCAAACGTTCATCTTTATCGATACCAACGGGATGAATGCCATAGCGTGCCAGGCTATCCCAGGAGGGATAACCGCCCCAAGGCTGTTTCCAGTTCCACCCTGGACCGGCAGGAGCCCAAATAAGGTTCACCCCATTCCCTTCAATGAACCGCGCCCCGCGATCGCCATCATCAACGCGGGCCATCAAAATGGGCAAATAATAAAGCGTTACCCCGATGAGCACCAAGAGCGGCGTACCAATCCCAATCAGGTAGCGCAGATTTCGCTGCCACCACCGTAGAGGGGATGTCCATTCATCCCTTTGCAATCGTTTCTGGCGGCGACCTTCGAGAATGAACAAAACTCCTACCACAATCAAGATGCCGCTCACCGGGAATGTGCTCAATACCCACCTGAAGCTGAGTGTCCCACGTCCAATTGCCAAACGCCACCACCAGACGGTGAAAGCTGACGAGAGAATCACGATCAGCCAACCCCCAAGCCTCGACCAAGTGAGCACCACGATCGTTAGTGCCAGAAAAACTCCAACAGGGATCAAATACATCAACGGTGCGGGGAAGGGATTCCCCCAACCCTCGAAGTACATTTCTGTCGTCCCCCAAAAAGTCCACAACGCGCTGGCCAGGGTCAGAATAACCAAGGCAATAAAACCTGGCAATTTCGCTTTCTTCGAATTCGGATCAGACATCCTCCACCCCAACAATTCTCAATTTGGGCTCATTCGAGTCTTTCGGTTGAACGAATAAACCTTGATAAATCTAAAGATATCGCTGCCATACTGTCAAAATTTCTTTCTTGACTCTCCAGGAAGCTATTGGATGCTGGCAGATTTGTGGGTATCCCAGATAATCGACTTCTTACTCCATGCGCAGTTAAGTATTTATCGGAAAATACCTGAAATAGTTGTCACTCTGAGCGAAGCGAAGAGTCTCCTACCCTCGCCATGGGGGCGCCTACGGCGGGGCAGAGATTCTTCACCCTTGCAGGGTTCACGCCAGAGGCGGGCCTTTGGCCATGACAGGAATTTAAAGGGCTTTCCGGAGTTCACATAAGCTTTTTCTGCATAATTGCGAGAAATAATTTGGAGATATGCAGGCACCACAAAAATTTTTCACCCTTCGCCCAATACATCCAGAATAATGGCACATGTATTCTTGGCCATATCCTCAGTGAAGTGGAAATCATTGAATAGGTTGACAACTTGGCTTGCTAAATCTTCCGCTACTGGACAATTTTCCGGGCCCATGATGCCGCCCAAGGAAGCATAATGTGCAGATGCAAAAAGACCTTCATCAAAGATTGCTTTCAATAACTCATCGCGAGCAGGCACAAGCAGGTTAAAGCGCCATCGATGATAGCCGGGGGGTAAACAGTATTCAGCTGGCAAGAGACTAATATAAATCTCATTAATCATTTTGCGGTGTTGGAGAGAATCAGCCAAAACTGCCTCGATTTGGCGAAAATACATTGCCCAATCACGATTCTCAGAACCTGTCTCCAACCAATCACTATCCTGATATTTATAAACTGAGCGAGAAGAGATACTATTCTTATATTCAGTCTCAATTGCTTTGAGATCATCATCCCGATACGCTAGGCGAATATTTTTGTAAGTAATCTCCGGCGATATCTTGGCGTACCCACCAAACCCTATATCAACGATTTTAGAATACCCTGTACTATATATGATTACATCTGCATAGGACGGCGAGGACAAGGATGTATCTGGTAAACATAGACAGCGATCATCAATTATTAATATATTTTCGTCAATATTTCTAATGAAACGAAAGAAATCATTTGGGGTTGATTCATCACCATACGTGTGGGCATAAAGAAATCCACCAAATTCACCCTGGCGGATATGTTGTTCAACCAATGCCAAATCAATATGATATCCTTCAGCGGAAATATCTACGAAGGTGTATGGTGTGCCAGCCTTAAGAAATGTTATCGGAACGATTGGGCAAATATTCGCCGGCAATATAAAGGGTCTATTATCACCACGCGACACAAGAATGTTGTATAAGATTGTAGATGCACGTGGTGCATAAACAACATCCATGTCAATCAGTCAGAATCTTTCCGAACAAGGATTGTAAAGTCGTATAATCCATAGTCATGTAACAGCGCTATATTTTGTGAAAAATTTCGTTTGCAATAATCAAAGTAAAAACAAGGGTCTCCATAAAACAGATCAGGTCGCTGTTCCATACGATCAAAATCCGAGTATTTAGTCAACATATTGAATGCAAACCCCTTTGAACTACGAACGTCCATGAGATGAAGAGTTTTGATGACAGACTCTTGCCATTCATCATAGGATGCATCAAGCTTAATATTGAAGATAGCTCCCCCAACAACATAATCTACTTGCGGCAACTCTTTTTCAGAAGTTGTGAAATGCGCATTTTGGAATTGTTTATGCATTTCCTTTCCCGCGGCAACCATCTCTTCAATTTTATCTATTCCATAGTATTGAAATTCCCAACCAAAATTATTTAAAAAATCATAAAACGCTCCATACCCAGAACCGTAATCAAGTATGGAAAAAGGAGAATTTGGATCAATGATCTTCGCCAGTTGAGCAAATCGATTTTGTTGAGCATGATCGCTGTTGTAATCCACACCTTTCGATGTTGCGCCATAGGTAACTAACTTCTCTCGAAAATAATCATCCAATTGTTTTTGAACATCGTTGATATCCATGGATATATCCTCGCCTCGAATTTAGACATAGAGTAAGGTCGCACACATTTCGAGAACCACCTTGTGATAGAGGTTCAATTCTCAAAAAATAATCCTTCTCATTAAGTAAATGCCGGAAAGAATCCCAAAATAAATTGTGAGAAACAACCGGCATTTACACAGGTTTTGCGGTGAAACCGGTCAGTATTATTTCAAGCCACAAACCGCAAAACACTTAGAACATTAACAAGATAATAAAATTTCGTCAAGCGGTTCATGCCATCGATCTTGGCTACAAGTGTGATTTGGTAATCGATGTATTAGACTTCGGCTGTCTGGCTGGATAGCTACTAATCAATTACTCAGAATTACACCAGAAAGAGGTGGCAGCATTTTTCCATCGAATTTACATAAATGATCCACGCCAATCTCGATCAATATTTGATTGCAATCCGTTGGGTTGTAAATTGGAACTGCCACATTTCCAAAGTTGATCGCGACAAGAACAGTCTCATCCTTGCAATCTCGGCGATAAATCAACAAGTCCTTCTCTCGCGTCGCCTCTCCTAGAAGTTGAAGTGAGCCATCCCGTAAGGCTCTATTTTCACGACGGAGATGCAGCAAACCTTTATAAACATGCAGAAGTGAATCATCGACGCCCCATTGACTTTCCACATTGACTGAGACATAGTTCTGGTGAACGGGCAACCATGGTTCTGCGTTTCTATCACAAAATCCAGCATTGGGGTTATCATCCCACTGCATCGGTGTGCGGCAACCGTCACGATTGACATATAAGCCCAATATATCCGCAAGGAATTTCGGCAGCCATTTATAGCGCTGCCCAATGGGGTCTTTGGCATCCTGGGCTGGGATATATACCTCACTCATGCCAATCTCTTCCCCATAGTATGTCACCGGGACGCCACGTACGGTGAATTGCACTAGTGCTAGCAATTTGGCAATTCTGGGGTCGTCGCCCAACTTCGAAATGATGCGCTTCTGATCGTGATTGCCAAACACATATACGGGTATGTAGGGTGACGGGTAGTTCTCTTCGTGATGCTGGATCACTTTGCGGAAAAACGTCGCAGACGGTTTGGATTCGAGCAGTTCCCACAGAAACACTAAATTCAGACCATCTCCCTCGGTGCCCAAATATTCCTTGAGGGTTTCATCGCTCCCAAAGACTTCGCCGATGAGCATTTTCTGCGGTGAATAGCGATTTGCCAGGGCTCGCAGTGATTTCGCCAATTCGAAGGTCTCAGGCTGGTGCAAATGATAGATCCATTTCTGAAAGAAACTGGCTTCATCGCGATATGGGATGTAGTGAATCGAGAAGGGGTTATCCCGCAACTGCTCGTCCTTGTAGACTGAATGAAAAATATCCAGGCGAAATCCATCCACGCCCTTGTCCATCCAATATTTGGCAATTCCTAGCATGGTCTCACGCACTTCCGGGTTGCGATAGTTGAGATCGGGCTGGAATGGCAAAAAACTGGCGTAGTAATATTGCCTGGTTAGGTCATCATAGTGCCAGCCAGAGCCGCCTGGTAGTGCCTTCCAATTATTCGGTGGTTGATTACCTCTACCATCGCGCCAGATATACCAATCTCGCTTGGGATTGTCACGGCTGCTGCGAGATTCCTGGAACCAAGGATGATCGGCAGAAGTGTGGTTCATCACTAAATCGAAGAGGATTCGCATCCTCTTAGCGTGAACCCCATCGATCAGATCCTGGACATCCGCGAGATCGCCATACTCCGGAGCGACAATGCAATAATCGCTAATATCGTAGCCCCAATCTTCTTGTGGGCTGCTGAAGAACGGTGAGATCCAGAGGGTCTCGAAACCCAGGTCATGGATATAGTCAAGTTTGGAGATGATCCCCTGCAAATCGCCAATGCCATCGTTGTTGGAATCCAAAAAGGAGCGCGGATAGATCTGGTAGATCGTGGTGGTCTGCCACCAGGGTAGAGTACTTGTCATATGATTTATCTATCAGGAGACTCCTCGCTCTCCTGCGGCGGCTCAGAGTGGCACAGCTTTAGGTAGTTTCCGAATATATTTTGGGGTTTTTAACCCAAGAACAAAGTTAGGTCTGCAACTGCTCCCATTCTGCGATCAGGGCATGCATTTCATTCTGGATTTCGACATAATCATCACCCAGACGCTGAACGTCAGCGGAATCTTCGGGGGGATTTGCCAATTGTTGGCCGATATCCGCCATTTGCAACTCTAGCTCTTCCACACGTTGTTCGATCTCCTTGATGCGTTTTTGGCGACGCCGCTGCTGGGCTTGTTGGCGATTCTTAGCGGAACGCGCCTCTCGGTAAGCATCCCCCTGGGTGGGTGCCGAACCAACCCCGAGGGCGTCTAGAACATCCCCTTTTTCTTTATTGGCACGGTATTCGCTATATGTCCCTCGGAAGACATTCAGGCTGGTTCCTCCTTTATCAATCTCCCAAATTTGTGTACCCAGTGCATCGATCAGGTAGCGATCATGCGAAACTAGAATCGTCGTGCCCTTGAATTCATCGAGCACAGCCTGGAGGACTTCTTGGGCGGGAATATCAAGATGATTCGTAGGCTCATCAAGTAGCAGGAAATTGGCATCGCTGAGGGCCAATTTGGCTAGCGCCAAACGCCCGCGTTCACCACCAGAGAGGACAGCCACAGGCTTGAAAACATCATCGCGCGTGAAGAGATAACGCGCCAGATATTTGCGGATTTCGGCTACGAACATGTTTGGCATGACCGACTCTATCTCCTGCACGAGAGAGTTTTCGGGATTTAGATCTTCATGCGCCTGGGCAAAGTAGCCAATATCCAGGCTGGCACCCTGATCAACCTCCCCGCTGAGCGGCGGAAGTTGACCCAGGATGGTCTTGAGAAACGTGGTTTTACCTGCTCCATTCGGACCGATCAGAGCGGCACATTCCAGGCGGCGAAGAATAATGTCTGGCGCGCTGAAGAGGTGATTACCAGGATACCCGACTTCCAGATCGTACGTTCGGAGAACCAGTTCACCACTGCGTTTTCTCGCGTTGAGGTCGAGCTTGAGCTGCTCGGGCCTCCTCAGAGGATTTCGCAAACCCTTGATCGAAGCGTGGGCCTGATCGACACTCATAATACTTTTGGTGGTGATCACATCTTCAGAGATCTCACTCCAGGTTTTGCCCTGCATAGCGTCCAAACCGATCTGTTCGATCGCCTGAAGCTGGCGGCTGAGACGTTTGAGCCTCCCTTTGGCGCTGGAGACATTTTGCCCGGCGATATTACGCTTGATATAATCTAGCTCTTTCTCAAGCCGCAGCCTCTCTGCTTCAAAGGTCGTGGAACGGCGCTCCCATCGATCCTGGCGCTGTAGCAAGTAATGCGTGTAATTCCCTCGATAGGTTTCAAATCCCGCCGGGCTCATCTCCCAGATGTGGTTGCAAACTTTATCCAGGAAATAGCGATCGTGCGAGACAATTAACGCAGCGCCATCCCAATCTTTGAGATAACTTTCAAGCCATTCGATAGCCTGGATATCGAGGTGATTGGTCGGCTCGTCGAGCACCAGGAGTAGTGGCGCTTCGAGAAGCAGGCGCGCCAATAATGCTCGCGTGCGCTGCCCTCCAGAGAGGTGCTCTAGGGGCATGTGAAATTCATCGTCTGCAAACCCTAAACCGGTCAGAACTTGCCGAATTCGGGTCTCATAGGTGTATCCACCGGCAAGATCGAATTTTTCCTGTAAGGCGCCATAGCGTTCCAGAATATTTGGTTCTTCTGCAGGTTTGGCATCCCCCATCTGCACTTCCAGGCGGGCCAATTCAGCCTCCTGGGATCGAACCTCCTCAAATGGCAGCAGGCATTCCTCCCACAGCGTACGATTAGACTCAAGTACAGACTCTTGAGGAAGATAACCCATCGTCAGGCCTCGAGCCCTATGGACTTCTCCAGTTGATGGCGGCTCACGATCAGCAATGATACGCAAGAGCGTGGTCTTGCCAATACCGTTAGGCCCCACCAGGGCGACGCGCGCACCATGCGGAATGCTCAACGTCAGCCCCGTGAAGATATCTACAGGGTCGAAGGATTTAGCGAGGTTGTAGGTGGTAACTAGTGACATTGTTAAAATTTGAATCCAAGACAAGTTTTCCCGAATAAAAGGTGTACCTGGGGGGCGTTGCCCCCCAGGTACACCTTTTATTCGGAAGCTCTCTGTTCGTTTGTTATCTCCTCCGAAATCAGATGAAAATGCAAATGGGGAACATCCTGATACGCTCCAGCGTTAAGAATAAGTCGATAACTACATTCGGCTGGGTCAAATCGATTGACAATGATTTGAGCCGCTTTCATGATTTCAAACAACAATTCGCTATCCTTTGCCGTAAGTTCATTGATTCCACGGATTGGAATTTTGGGAACCAATAGGATGTGAACCGGGAAACCAGGCTTTGGATGATGGAAAGCCAGAAAATCTTCGTGCTCGTACTCTCTTTTTACGGGCAGCAGGAAACTCAAATGAGTAAAGATCCATGGCAGTACGTATGACCCAATTTTCGAACGAGCTAACTGTAAATAGATCATATTGTTGGCCAGGTGCATCCTGGCATGATGATTGCATCTCCTGTATTGCAGCCCGGCGGCATAATTTTACCCTATTGCGAGCTTGCGAGCCGTCCGTCCGGGTATTCCAGGATAAAGAACCCCTTAATCCTGTAAAAAAGCGCCTCATGATATAATCGCACGGCTATAGTGATAGAAAATCAACGGTAAACAGCAATAACTTTATGAGCAATCAAACTCAACCCCAAAAACAGAATAAAGTGCTCGCAATTGTGATTTGGGCGATTCTCGCATTCCTGGGAATAGGCATTGCTTGGATCACTTTCATTCAAGTGAGCAATATTGTGGCATCCTGGAGCCTTACTTCCCTGCCTGGTGTGGCGATTATCGAACCAACTTCGGCTCCTGTGGATGAGCAGTTAGGTGAGACAGACGTTTCCACAGAAGTATCAGAACCAACCCTATCTACCGCGCCCACCGGGCCGCAAGCGGAGCCCTGGGATGGTGCCAGTCGGGTAAATGTGTTGATCATTGGGTTAGATTACAACGAGTGGCGTGGAAATACAGGCCCCCCTCTCTCTGACACGATGATCGTTTTGACCATCGATCCGCTAACCAAAACTGCCGGAATGCTCTCGGTCCCGCGTGATCTCTGGGTGAGCATCCCCGGATTCGATCATGGCAAGATCAACACAGCATACCAACTCGGAGAAGCCTATAAACTCCCTGATGGTGGACCTGGGTTGGCTTTGACTACTGTAGAGCGTTTCCTCGGTATTCCGATCCAATACTACGCCCAAATCGATTTTGAAGCCTTTGTATATTTCATTGATCAATTAGAAGGTGTCAAGATCGACGTGCCTAATGATATCTATGTTGACATCTATGGAGATAACCAACCCAAAATCCATATCCGTCCAGGGGTCCAAACCCTAAATGGAGAGTATGCTCTGGCGTACGCCCGCGCTCGCAATTCGCAAGGTGGGGATTTCGACCGCTCTGCCCGCCAACAACAGATCATCTTGGGTATTCGCCAACGCATCCTGGAGTTCAATGAGCTGCCAAATCTCATCCAGAAAGCTCCGGACATCTATCAAAACATTTCTAACAGTATCAACACCAATCTGACTTTGGATCAGGTGGTAAAACTGGCCTGGCTGGCGATGGATGTAGAACTGGCACATATCAAGAGTGGCATTATCGCGCCTCCAAACCAGGTCACCCTGGGAAGATCCCCAGATGGATTAGAGATCCTCAAGCCCATCCCCGATCAGATCCGCATCTTACGCGATGATATCTTCGCGCCTGCGCAAGCAGCCGGACCCTTAGCATATGAAGGGAAAGGGCCGTTTGATTTGTTCATCGAAGAAGGCGCCAGAATCAAATTGCTGAATGGTTCCACTGTCCCAGGTTTGTCCACACGCACGGGCAAGTATCTCCAAGGTATGGGAGCCAATGTGATGGTTATCGGTGATGCCGATGGATCTGGATATTCCAACACCAGTATTTATGATTACACTGGCAATCCCTACTCATTGATCTACCTCTCACAGCTTTTTGGTATCAACCATTTCAACATTCATGGCCGCTATGACGACCTCAGCGATGTCGATGTTACAGTCATCCTAGGTGCCGATTGGGCCAATAACAATCCGATGCCCTAAAACGAATATCCTTGGGAGCAAGATCTCCTTGCCCCCAAGGACTTCCCTTCGCCATGCGCAACTCCCTCGCGCCCTCACAACAAAAACCCCCTCTCCCAAAACAAGGTCTGTTTTGGCTCCTTTCGGGTGCGCTGTTGATTGCCTTGGGAGTCACCTTATACCTGATCTATTCAACATTTACGGACACCTTCTATATCCCAGACTCGCAGGATTACATTGTCAATTCCGATGAACAAGAGCAAGGCTTTCAGATCGATCAGACTGTTTTTGAAGAACTGAGTATTCCCTTGCAACGAAGGAACAGTCCGCCGGCACAACCCTGGGATGGAAAAAGCCAGATCAATGTATTAGTCCTGGGTGTAGATGATCGCCTCTACGAAGACGTGGATGGACCGGCCCGAACGGACACAATGATCCTGGCTACCATGAACCCCGAGACTAAAACTGCGGGGATGCTCTCAATGCCACGCGATCTGTGGGTTGAACTGCCTGGTTTGGGAGAAGGCAAAATCAACCAAGCCTATTTCTATGGGGAATCGAATGGAGTTCGTGGTGGTGGCGCTGCCTTGGCAATGGACACCGTTGAAGAATTCCTCGATGTCCAAGTCCCCTATTACGTGCAAGTAAATTTCCACACCTTCATCCAGCTCGTCGATGAGATCGGTGGGGTCAAGGTGGATGTTCCCGAGCGCATCATGGTCGATCTCAGGCAAGGAAATGTTAAAACCCTGGAGCCCGGAGTTCAAACATTGCCCGGAGATATCGCCTTGGCATATGTAAGGGCACGCAATACATCGGGGGGGGATTTCGACCGGTCCCAGCGTCAACAACAAGTTCTGTTGGGGATCTTCGAGCGCCTGACCGATTTCGATCTGCTGCCATCATTGATCAACAAAGCCCCCAGTCTGTATCGAAATATTTCTGGCGGTGTCAATACAAATCTAACCCTGGCGCAAATTGCCAAACTAGCCCAGATCACTTATGGCATCCCGAGAGAGAATATCCGCCATCTGGCGATTGGACATGCGCATGTTGTCGAAAGTTTCTCCTATAATGGGATGTATATCCTTTTACCCATTCAAGAACAGATCGAGGCACTCAAATCTGATCTCTTCAAGACCGCTGCAGCGGTAACCAATCCCACTCCCCGCCCCTCTTCGACACCCGTTACAACACAACCCCCACCCACAGATACATCAGAACCTTCCATCGTCGAAGAAATATTCTCTAGCGACGCGACCGACGAACCTCAAGCTACCTCCCCGCCTCCACAAGAGGGACCCAGCGTCGCTGTGCATAACGGCACACGGGTTGGTGGATTGGCTGGTGACACTGCCGAATACTTGAAAGCTTTAGGGATTCGGGTAACCGAAACAGGCAACGCCGACGATCTTTACGAGGTTACCACCATCGTGGATTACACCGGTAATGCTGATCTGATCAGCCAACTCTCTCAGATCTTAGCTCTCCCGAACATAAAGATCTACAACCGTTACAATCCTGATACCACGCTAGATCTACTGCTCACCCTTGGCAATGACTGGGCGGAAAGCAATCCATTGCCCTAGCAGACCCAAAACGTTATTTCCACAATCAGGCCAAAAAACGTAATTGTTACTAGAATTATGGAGACTAAAATTCGGGTCTCTGGGAATTCCTGTTGTGAACACCTGATTTGGGGATATCGGGCGTGCTCCGTACGCCCGATATCCCCAAATCAGACAACTTCTATGTCGATTCCTAGTTCGCCTCAAAATCCTTAGAAAAAGTTCGGTTGTTTCGCGTGTATACTTACATTCATGGAATCCCTCTCTGGCTCTGTTGAACGTATCACCTATTACAACCCTGAAAACGGGTATAGCGTTGTCCGTCTACGACCCTCGAGAGGGGAGAATATCGCTACCAACCGCGGGGGGTTGATTACCATCGTAGGCAACCTACCTGAACTCTCTCCGGGCGAACACCTAAAGCTGAGCGGAAACTGGACCAAACATCCCAAACACGGATCCCAATTCAGCGTCGAGACATGTGAACAGACCGTGCCCGCCAATGTCGCTGGCATTCGACGCTATCTCGGCTCAGGTTTGATCAAGGGC
The DNA here is from genome assembly GCA_964438295.1 of uncultured Anaerolineales bacterium. Lineage (GTDB taxonomy): Bacteria > Chloroflexota > Anaerolineae > Anaerolineales > UBA11858 > NIOZ-UU35. The sequence goes on from CAYTKR010000075.1 coordinate 18,438, forward strand.
ATCGGTCCTCGACTGGCCGAGCGGATCGTAGATCACTTGGGGGATAGCACCCTCGATATTATCGAGAACCAACCCCAACGTCTGCTCGAAGTGCCCGACATCGGACCCAAGCGAACCCGTCAAATTGCCTCTGCCTGGCAGGAGCAGAAACAAGTCAAAGAGATCATGATTTTTCTGCACAGCCATGGGGTTAGCACAAACCTGGCAGTCAAGATCTATAAGACTTATGGCGATTCCGCACTGGAAATTGTTCAGGACAATCCCTACCAGTTAGCCCGCGACATCTATGGCGTGGGCTTCAAAACCGCCGATCGAATCGCCCAGGATCTGGGGCTGCCATCCGATCATCCTTCACGCATCGAAGCCGGCCTGATCTTCGCGCTAAGCGAGATGAGCAACAATGGTCATGTGTATGCCCCCCAGGCTACTTTGCTAGAGCGTGCGATCCAACTTCTCAAAACGGATGCCGGCCTGATCCCCCCGGCTTTGGAAAGATTGGCACAAGAAGATCGCATCCGGCCCGATATGCTTCCCACTGAGGGGGGCGGGATGAGCGATCCTACCTCGCGCGGGGTTTCCGAACCCCAGGCAGATAACCGCGCCCCAGCCATCTACCTGACCCCTTTCTACATCAGCGAGATAGGCGTCGCTGAACGGCTGCGAATTTTGGCTGATTCAGTTCCTCAGGGGAACCGCTCAAAGAACCTTCCCATCCCCAACCCAGATCTGTCACAAGAACAGCAAACGGCAATCAACAACGCCTTAATGCACCCTCTCAGTGTGCTTACAGGGGGTCCGGGGACTGGCAAGACCACTTGCTTGCAAACGCTAATCTTTCATCTCGAGGCACTATCGATCCCATACGCCCTGGCTTCGCCAACAGGGCGCGCCGCCAAACGGCTCTCAGAGGCTACCGACCGCCCAGCTAGCACGATCCATCGCATGTTGGGCTTCTCTCCCGCAGAAGGATTCAAATACACCAATGAAAATCCCTTGCCGGTGGAATTCCTGGTCGTAGATGAAACCTCGATGTTGGATTTGCTACTAGCCAACAACTTACTCAAAGCATTGCGGCCAGGCACACATTTGTTGCTGGTTGGGGATGTAGACCAACTACCTTCTGTTGGGGCTGGAGATGTATTGCGTGATGTGATTGCCAGCGATTCCGCGCCAGTGACGCGTTTGACTACCATCTTCCGTCAAGCGGCGGGATCCCATATCATCACCAATGCCCATCGCATCAACCGCGGCGAGATGCCCCTTTTCCCCCAATCCGAAGAGAACATCATGGGTGATTTTTTCCTCTTCCCAGCAGATGACGCTCAAAGCGCTGCCGATTGGATCGAAGATGTGGTGTGCAATCGAATTCCTCAGAAATTTGGCTTCGATCCGATTGGCCAAATTCAAGTGCTGGCGCCCATGTATCGCGGCCCAGCCGGGGTTATCGCCCTCAATCAAAGACTGCAAGAGAGACTCAATCCTCCCTCACCCAAGAAACCCGAAAAGCTACTCTTTGGGCAGATCTTTCGCCCAGGAGATAAGGTCATGCAAACCCAGAACGATTACGATAAGGGGGTCTATAATGGGGATATCGGCTCAGTGCAAGACTTAGATATGGTCGAACACACACTCGTCATCGATTTCGATGGACGCCTGGTCAGCTACGACTGGAGCGAAGCCGACCAGCTCAACCTGGCATATGCTGTTTCCGTACATAAGGCTCAGGGGTCGGAGTTTCCCGTGGTGGTCGTGCCTGTGGTAACCCAGCACTATATCATGCTGCAGCGCAACTTGCTTTACACAGCCATCACTCGGGCGAGTAAACTTTGTGTGTTGGTTGGCAACCGTCGCGCCATTGGCATAGCTGTGCAGAACAACAAAGTCGCTACTCGCTTCACTGCGCTGGATTGGCGACTGAGAGAGGCTTAGTGAGACTATCCAGATTTAGGTCTAAAGTAATATCAAATTTATTTGACTCTGCGCCAAAATCTGAGTAGACTCTAAGTATGGACAAGCATATGGGACAAAGCAATCATAAGGAGAAGAATTATGGCAACCCAATCATTTGAGCTGGTAATGACCGCTGGTCCCACACCAGAGAAAAAATTTACGCTTTCCAAACAAGAGATCATTATTGGTCGCGATGCCAACGCCGATATTGTGATCAATATTGCCGAGGTTTCCCGTCGTCATACACGTATGCGCTTAGAACCTAGCGGATATGTGATCGAGGATCTGGGTTCCACCAATGGGACCTTTGTCAATGGTCAGAGGCTGAGCGGGCCTCACATGCTGCGTGCGGGGGAGCGCATTCAGCTTGGTGAAGCCGTCACCTTGAATTACCAAGTCTCAGCATTCGATATGGATGCAACAGTGGTAACCCCTTCGAGTGGCGTTGCCACGGTCGCAGGACCACCCCCCGCAGCGCCGCCACCCCGAGCTGTACAACCCCCTCCTCAACCTGCATATTCTGGTCATGTCCCCCCAGGACCTGCGCAAGTGGCGCGACCTGTGGAAGAGAAGGAGGGCCGCCCCTGGTTGTGGGCAGGATTAGGCTGTATTGGGGTTATGATTTGCCTGGTTATCGTCGGAGCTGTGGCATTTGATTCTCTCGACCTCTATTGCACGCCGCCCTTCAACTCCTTGTTTAGCTTCTTATACACCTGTCCCTGATTTTCCCCTATTTTGAAAGCATAAGTGCGAGTTGGCTTCAAGCGCCGGCTCGCACTATTTGATTCTGAAAGCTACTGGCCCAACTCAATCTGCCAGATCCCCTCCACCCAATCAAGTTGCACTGTGATCAATTCAGGCCCAGATTCGTTCACCAGAACCAAAACGCCATCTCCCTGATCTTGAACTTGCTGCAAGCGGTACCCCTGCTCAGTGATCAACTGTGTGATCTGATAGTATGAAGCTGCGACTGGATGAGCTGTAAAGGGTTCGGCAATTCCATCCTCCATGGCATCTAAAACCCGGTTGACTGCCCGAATGGTCCACTCGGCCTCCTTGTAGCGACCGGTCTTAATATATCGATCGGCAGAGACCAGCAAGGCTTCCAAGGTAATATGCTCTGAGCTCGAAGGATGACGGAGTAAATCGGCCACAATACCATATTGACGCATTGCCGCTCCATCTGGTAGCCAGGCAGTGAGAAAATAAGCCGATGAATCCATGGCATTCTGGTAGCGGCGTGCAGTGTTATAGAATGCTACTGTCAGGCGGACATCATCGCGGTACTCCTGAGAAACATCCATTCCAGCCAGGGCCTGCTTGAATTGTGATTCCAACTCAGATAATGGAATCCCATAGTGGATCTGCAAGGCCTCATCAATCGCGGTGGAATGTTTACCGCCATGCGGGTGACGAATGTCGCGATAAAAAGAGGAAAAGGCCTCCCAGCCCCAGGTTTCGACCATGAACTCGACCAGCGCGCCCGCTTGTAGATAGCCAATTTCGTGCTGAGACCGATAAAATTCATTGGCTAGCATTTCCAGGGGAAGATACCAATCTGAACCCGACTCCGGGTCGATCAGGTCTAACAGCGCCGCGGCGCGCGGCATCAGGGGCTCGGGTTTGAAGTGCCCTCCCGTCAAGTAAACTGCCAATCCCTCTGCTAAGATCGACGGGCGCAACTCCCCTCCCAGGCGCGCGTCCAGGATGTGAACCATTTCGTGATGTAGCACCAGGTCGAAATCGCTGCCGGCATAATTACGATCCAGATAAGAAATGTTGATCTCCCCGGCAGCAAAGCCTCCATGGCCGATCACACGAGACATCAAAATGATTTCGATGGGCTCAGTGAAATCAATGCCAAACTTGTCAATGACATCCTGCGCCTGCTCATCTGCGCTTTCCAACAAGGAAAGGATATCTCGATCCGCTGCCGTATCCGAAAGATAGTACACCAGGCAACAGTCACTCTCCTCGACAAGCCATCCCGCTTCGGCCTCGGGATATCCCAATAATTCACGCGGCAGAAGCATGATGGTTTCGGTCCAGGTGACATCCCCGGGAGATATCGAAATGCTCACATCGTGCGCGCCAGCCTCAACCCCGGCAGTGTCCCAAAACCATTCCAGAGTTGCTTGTTGCCGACCGCCAATCCCAAAGGGAGCGAAATTTGTTTTTCCGAGAATCTCTCCATTTTCCGAGATAACTTGAACCGAGATGTCTTCACGGAGATCAGCATCCGGCGGAGCGATCACTTCCATGCTAAGATGATCTCCAACATATAGTCCCCCATCTGGATGCAGCCGGACATTAAACTCCTCCGCCTCGGGAAGCTCAACTGGGAAAGGTGTCTCAGTCGGCTGTGCTGCGAGTGTTGGTGTCCTGCTAGGTGTTGGTGTCGGGGTAGGAGGTAAAGGCGTGATAGAAGGCGTAGGTGTTGGTGATACCAATTCGAATACCTGGCACGCAAGTGAACTGACAAGTATTAAGATGAGTGGCAAGATAGCTCGACGCATGTGGCAATTATACCTTTGCCTTAGGGTACCCCCCTGGTACAATCGCCAGACACGCTTCGTTCTCACCAAACTTTCATCTTCAGGAATTCAATGGCGTCCGAAACAATTACCTTAGACAAACATACCTATGGAGGAGACTCCCTTGGCAGACTATCCGACGGCCGGGCTGTTTTCGTCCCCTACGCACTGCCCGGTGAGACTGTTCGCATTCGAATTATTGAAGATAAGAAGCGTTTTGCGCGAGCCGAGCTGGTAGAGATCCTAGAGCCCGTGCCCCAGCGCATCGAAGCTCGATGCCCGCATTTCTTTCTCCCCCGATCCAATTCTTCAAATGAGGATGGCAGTGGGGTATGCGGTGGCTGTCATTATCAGCATATTTCCTATGAGGACCAATTGGCCGTTAAAACGGAAATCTTGCGTGACCAATTAGAACGCATTGGCAAACTGGAGGATCCTCCGGTACACCCAGCCATTCCCTCTCCTCAGCCCTGGAATTATCGCAACCATATCCAGTTTCATATAACCTCCGATGGTCGCCTGGGGTTTCAAGCCCCGCGCACCGAGAGCACAGTCCCCATAAAGGAGTGCCACCTGCCCGAGGCTGCTATCAACCAGTTTTGGCCGCAGCTCGATATCGAGTCCATCCCTGGCCTGGATCGCGTAGGGATACGCCTGGGCGATAACGATGACCTGATGGTTGTATTGGAAAGCAGCGACCCGCAACCCGTCGGCTTGGATGTCGATATGCCCCTCTCGGTGATGCACAAAGGACCTGGTGGCTCGCTCGTGATGGCTGGAGACGATCATATTGTCATCGAGGTAAGTAGGCGGCTCTTCCGCGTTTCAGGCGCTTCATTCTTTCAGGTCAACACCCTCATGGCTGAGAAGATGGTTGCTCACCTGCTCGAAAACCTGACTCTAACAGAAGAAACTACCCTAATCGACGCGTACTGCGGCGTGGGTTTGTTCAGCGCGTTCTTGGCACCGCATGTTGGCCGCTTGATCGGCATCGAGGCTTCCCCCAGTGCTTGCGAAGATTTCACGACCAATTTAGATGAATTTGACCATGTGGAGATCTACGAGGCCCCGGTGGAGGACGTGCTCCCTGCGCTGGTATTCCGACCTTCGACCTCGCTCAGGGCGGACCCCGAGGTAATGCTGGTCGATCCACCGCGCTCGGGGTTGGCACGTGCTGCTCTGGACGGGATCTTGTCTTTAGCGCCTCAGACGCTGGTTTACATCTCGTGTGATCCAGCCACCCTGGCGCGCGATGCCAAACGCCTGACCCATGGGGGGTACCAACTACAGCAGATCACACCTTTCGACCTTTTCCCGCACACCTACCATATCGAGAGCATCAGTTTTTGGAGAAAAATCTAAGCCCTCAGGGAATCAC
>CAYTKR010000076.1:0-24181 GCA_964438295.1 uncultured Anaerolineales bacterium
TCGTGGTTGAGGTCAATTTCACAGGTCTCTTCGTCATGGTATCTAACGGGGGAGAAAAATAAATACAGATTGCATATTTGATCCACGCGGGATTCATAAATTTGGAAAATACAGCTAAGATTTCTATTTGACATTAACTACTTTCACGGGGAGAAGCACAATTGTTCTGGATATTGCTTGATAGAATTGAAGCTCATTTAAATAAAGAAAGCTGCAAAATAGATGCAGCAATCACTCTAGATTGACTTATTAGTGGTTCTGATAGGTTCTGTCCCCCCATTTTTACATCGGGTGCGCAGAGCGTGACCCCCGTCGGGACCGCCTAGTGTATAAAAATGGTGTCACAGAAAGTTCGGAGCGTTTATTTTGCTTCCGAACTTTTTTATTTTATTGGATACTCATTATAAGATGCGCAAATCCTAATTCGCCAATTCTCCTTTGAAATCGTTGACATCATGGCGTCAATGCGATATCATTTAAGAAGTTAGTTGGCAGCCATTTCACATTTTTATATAAAAGATTTTGATGGGAGGAAGGTGTACCATGCAAATGGATCAGGAACTACCCATTCGTCAGCCATCGCTAGCTGATCAAGTTTACGAGATTATTGTCAAGGGAATTTCCAATGGTTCATATCCCCCAGGTAGTTTGCTCCCTTCGGAAAATCAGCTTGCTGAACGCTACAATGTCAGCAGACCTACAATAAGAGCTGCATTCGCGCGCTTAGTTGAACGAGGATTTGTCAAGCGTCAGCGAGGTGTGGGAACCTTTGTTGCCGAATCGCCCAGTATTGTCAATCCACTGTATCAGTTGCTTGATGTGCATGAACGAATTTCAGCTCGGGGATTAAAGCCTGGGTTCAAGCAATTGAAATCAGAAGTTATTGATGCTCACGAAGAGATTGCTGAAAAACTTAGTATTGAGACAGGAAGCCCGGTATTGCATATCCATAAGGTGTTCACTGCGGATGATGAGCCAATCATCATGTTCGAAAACTATATTCCTGCCAAGGTTTTTCAGGATTGTCTACCGATTGAGCAAGTATTAGAACCAGGCGTCACAGAACCCTTCTTTGAATTTTTCGCTCAACAATGTAATACCAATGTGAAATACTTGGCATCTGTGATTACTCCGGCAACTGCAACGAGCTGTAATTTGCCCGATGTTTTTGAATTTGATGATCCCATTACCCCAATATTAGTTATCGAAGATATTGGCTATGACGAAAATGATACCTCGGTATTTCTTTCAATCGAATACTTAGTTGGAGAGGCGAGTACATTTCATGTTATCCGACATGTTGAGAATTTCTAAACAAAAGAATCTGTAATCTACGATCTATCATTGTAGGAGGTTTGTTCATGACATCAATCCTTATTAAAAATGGTTATCTCGTCACAATGGATTCAGGAGACACCAGGCGTTATGCTGATATTTATATTGAAGGGAAACATATTAAAGAGATTGCCCCAGAGATAAAGAAAGAAGCCGATAAAGTAATTGATGCTGCGGACATGTTGGTCTTGCCAGGATTTGTGCAGTCCCATATCCATCTTTGTCAGAGTCTGCTGCGAGGGCAAGCGGATGACCAGCCGCTGATGGACTGGTTGGATACGATCACATCTCTTGAATTCCGTCATACACCTGAAACCTTGTATGCCTCTGCGAGGATTGGTATTGCTGAAATGATCAGGTCTGGGACGACTTCTGTTATTGATATGGGTACACTGCATCATCAGGATAGCGTTTTCAAGGCCATCGAAGAATCAGGGATCCGTGCCCAGGCTGGCAAGGCGATGATGGATTTAACTGAGAACCTGCCACCTCTGCTCCGAGAAACTACGGAAGATTCGCTCAAGAATAGTATTGACTTAATGCACCGCTGGCACGGTAAAGCGGATGGCCGCATTCGCTATGGATTCGCACCTCGCTGGCAGTTATGGAATACAACCGAATTATTGCAAACCATCAAACAAGAAGCGGATAATAATCCCGGGGTTGGTATTCACGGGCATGCTGGCGAAATTGAATACGAAGTTGAAGCCATGATCAAACAGACCGGTATGCGAAACTTCAAATACCTGGAGAGCATCGGAGTGGTAGGTCCCAATGTCCAGATGGCTCACTGCATCTGGCTGGATGAGGCCGAATACAAAGTCATGGCAGAATCCGGTTCGCATGCTTTGCATTGCCCCTGCTGTAACACCAAGCTTGGTTCAGGAATAGCCAAAGTCCCCGAAATGTTGGAAAAGGGTATTAATGTGGCCCTGGGCTCTGATGGTGCACCCAGTAACAACAACCTGGATATGTTCATCGAGATGCGTCTAGCTTCTGTCATTCATAAGTATCGCTTGGGCGCAGAGTATATGCCTGCAGAAGACGTCCTAAAAATGGCAACTATGGGTGGTGCCAAAGCCATCGGCTTGGCGGATCAAATTGGCTCATTAGAAGAAGGTAAAATTGCCGATATCATTATCCTCGATGATGGTGGCCTCTATGCCGCACCATTGCGCAGCTTCGAAGAAGATGATGTGGTTAAAAGGCTGGTTTCTTCATATCAATCGGCCAGAGTTCAGACCAGCATCATCGATGGGCAAGTTGTTATGGAAGATCGCCAGTTACTCACCATGGATGAAGGTGAGATTCTCGCGGATGGCAAGAAAGCCTTAGCGGTCTTATGGGAACGGAAATTGGCTGACGAAGCAAAATAATTTATAGGAGTTTATTGGTATGCCTTTATGGGACACACACGATCTAGATTTTGATGTTGACGCCGTCTTGCGCGGTCAGGGAGCGGACCCTGGGGCTATTCGAGAACGAAGTCCGCGGCTGGTCGAAACCGCCGAACGCGCCTTTGACGAAGGCCTCCCATTGCTGAAGCCTCAAACTTTATATCGCGAACTAGATGTAGATAAACTGAGACATGAGCGTCTTTTATTGGAAGATGGTTCGAAGCTATCGGGCGAATTGGTATCAGAGCATCTTGGCCCAGCTGAACGTATCGTATTAATTCTCTGTACGGTTGGTGAAGCGCTTGAGGCTCGTGCGAGCGAATTGTCCAAAGATGATATCGTTTACGGTTTGGCACTCGATGGCGTTGGTTCAGCAGCAGTGGAAGCCCTGGCTAATGCGGCATGCAAACATTTCGAAGATCATGCGGCCGAGAGTGGACTTCAATCTTCCATTCCCATCAGCCCTGGCATGGTCGGTTGGCCGGTTGATAAAGGCCAGCCTGAAATTTTCGAAATATTAGAGCCAGACCAAATCGACGTGAGTCTCACAGAATATGGGTTGATGATGCCTCGTAAATCATTAACCATGGTGTTGGGCTTTGGTCCAACGATGCAGACCGCCGGTAGAACTTGTGACTTCTGTGCCATGAAAGAGACGTGCAGATATCAGGACCACTATGACCCAGCCCATGAATAAATCACAAACTTTAATCGTAGATATGCAGCCCGTGGGCCGACGCATAGAGATCGAAGCGGGAAAAACTGTACTTGAAGCAGCCCAGTCGGCCGGAGTAGGTCTTGTTTCATTGTGTGGTGGCGAAGGTTGGTGCGAAAGTTGTGTGATCAAAGTCGCCAAAGGTGAAATCAACCCGCCGACATATTCGGAGGAAAGTTACCTGGGTGATGATGCTTTGGCTGATGGCTTTCGATTGGCCTGCCAGGTCATCCCCCAAACCGATGTGCGCATAGATATCCCGCCGGAATCCCTTTCGACGCCTCAGCGCTTACAGGTTGAAGGTGTGGATTTTGATATCCCTTTAGCGCCCATCGTCCAGGTAATTGATCTTGAACTTTCGCCGCCTGCGCTAGAGGATTTGCGCGCCGATGCCGACCGGGTCAAGGAGGCGTTGGCTGAGCAGGGTTTTGCTGAAGTACGAATAGAACTTCCCATCCTGAAGGACATATCCGAAATTTTGCGAATAAATAAATGGTCTATGCGGGTTGTGGTGCGTGATGGCGAGGTGATCGCCATCCTGCCATCGGAGAGCGGCATCTACGGCATCTCTGTCGATATCGGCACCACAAAGTTGGCCGTTTATCTGGTAGATTTGCTGAGTGGGGAAGTTGTCGAGAAGGTGGGCGAGATGAATCCACAAATCGCCTATGGCGAAGATGTCGTCAGCCGGATTGGGTATGCATCCCAAAACGAAGACGGCCGCCAGGTTTTGCAAGGTGCCCTTGAGGATGCCCTCAATAAAAAGATTTTGGAGCTTTGTAAGACCACTCGGATTCATGATTGGCAGATCGTAGATGCGGTAATTGTAGGAAACACGGCCATGCACCACCTTTTTGCAGGGTTGCCGGTCGAGCAGTTGGTTTTTGCTCCCTATGTGCCAGCAGTGAATGCCCCCTTAGACCTGCGTGCTAGTGCAATTGGCATCAACCTGGCCCCGGGGGCATATATACACTTATTACCCAACATTGCCGGTTATGTCGGTGCCGATCACGCGGCTGTGATCCTATCTACCGAGTTGTGGCAAACGGACAAAACCGTGATGGCCATTGATATTGGCACCAACACCGAGATATCGCTGGTATCGAAAGGACGCTTGTCGAGTTGTTCTTGTGCCTCAGGTCCTGCGTTTGAAGGTGCCCACATTTCTAACGGTATGCGAGCGGCTCCTGGAGCTATCGAGCGTGTCCAAATAATCGATGGCGAGATCAAGTTGTTCACCATTGATGACGAACCCCCCGTCGGTATCTGTGGCTCGGGCATCCTGGATGTCGTCGCTGAAATGAAATCGGCCAACCTGATGGATGAGAAAGGTGCCCTGATCGAAGGTGAGCTTAATATTCGTCAGAGCCAGCAGCAGCACTTGGAGTTTTTACTGGCACCTGCTGCCTCTACTGGCCATGGGCGAGATGTCACAGTATCGCGTAAAGATGTCAATGAAATTCAATTGGCCAAGGCTGCCATTCGAGCCGGACAGGAAATCTTGTTGATCAAAGCTGGTATCACTGCGGATGAAATTGATGAAGTGATCATCGCGGGTGCATTCGGCACGTATATCGATGTGCCCAATGCTATTAAAGTGGGCATGTTCCCGGATATATCCCTCGACCGTTTCCGCCAGATCGGTAATGCTGCTGGGATGGGCGCCGTACAAGCCCTGGTGTCTGCAGAGCATCGAGAGTTGATTGGCAACGTAATCAAGGATGTCCAATATATTGAGCTGACGACCTATGATGAATTCCAAAAAGAATTTGTTAACGCCATGTATTTACGATAAGTTGAGAATTCAAGAGGAAATATGCAGACGATATTCTTGGTTGTTCTGATTGGTTTGTTGGGCGGCATTGCCGTAGCTGTACAGGCATCCCTGGCGGGCATCTTCAGTGACCGAGTTGGTCTGATCGCTAATGGACTATTCGTCTTTGGGGGCGGATTTCTCTTGGCGCTCATACTCTTGTTGTTTGTAGGCGGCGGTCAAATCAAAGCCTGGCGAACGGTGCCCTGGTATGTCTATCTAGCCGGACCGCTTGGTATTGTAATCATCAGTTCGATAGGCTACGCTATTCCCCGGATTGGGGTGGCATCTACACTCACACTGATCGTTGTCACTCAGCTAATCGTGGGTGTGATATTGGATCATTATGGCTGGCTCACCATGCCGCGCCCCGTTGATCTGCAACGCTTAATTGGCATCGCCATATTATTTTTGGGGACGTGGGTAGTGCTGCGATAGCACATAGGATGTAGAGCATGGAAAAAATTCATTTGGCCGTGAATGGATCGTTAATGCGGGGATTAGCTCTCAATGGCAACTTGCTGGCAGTAGACGCAGTATTTGTGCGTGTAGCCAAGACCAGCGATCAATATCGTATGTGGTCGATTGCTGACAATTACCCCGCCATGCTGCGTGATCTGAACCAGGGGAAAAATATCGATCTGGAGATATGGAAGATGACTCCAGATGCTCTGATTAAACTTTTAGAGAGCGAACCCCCTGGTCTATCTATGGGAAAAGTGCAACTGGATGATGGTGAGTGGGTGTTCGGAATCCTCGGAGAACCCTATATCTCTGTGGGTATGCGAGAAATCACCGAGTGGGGCGGCTTTCGGAATTATCTGAAAGATAAGGGGCTGGAAACGCAATAAGGAACGAGCTTACTCATCCAGCAAAAAGACAGGTTCCTGGTAATAGCGTACTCGTCGTCGGGTCATCTTTTCTGCTAGAAGACGGTCGAGCCAGGCGTTCTTGCGCGCGGTAGATTCACCAGATCGCAGGCATTGCATATCTGCATGTAATCGCAGAACACGCCCTGGAATTACGAAACGAGTGATCCCTGCGGGCAGCAATTGCCCATTCACAGCGGCCAACAAGACATCCTTGATCGAGAATTGGGGGAAAATCACCAATGCGGACAAGTTATCGACCTCTTTGGCAAGCTCGCTTTTATCAGTGATGAGTGTTCTTTCAATTCGCGCGATTGCAGAATAATCTGCAACAAAATCATTGAGGGCTGTCAAACAATCCTCGTTTTCTTTGTTTTGAATGAAGAAATTCTGCTCATCGAGGAAATGTAGGCTGCAAATCACTCGCGGATAAACTTCCTTGTTGGCTAACTTGTAATCAGAAGCGGGTAAAATTTCATAGCTTTTCTTCTCATGCAGGTGAGACAGGAGATCCTCGGGATGTGGTCCACAAATGGCATGGTACCAGGTGTGAAGGAGTAGATGCTCATCATCAGCAGAAACAACTTGAACAACGATATGAGGGTATCCCAATTGTTTGAATGCCGTGGTGCGGGTGGCCCCATCTAAAACGATATAAAATCCTTCCCACTCAACGACCACTGGAGGGTTGACCAGTGTTTCAGCAATTTCTAATCGAGAAGCGAGATCGTCAACCCTTTGTTGGTTGAAATGTTCGTGGGGGATGACTCGATCCACCGGAGCGATCCGCAGCGATAGGGGATTGCCAGGGTGCCGAATTTGAATTTGTTCGACGATCTTTTCGGCCAGATTGACGGCAATATCCTGATCAACTTGAACCTTGCTGGGAGCTTGAATATTCACCCAGGTTAAATGAGGATAAACCCCTTCATCCGATGGTTGGGGGATCACAGCCGCTCCAGCGATGTGCCCTTTGTGGATTGCCTGATCGAGGGCCTGATAATCTACCGCTTCCGGATTGCTGATATTAATCAGGATGCATCCAGGGGGGCAGAGGTCAAGTTCCTCTTCGGCAATCAGATTTCGAATATTGGGTGTGCTGGGAACATGAAGGCTGATTAAATCCGAATTTTGTAGCAGAGTCTGAAAATCACATAATTCAACACCAACTTCAAGTGCTAACTCTGGAGTCAGGCGCGGCTGATTAACAAGCACTCGCATCCCAAAGGCTTTAGCTCTCCGGGCCACTTCGTGACCAACCGGGCCAAATCCAATGATCCCCAATGTTTTCCCGGACAGACCGACGGCCTGATGACGATGAGCCAAAGTCAGCATTGCTCCAAAGATTTGCTCTGCTAATGCCAAGGAGCGAGGGTTGGGCACATTGACCACAGCAACACCTTGCGCTCGAGCCGCGCTGACATTGATGTGATCTAGAGATGCACCTGCAACGCCAATCGCCTGGAGTTGATAGGCGTATTCAATCGTGCGGTCAGGAACTGGTCTTTCACTGCTGACGATCAGGGCATGATAATCACCAATGATGCTCTCTAATTCAGTGGATGATATGCCCGTGCGAATTTCTACTTGAGCAATTTCCTTGAGAATTGCTAACCCAGATTCGTCAAAGGATATGGTAATCAGTATTTTTTGTGGTTTTGGAGCGGACATCGTTAATTACCCATGATCCTTTTGAAACTCAAGCATGAATTCTACGAGTGCTTCCACAGCTGCGATTGGGCAAGCGTTGTAAATTGAAGCTCGAAGCCCGCCGACAGAGCGGTGTCCTTTGAGACCGACTAATCCGTGCTCAGTGGCGGCTTGGACAAAAGTATTTTCCAACTCTTCAGAAGGCAAACGAAATACGACATTCATTAAAGATCTGTTCTCTCTTGTGGCGTGCCCGCGGTAAAAACCACCGCTTTGATCGATCGCCTGATAAACAAACTCAGCCTTCTTGGCATTGAGCTTCGCAATCTCTTGTAGCCCGCCCAATTCAACCAGCCAGCTTAATACGAGACCAAGCATATAAATCGAAAAGCTGGGCGGGGTGTTGTACAAAGAGTTCTTTTCGGCCTGCAGCCGATAGTCCAACATAACCGGCAAATTCTGAGGGACGCGCTCTAGTAAATCTTCTCGAATGATCACCAGCGTCACTCCTGAAGGCCCCGCATTTTTCTGTGCTCCGGCATAGATCAACCCGTATTTTGAGACGTCGATTGGGCGGCTGAGAATATCAGAGGACATATCACAAACCAAGGGCATGCCTTGGGGCGGGGTGGGTTCTTCAACCCATTGGTTGCCATGGATGGTTTCGTTGGATGTGAAGTGCAGATAAGCAGCATTTGGATCAAATTTTGCCCGCCTAAGATCGGGAAGGCGGTCGAAGTTTGTATCTTCTGTTGATGCTGCCACACGGGCATCTCCCAGTTTGCGTGCCTCTTGGACAGCCTTTTCGCCCCACACACCGTTGACGATATAGTCTGCGGAACCCTCTTTTGGTAGCAAGTTCATAGGCAGCATGCTGAACTGTAAGCTGGCACCCCCTTGTAGGAAGAGAACGCGGTAATCGTCGGGAATTTCCAACAGCTGGCGAATATCTTGATCCACTCGATTCATCAATGCATCGAAAGGCGATGAGCGGTGGCTCATTTCCATGATGGACATGCCCAATCCTTGATAATTCAGAAATTCTTCTTGGGCCTTTTCCAATACTGCTAGTGGTAAACCTGTGGGGCCGGCATTGAAATTGTGAAGGCGTGTTTTCATGATCTATTCCCTTGCAAAGGTAGTTTTAGGCGTGTTGAAAATGGATACAATGCATTAGTACTTAGTAGAGTGAAACACACAAGGGGTAAAATAGTGATGAAATTAATAAAAAAAATCAAGAAGGGGAGGAGGAAGAAGCCCCTTCTTGATTCCGTGTAGTTTAGATTTTCGAGCTAGCGATTTATTTCTTTAGTAATTTTTTGCAAAGATCCACGGCTCCGGCTGCATCGGCCGAATACCCATCAGATCCAATTTCATTTGCCCATTCTCTTGATACGGCTCCTCCACCAACGATGATGTAGAAATCCTCTCGCTTCCTGACCTCTGAGAACAGGCTGATGGTGCGTTTTTGGGCAGGCAGTGTCGTGGTCATCAAAGCTGAAAGAGCCACGATATCAGCCTTTTCTTTCTCGGCGGCTTCTAAGAAAGTGCTGGCGGGCACGTCCCGACCTAAATCGACAACTTTGAAACCGTGCGAGTTCAACAGTGTTGCGACAATATTACGGCCGATATCATGCATATCGCCCTCGACCTGACCTAGAACAACAGTGCCCAGGTTTAGCGATGGGTTGCCAGCTTTCAGGGTAGCCTCTTCAACGAGAGCAGTTACTTTTTCGGCAGCTTCTCCTGCCATCATCAACTCAGGCAAGAAGATCTCAAAATCTTGAAATCGCTGGCCGACCTCTGTCAGCGTTGGTACCAATATTTTTTGAACTATGTCCAAGGGCTCCATGCCTTGTTCTAATGCCTGATTAGTTAATTGTTCAGCTTCTTCTGTAAGCCCATTTTTCAAAGCCGCGCTCAAATCGGTGATCATTTTTTCAAAGTTTTCTGCCATAACATCCTCCGTAAAGTGATTTGTGGTCCAGGGTTTTAGTCGAAAGATAATCCCCAGCTAGCCGCCTCGTTTTTAACTTCTTCGTACATTTTGAGCCATTCATCCGTTGGTTGAATGGTTTTTAGATCGTAAACATCTTTAAAATGTTTTCCATAAGGTTGTTTGGCGAGATCGGCTTCATATTTGGCATAGGCCTTCTGGACGATCTCTTCAGCCTGCTGGCGATTGAGTTTGCTGGCAGCACCTAATAGCTCTCCAGTGAAGCGGGCTTCCAAACCGCTGAAGTGACCTGTGATCGATCCAGTCGCCGAACGCGGCCCTAAGATCCGGCTGGCACCGGATACCGTGTTCATTATTGTGAAAGCGATGCATTCATAAAGCAAAGTCTTGGTACCAGGACCACCGACAGGAGTGATGGTCAGGTTGGTCATCAAATGCGAGTTGCGCGCCAGGGCTTGGAATGCCAGGCTTGTGGGGATCATGACCTCGGCCCCAGTATCATTGAAGTTGAAGGGATGAGTGGGGGAGGAGCCTGCACAGGTAGCCATAAACACTACATTCAGGGCGACCATTGCTGCTGTGATCAATACGGCTTGTCCCTCCATACCACCGCCGAGACCACCGTAGATGGGGTTGGCATATGGGTCAACGATTCCGTCACGATAAAGGATGTGAGTGAGTTTGTTGAGAATTTCGAAGTTGGTCTTGAGTTCCGAGATAATCCCAAAGGTGTGCAAATCGGTGCTGCGTAATCCGCCAGGCCCATCGGCACTCAACTGTCCTACATCGCTGATGCTCATCCCTAAGCCAGTGAACCCCATCCCAGGGCGTCCAGCTCTGCGCATTGCTTCGAGAGTGAGTTCTGCTTCTCGCCAAGCGGCCATGATCTCCAACGGGGATCTTGTGCGGATGTCGTAGTTGTAGATCTTTTCCAATGTGGGTGCCATGGTCACATCCACCTCGGATTCTTGGATATAGCTGATCATGGATGGAACGAAATATTCATCTTCAATTGCGGTTCCAATACAGCTGCCCATCAGTAAGGGTCGGCGAGGATCTTCAACATCGCGCGCCACTTCATGAACTTTATCGGTTCCTGTACCAATCCAGACGTTGTCAGGAGCAATTTTCAGTATCGCTTCAATTTCTTCTTTGCTATAAAGTATCACCCTGCCTGTATTCTGGCAGAAGACGCCGCAAGACGCCAAAAAATCTACGGCGGCATCCCAAACCCGGTCGGCGAGATCATCGTCAAAGTTGATGATTTGATCTTTGTTGATTTTAATTTCGTAGTCTTTTACTACTCGCGCAAGCCCTTGAGAGATGCTCTTGTTGTTGAAATCTTCTTCTTCCATGATGGGACCATCCAAACTGCGCTGGACGATCTCCATAATTCGAGTTGTGTGCCTCATGTTGATCTCCTTGGGTCTCTACGCGTCGAGCAGCTTCCGGACAACTTCGACAGCATCGATGGCATTGTCGCCATAGCCATCAACCCCGGCTTCATCGGACCATTCTTGGCTGACCGGGCCTCCGCCAACGATAACCTTGAATCTCTGTTTTGCCTCTTCGCTGGCGTCGACAAAATCGACCACATCCTTCACTAAGGGCAGCGATGGCAGCATCAGGGCTGATAGTGCGATGATGTCAGCATCGAATTCTTTGGCGCTGCTCAGCGCAGTTTGGGGGCTGACATCTACCCCCAAATCTTTGATCTCATAGCCGTTCACTTCTAGCATCGCTTTGACGATGTTTTTGCCTATATCGTGCAAATCCCCAGAGACTGTCGCGATGACGATTTTCCCTTTCGCAGTACTCGCTTCCCCGGCGCCCATAAAAGGTTTTAGGGCTTCCTGGATCGCTTTAACCACTTCAGCAGAATTGATCATTTCGGGTAGAAATATTTCCAATCTGCTGAATTGGTCGCCGATCCCAGCCAGAACAGGCTCGATGCAACCCGAAAATATTTCAATCGGTTTTTTGCCACTCTCTGCTAGTTTGAGAGATTCTGCGACACCTGTTTCTACATCCCCCTCGATAATGGCTTTCTCTAAAATTGCAAATTCGTTTGTCATGCAAATCTCCTTTGCGTGCAATTTATGAACTAATGCCTCTCCTGCGCATCATCCTGAAGGTCATCCAATCTCCAGGGTGAAATTCGCGTGAGCTTACAATGGGTTTGTCTTTGCCGTTGTAACCAATCTCGTTAATTACCAAAACTGGGGTATTGGGTCCATCGTGGGTCAATACATCCGGAGCATCGATATTCCCAAAGAGTTCAGCTTTGACGGTGGAAATAAAGTGTGAAATTCTTTGGTTGCAGATGCCCTCGAAAAAATCGATGAACCGCTCTGTGGTCCCGGGCTTTGTAGCCTCTTCAAGCGTAATGAAATCTTCAAGCACCCACAATGGGATGTGGTTGATCACATAGATGATCGGGTCACCATTGGCTGTGAAGATCTTGCGGATTTTCAGAACCAGACTTCCCTCATCAAGTTGCAGTTTTTCCCGAATGTCTTCATCAGCTTCAATGATTTCTGAAGTAAGCTCTTGATAGCCAGGTTCATACCCATTTTCTTTGATCAGCTTACGGAATTCAATGAACTCGTTTAGCGGGTTGGATATATTCTGGTTTTCGCTGATATAGGTGCCCACGCCCCGTTGACGGTGAATCAATTTGCGATCTTCGAGCCGAGATACCGCGGTGCGGATCGTCGACCGACTGACATTAAACTCTTCCCTGAGCTGATTCTCAGCAGGCAATTTGCTGCCCGGTGGGTATGTGCCGCTGATGATCCGCTCGATCAGGATATCTAAGATCTGATCGGCCAAGGATACCTGCCGAATAGGGATTTGTTCGTTCATCGTATTATCGCTGGGCTTTCTTCCATCCATTGCGAATGTCCAAGCCAATGTCTACAATGGCGTCGCTGACCTTGTTGTACAAGCCCAACCATTCTTCCGTGGGCTCCAGGGGGTCCAGTGTGTAGAGTTGGGAGAAAGATTTCCCTGAAGGAGGATTCTTGTGGGATTCTTCATAGTGGCTGAGGAACTCTAAGACATAGCCATTAGCCTCTTCGCGGCTCAGGCCTAAAGAAGAGTGGGAAACCTGGGCGTTGAAGCGATTCTCGAGTCCGCTGGTGTGATCTTCTGTTGAGCCGCCGGTGGCGCCCACACCGCCCTGGTGGATTCCGCTGACCGTGCTGGCCACCGATGCGGCAGCGATTTCCCATAACACTTCCTCTGTACCCAGGCCAGCCTGCGTATAGATGGCGTTGATCGATAGGATGGGGGAGTTCAGCGCCAGAGCCTGGCCGCCGATGGAGTATATCCACAGCCCCATGCGATCGGTGTCGGTGCTGTTTAGTAAGTGCATGTGGCCGTAAATGTGGTATGAGGCTGAATAGCACATCACACCCAACAAATGGCAGGCTACCGTCACAATGGCTGTCCCTTGAGGCCCACCACCCAGGCCGCCAACCAGGGGAGTCATCAAGTCAACGATGTGCATGCCAACCGTCTTCATGCGCGCTGCTCGCGAGAGTTGGTCATAATCGGTTTTGAGTTCGACCATTTGCGAGACCAGCAACCCGTCGCTTGGCCGCATACCCCATTCAGGGTTGATGGTGGAAATCTTCCCGGCACAGGTCAGAGGAGAAGCTACGTCGTTGATGTGCATCCCAGGCCGCCCAGCTTTGCGAGTAGCCTCACGTGCCACGGCGGCATCTCTTTGCACGCCGAGAATTTCAAGCGGGGTACCAGGTATGGTCTTATCACCCATGTAGGTAGAAATGGACCCCGACCCCAGGCAGTCGACCAGAGGTTCTTGGGCACAGCTTTCCAAAATGTATGGATGATATTTTTCACTGCAAGGTGTGCCGGTTGGGCCGCTGTGAATGATGCAAGGGATATCGCTTTCAACACCCCGGTGCCGCATCACTCTAGCATCTTTTCCTGTCCCGACGACGAAATCTTTTGGTGCCAGCGCAACGGCTTCTTCAACCTCGTCTCTTGTGAACAAGACTCGCCGTTGGGTGCTCATATTGTAGGCGCCCATCTCGAGAAAGAGGTCCACGCCAGCCTGATAGAGCCGGCTGGCCATATCATCATCGGATGGCACCAACACATTGGGATCGTATTTGAGTCCATATTTTTGGACTAACTCAGGGACTCGTTTGGCGATCGCCATATCGAAGTCCGCTTCCTTCATATAGGGGCCAGATTCCGAGCGCCTTACGATTTCAGGTAACCAATTACTGTTCATAAAAATGATCTCCTACGATTCCGGTTAAGCATTTCGGCCGATTATGATGAGCATTGAGCCAGCTACGATGGATAGTACACCTACAATCAGCTTTGTTGAAATCCGTTCCCGAAAGTTATCTTTAAAAAATAGTGGGCCAAAAATGAGCGTAAAAAGCGAAGCCGTTTGAGCAAGCGAAATAACAATGGCTACGGAAGAAATATCAAGCGCGATATTTCTGGCCATAATACCGATGCCACCCGTAATTCCACCAAACATCTGCCACTGAAAAGCTTTATTATCTCTGTTAATTGAAAAATTCCCTTTTTGTAGACCAATAAACCAGATCAAATATATCGTGGTAGCAACTGTCAGCCCGATGGCAGTTGCCCAAATTGATGATGGAAGACCCTGGAGTCCCAAGTGTATAAATATTGGACTGATTGCCCAACAAAGGGCAGTCAACATCCCAAATATATACCCTTTGATTTTCTGCTCGTTCATCAATCTCGGCTTGTTGCGGTTAAATAGATTCCGATTGTGATTAGGAGAATACCCGTTGCTACATACAAATTTAGTGTTTCATCGAGGGTAATAAATGCCAATATGGCGGCAAAAAGAGGTGTCAGGCTGGCCATCGCGCTTACGCGGGTAGCGCCAATCCGGCTGGCGCTGGCATTCATGAAACCCCAGCCGCCCACAAAATGGATTGCCCCCGCAAATGCAAAGTAAAGTATTCCTGTCAAACTGGCGGTTACTAGAATTTGAGTGCCCTCTACTAAAATGGCGATCAGAATTGTGGTGACTGATCCCATCGCCAGCATAACAGAAGTGCCAACGGGGACACCAAGCTCTCCTACACCACGTCTAACGAATATATGGCTCAGAGAGAAGAAGACTGCTGCACCAATTGAAAATGCAATTCCCATTCAATACCCGTTTGGTCAGGCTTTGTCGGATAGATCGTTTTTTGTAAGAGGTTGATTGTAAGAAAGACAACAATCAACCTCTTACACCATTATAGGCAAAGATTTTGTACGAAGAACTTGTTAATCCCAAGGTCCGTTGGTGAATTCCAAACCTAGCTTGGTCAATTCACCTTTGACCCGGCGATAGCAATCCTGCCATTCCTGGATGGGGGTGATAGATTTGAGGTCGTACGCCTCTTGGAAAGGCAGACCGCGCTTGGGTGTGTCAAAGGTGTCCTCGTATTTCTTGAGCAGTTTGAGGGCAATATCGTTGGCTTGCTCGCGGGTGATGCCGCTGCGAGCTGTTGCCACGCCGACCTCGCCCTGGAAACCAGCTTCAAGACCCGAGTGGTGATCAGGCTCGAAACCACCCGTGGCACCAACGCCATGCTGCGTATAGCCGCACACTGTGCTGATAATGGCATGTTGGGCAACTTCGTAGAGCAGCTCATCTGTGACCGGGCCGGAAACACAGAAGGGGTCACAGGTCCAGACGATGTGGGAGTTGCGGGCCATGGCTTGTCCGGCCTGTGAGAGTACGTACATACCCCATTGGTCGGAGTTGTTGGCGCGTTTGATGTGAGTGATGCTCAGGTAGTGGTAGGTGGCATAGTAAGCCATGACGCCGAGCAGGGTTTCTGCTACGGAGACAATTGCGACACCATCGGGTCCGCCTCCCACGCCTCCGGTGAGGGGGGTCATCAAGTTGATGATATGGGAGCCGTAGTTGAGCAGGTGGGGCACGCGGTTGAGTTGGTCATCATCGACCTTCAACTCACACATTTGCGCTACTAAACGGCCATCGCAGGGGCGCAGCCCGTTGACGGGTTCGCTGGCAGCCATCTTGCCGATGGCAGTCATGCCGGTGGCAGCGTCGCCAATGTGCATACCCGGTTTGCCAACTCTACGAACTGCCTCGCGAGCTGTTGCAGAATCGCGCTGCACGGCCATAACTTCCATCAATGTGCCAGCCATAATGTCGAAGCCGTTGAAGGTCAGCGTAGCGCCCGATTCAATGGCGTCGACATAGGGCTCCTGGGCGTAGCTGATCAGGTTGGCCAGATAATACTCTTCACTGCAAGCCTGGCCAGCGGGACCGGTCAGGTTCAATGGGGGCGAGGGATCTTCGATGCCGCGGTGCTTGGCTATGACCCTATCGCGGCCTTCACCGAGATAAAGGGTGTCTGGGGCCTGTCGTAGTGCATCGAGAATTTCAGCCTTGGTGAACTTGATCACCCTTTGAGTATCCAGATGATAGGCACCAACATCCGCTAATAGCTGTAAGCCGGCCTCGAAGACGCGATCGGCTAAAGCATCATCGGCAGGGACAACATTTTGGGGATCATATTTGATATCGAATTCTTTGAGCAATTCTTGCACGCGCTTGGCCAGCATCAGGTCGTATTCGACCTCTTTCATGAACTTGCCGCTGCGGGAGCGCTGGTAGATTTCAAGGAGACGGTCTGTCATAAACATGTGATTTCCTCCACACTTTTAGCCTAGTAATTTGTTGACGAGTTCTACCGCACCGGAGGCTGCGAAGGCATAACCATCGGCACCGATTTCATCAGCGTATTCCTGGTCTGTCGAGCCGCCACCAATAATGAATTTGTACTTTTCAGAGAGGTTTAGCTCTCCGAGCAGGTCGGCGACTTCACGGCAGCCAGCCCGCGTGATGCTCATCAGTGCAGATGCAGCAATCACGTCGGCTTTGTTTTCTTCGGCGGATTCAATGAATGTGGCCGCGGAGACATCTTTGCCGACATCAATGACTTTGTAACCGTGGGCCTTGAACAAGCTGGCAACGATATTCTTGCCGATATCATGGATGTCACCTTTGACGGTGCCAAGCACGATGACGCCTTTGGATTGCACCTGGCCGCCGCTCTGAGTCAGCGCATCTTCGATGACTTTGGAGCAGGCGTTGCCCGCTTCGCCAGCGGCCATGAGTTCGGGCAGAAAGATCTCTAGATCTTCAAAGCGTTGGCCAACCTCGGTGAGTGTGGGGACGACAACCTGTTGGATCAATGCCAGAGGATCGACACTTGCACTCAAGGCTTTTTCGGTTACCGCTACGGCTTCGTCTTTGAGACCCCCGGCAAGCGCCTGGGAAAGCTCATCGGCGAATTTCTTTGGGACGTTCTGATCGGTCATTGCATGCCTCCTGTAAGAGCATATGGGTATGTGAATACAAATTGGGTAGGGGATAAGTAAGCGTTCAACGAAGTTATAAAAACTGGATGGCGCCATCAATATTGATCAAACGGAGGAGTTCATAGGTTGTTTCAGCATAGAAACAGAACCAACTAAGTAGGATGGCTGCCATCCTACAAAACCGTATATATGTTTTCAATATCGATGTCAATAGTTTCGATGAAATCTTTAAGAATTGGGAATGGAAAATAACCCTTGTTTTCAGCGGGGTGAAGTGAAGTGGTTAGGGGCAGAGCAGCTCGTGAAATATTTGACAAGGAGTGTGGCCTGTGTTATAAAGTCATCAGACGACTGATGTATGCGAACTGATGACTTTGCTATTTCTAGCAATGATATCGCAAGTGAATAGGGTGAATGATGTCAACTGAAGATACAAAAAGTGTCATCTCCTTCGTTGGTGGGCGTCGCCCACTGTATGTGGAAGTGATGGAGGAGCTTGAAAAACTGATTAAGGGGAGGAAATTGCAGCCGGGAGAAAAGCTGCCCTCCGTGGAGTCGCTGACAGAGATCCTGGGTGTTTCCCGGTCGACAGTCCGGGAAGCGCTGGCCAATCTGGAAACCCAGGGGCTGATCATCCGCAAACAGGGTTCGGGGACGTTCGTTTCGCATTCATCGGGCCAAGGCGTTATGGGCGGATTGGAGCGTATTGAACCCTTCCGAATGATTGCCAATCGGGCGGGCCAAAATTCTGAGGTGATTTTTCGTGACGTGAGCGAAGTGACTTCAGATGAAACATTAGCAAAATCGTTAGGGATAGGGGAAGATGACACCCTTATTCGGGTTGAGATTGTCGAAGCCATTGATGGCATCCCGACAATGTATCTGGTTGATCATTTATCCCGAAGCTGTGGAGGTGTCGATGAACTTTCAGCCTGGGATGGGTCTGTGATTACATACCTCGTTGATCGATGCAACCCACCACTCAGTCATGCTCGAACAGAGATTTTTTCTGTTGGTGCAGACCATCTTGTGGCTGCTAAATTGCAGATTCCTGAAGGTAGACCAATCCAGTTCCACGCCGAAACCTATTTCTCCAATACCGGGGAAATCCTTGGAATGGGGCATATGTATATTTTGACAGATCATTTCCACTTTTTCGTTAATCGGCGAGTTGTATAAGAACAATTAATTTGAATGGAGCAAAATATGGACCTGAGCATTCACAATGCAATACACGACAGAACATTAGCAGAAGTTCATATTGGTATAGAAGGTGGGAAAATAGTTGCGGTTCAATCTGATCCGCTGACCCAAGGGGTGCAATCCATCGATGCTCGAGGGGCAATGATTTCTCCAGCGTTCGTAGAGCCACATTTTCATTTGGAAAATTCTGTCATGCCCGAGTACGTCAACGTCAGCGGCACTCTGGGAGAAGCCATCCGTATTGCCGAAGAGATCAAAGACCAGCTGACTGCCGAAGATATCATGCGCCGTTCAACCATCGCGCTCAAAGAAGCGATCCTAAAAGGCGTTTTGTGGATGCGCGACCATACTGATGTGGATGAGGTTGCCAAGCTGGATTTATTGAAGGCCGTTTTGGCTGTGCGCGAGAAATTCAAGGATGTCATCGATCTGCAGATTGTGGCCTTCCCACAATTTGGCCTGGCCGATAACCCTGAGTCTGTTGATCTCATGTGGCAGGCTATGGAAGCAGGGGCTGACCTGGTCGGCGGCGTACCCCACCGCGAGAAGGATATGGATAAAGCGGCTAAGCAGATCGAGTTGGCTTTCGAGATCGCCCAGGCCAACGACGCCGATATCGATATGCACGTCGATGAGACCGATGATCCTTATTGGCATACCCTGGAACTGCTGGCAGAAAAAACCATCGAGAGCGGCTACCAGGGTCGGGTGACCGCCGCGCATGTCTGCGCCATGGCAGCCTGGGACGAAGCCTTATTCCAGCGCATCTTGCCGAAGTTGGTTGAAGCGCAGATCAATATTTGTACTAACACACCAGTCAACCTGGTCATCCAGGGGCGAAATAGCGGACACCCCATGCGCAGAGGCATCCCACGGGTCAAGGATCTGTTGGAAGCAGGGGTCAATGTCACCTGCGGACAGGATGATTTGCAGAATATGTTCTATCCCTTTGGGGATATGGATAGGCTCTCGGTGGCCAATTTTGTGGCCCATGCCGCACATATGAGTTCCCCAAGTGAGATCCAGGATGCCTTCGAGATGACTACCTACAAGGCCGCGAAAGTGTTGCGCCTGGATGATTACGGACTAGAGGTGGGAGCACGGGCAAATCTGGTTTTGTTTGACGCCGATTCGGCTGCTGATGCGCTGCGCAGACAGCCGGAGCGTTTGTTTGTGATTCGGGAAGGGGAAGTTTTAGTGCAAAGCGAGCGTAAGCTGACGTTATCGCCAGCGCTGCCTTTTGCTTGAAAACTCGTAACACATGTTTTATTCACCTATTCAACAAAAGGAGATCCATAATGAGTGATAAAGAAATACTGCAGCATCTGTATGAAAGCGTGCTTCAGGGAAATTCAGCTAAAGCTACTGAAGCCGCCCAACAGGCACTAGATGCGGGCATCTCTCCTCTCAAGGCAATTGAAGAGGGTATGACCCCGGCCATCCAAGAAGTTGGTGATCGATTTGGGAAAGGCGAGATGTTCCTGCCAGAAATGGTTACCAGCGCTGAGGCCATGGAAGCTGCCCTGGAAGTACTTGAGCCCCATTTTGAGGGCGATGAAGGTGCCAAAAAAGGCAAGGTGCTGATTGCTACTGTACAGGGTGATATCCACGATATCGGCAAGAATATTGTCACCGCCCTGCTCAAGGTCAACGGCTTTGACGTGCTCGATATCGGGCGTGATATACCCTCCACCGATATTGTTGATAAGGCCATGGATTTGGGCGTTGAGGTGATCGGCCTCTCCGGGCTGCTAACCACCAGTTTGCCGATGATGCGCGACATCATTCAGATGTTGGACGATGATGGCGTACGTGATCAGTTCAAGGTCATCATCGGAGGCGGTCCCACCAGCCAGGAATACGCCGATGAGATCGGCGCTGATGGTTATGGTGAAACGGCTTACAGCGCCGTTCAACTTTGCAACCAATTGCTTGGAAAGGCTTAGAGAGGAAGGTCGAACATGCCAGGTTTACATTTTGAAATGATTGAGCGCGTGGACCAGGGTCCACGAGTAAGGGAAAAAGAATTTGACTCCTCAATTTTCCCGCGTGTTAAGGAATTAGCCGAAAAATACGATATCAAGTATGACCCCGCCAATCCCATCCCCGACGATGATGCCATGGCCGACCGCTTGTTTGCGGCCGGGATGGAATATGCTGTCGAGAAGGGCTTGTGGGTTTTGGATACCCAGAAAGTGGTCAAGTTTACTGAAGCCGAGATTTGGCGTTTCTTGGACAACTACCACACCCCGCTGACTTTTGGATACGGCAAGGATCAGGTCACGATGTATCCGCGTAGACCGGAAAGCGATGTACGTCCGCTGGTGATCGGTGGTGCGGCTGGTTCCAGCATGACCGAAGGCGAGATCTATGTCAAGCACATGATGAACTTTGCCCTGGAACCTACTAATGACATGATTGCCAACGGCAACCCGGCCTGGATCGAAGGCCGCGAGATCCGGCCCTTCTCACCCAATGAAGTGCACGGTGCCATTCAAGAAGTTGGCTGGATTCGTGAGGCCATCCGTCGGTCAGGACGTCCCGGTATGCCCATGTTCGTGGCCCCCGGATGTGCCGCATCCGCTCCTCCGGCGGTGGCCATCATCAACGAGGAACGCGGTTTGCGCAAGGGCGACTTTATGTATGCTGCCCTGCTGACCGAACTGAAATCGGATTATGACCGCCTGATCCGAGCGGTGACCGCTGTCGAGAACGGCGTGCACGTGGCCACCTTGCTGGCTCCCATGATTGGGGGTTGGGCGGGTCCGCCTGAGGGCGCGGCCATCTGCGGGGCAGCAGAGACCCTCCTGGGTGCCATCAGTCACAGCTCCACCATCGTGGTCCACCATCCGGTGCATATGAGTCTCAAAAATGGTGCTACAACCCACCGCCAGACTCTGTGGGTCGAGAGCGTCGTAGGACAGGCTTTCTCCCGCAATTGCCGGTTCCCCATCGGGCAGAACGTCTTCCTGGATGCACGCGCCGGGACCTATGAAGTGCTCTGGGAAGCTGCCGCCAACGCCATCGTAGCGGTCAGCAGCGGCCAGCACACCGGCCCTGGTCCTAGCGGGATCACCGGCGGCGATGACGTCGATATGATCTCTGGCATTGAAATGCGCATGCTGGGTGAGACCAGCCGGGCAGTGACTGGTATGAGCCGCAAAAAGGCTAATGAACTTGCCGTCAAATGCCTTGAGCAGTACGAACCCACCTTGGGCAATCCGCCCAAAGGGAAGCGCTTGCAAGACCTCTACGACGTCGAAAAACTCAAAGTCAAGGAAGAGTGGCTGGCGAAGTTCGAAGAGGTCAAGGCCCAATTGAAAGATTGGGGCATGCCTTACCGTTATTGAGAAACTCCCTCAGTGTCATTGCGAGGAGGGCCACTGCAAGCGGCCCGACGACGCAATCTTTAACTTGGTAAGCAAAGATCCAGATTGTTTCGCCACCTACGGTGGCTCGCAATGACATTATTAAAGGGTGTTCCTCAACAAAGTAATATTGGAGAATTGAATGCCTGGCTTACTGATCGAAAACG
Organism: uncultured Anaerolineales bacterium; assembly: GCA_964438295.1. Classification (GTDB taxonomy): domain Bacteria; phylum Chloroflexota; class Anaerolineae; order Anaerolineales; family UBA11858; genus NIOZ-UU35. Next base: position 21,840 of record CAYTKR010000076.1, read on the forward strand.
GTGTAGTGCTGACCGTAAATTCCAGTGATGAGGTTTATCCTCAAGGTTATCTTTATATTGAGGATGACAGCATCACAACGGTCGCGAAGGGCAGCGCGCCGCAGGAGATCCGGGGCCAGGCAGATGAGATTATCGATGCCGCTGGAAAGATCGTCATGCCTGGATTGGTTAATGCCCATGTGCATCTCTTCCAAACCTTGATCCGCGGTCTTTCAGATAACCGACCTCTGATCCCCTGGTTGGAAGAAGTCGCTTTTCCCGTCTATAAAAAGATGCAGCCAAAAGATATCTTTTTGGCTGTTCAAATGGGGATTGCTGAGAATATTCGCGGGGGTGCTACGGCAGTCATTGATGATTTCACGGTCCGACAAAGCCCCGAGGGATTCGACGCCGTTTTCAGAGCGGCCGCTAAGATTGGTATTCGTTATAAAATGGCACGTGGCTATTCGGATACCGGATATCCTGAGAAATTGATGGAATCGGGGGATGAGATCATCGCCAGTACCCAGCATTTATTTGATACATGGTGTAAAGGGAATGACACCCTCTCGATTGATTTCAGCCCCAATGTGGTTTGGAGTACTTCGTCCGAGACGCTATCTCAGATCGCGCAGTTGTCACAAGATTGGGATATCGGAATTCATATTCACACTGCAGAAGCCCAAGAAGAAAACTTCATGTGCGTAGAGAAAAATGGGGTTCGTCAGGTTTCCTGGCTTCTACAGTTGGGAGCCCTGGGTCCCAAAACCCAACTGGCGCACGGCATCTGGATCAACGATGATGAAATTGAGCTGATCGCCGACAGCGGTGCTTCTGTGGTTCACAATCCCGTCAGCAATATGTTCCTTGCCAGCGGTATTTGCCCAGTCTCGAAAATGCTCTCAGCAGGCGTGCCCGTTGCGCTGGGCAGCGATGGACAGGCGGTTAATTGCGGCCAGGAAATGCTGGATGTGCTCAAATGGGCGGCCAACCTGCAAAAAGTAGATGCCTTGGATGCTTCCATTATGACTCCAGAGAAAATTCTGCGCATGGCCTGCCGAAATGGGGCCTATGCCTTCGGTCAGCCGGACCGAATTGGCTCCCTGGAGCCAGGTAGGAAGGCTGATCTGATCTTGGTGGATATGGATGCTTCCCGATTGACAACACCATCCCTAAGTGTTCCTTCCCTGGTGGTTAATTTTGCCAGGTGCGGCGATGTGGACACAACGATTGTGGACGGGGAAATCTTGATGCGGGATAAAGAAATTTTGGTTTTGGATGAAGAGCAATTAAAACAAGAATTTAGAACTTCAAGAGCAAATTTGTTATCAAGAACGGAAATCTCTTAGTTTCTTATATTTGAGGATGCTTGAATGCCTGGACTGCTGATCGAAAACGGTTTTGTGCTGACAGTCAATGAGAATGATGATGCATTTCAAGAAGGTTATCTTTACATCGATGATGACCGCATAACCGCCGTTGCTGAAGGTGCTACGCCGGAATCAATTCGCAGCCAAGCAGGCGAAATTATTGACGCTGCCGGGCAGATCGTAATGCCTGGATTGGTCAATGCCCACGTGCATTTACAGCAAAGCCTCGTGCGAGGGCTAGCTGATGATCGTGAGGTCTGGGATTGGGTTCAAAATGTGGCTTTTCCCATCTATGGGGCGATGAATGAGACGGAAGTATATCTGGCCACCATGGTGGGCATGATTGAGAACATCCGCAGTGGGGCAACAGCAACCACGGATAATCAGACAGTTCGTTCAAGGCCTGGAAATTTCGATGCTGCTTTTAGGGCGGCAAAAGAGTCGGGTATACGCTATAAGCTGGCGCGCGGCTTCAACGAACGCGGCGTGCCGGAGCAGTTTATTGAAACTGCTGAATCACTTATGGAAGATATGACCCGCTTATATGAAAGTTGGCATGGTGGTGAAAATGGGCGCCTGCGCTTAGATTTCAATCCGCACACGCTATACCTGGTAACTGAAAACACGCTTTTACAAGCGAATGAAAAAGCTCACGAGTGGGGGATTGGCATTCACCTGCATACCGCTGAGTCTCAATACGAGCTCGATAAGTTCGCGGCTGAGACAGGCATGCGCCATGTTGAATGGCTGACAGACCGCGAATTACTGGGCCCCCATTTTCAGTTGGCACATGCTGTCTGGCTGACTGAGCGCGAAATCGAACAGATTGCTGCCGCTGGTGCATCCACAGTACACAACCCGGTCTGCAATATGTTCTGTGGATCGGGGGTTTCCCCGGTCCCCCAGATGCTGGCCGCCGGGATACCCGTCGCTATGGGTACCCCTAAAGCGACACATGTCGAACGATCTCAGATGGAATTGGGGCAGTTTCTG
>CAYTKR010000077.1:0-23543 GCA_964438295.1 uncultured Anaerolineales bacterium
TTCCTCAGGGGCTGCTTCTTCAGGAGCCTCTTCGGGCGCTGCTGGTTGACAGGCTGCCAATATCATCGAAGATACGATCAGTAATGTGGCTAAAATCCAAGCTATTCTTTTAAGTTTCATCTATTCCTCCTTAGGGAATAAACATGAATGGATAGGATAAACGGAAATATGGGTATTTACTTTTTTGGGGGCGTCCTCCTTTCATAGTTCATGATGAGAATCTATATGGACAACATTCACTGCCAAGAACATTTTATTTCGATGCATTTTTCATATTGCCCACTGGAAAGATCTCAGTCATTGTACTTAATCATAAAAAGCTTGTCAAACGATCGCCGTAAGTTGTTAGGCTATTTTTATCAAACTGACAATGTCGAATTGTCTAGTAAAACAGCCATTTATCAACCTATTCACCAGACGTCAATGCTTCATTCAGCTTGTCTAGCCCTTGTTTGATCATGCTTTTACTGACGGTGTCGAAAAGCCTCTGACCAACACTGGCAACGCGACCGCCAATTTGTACTTCACCTGAATATTTCATTAGAGTCGAATTGTCCCCCTGATCGGTGAGCACAATGTCACCTGAGCCTTTCAAGAAACCAACTTTGCCTTTGCCTTCTACAGTCAGAGTTAAGCTCTCGGGTGCAACCTCATTCGAAACATTTAGCTTGCCCCCAAATGTCCCTGCTACTGGACCAATCCTTACTTGCATTTCACCTTCGTATTCGTTTTCTCCAACTAAATCTAGTTTTTTCGTTCCCGGCAAGGCTGTTGCCAAGATATCTGGATCACGAATGATTTCCCAGACTCGTTCACGCGGACCACTAAAGGTATATTCACCTTCTAGTTTCATGCTAATTTTCCTCTCCTTTTAGCAACTCAAATAATCGATTGGGGCTGAGGGGTGTCTCGAGAATCTCAAGATCAAAGTCCGAAAAGGCATTCTCTAGAGCTTGGGTGAAGCATGCCGGTACAGGAATAGCCCCCGCTTCGCCAACTCCTTTGGTGCCTAATTCGTTGAAAGGCGAAGGCGTCTCCATGTGGCCGATCTCGATGCGATCTGGCATCTCATGTGCTGTAACAATCAGATAATCAGCTAACGAAGCGTTGAGCAACTGCCCACTCTCGTCAAAATGCATTTTCTCATAGTAGGCATTACCAATACCCATGGATACACCACCATGGATTTGGCCCTCCAAGATTAATGGATTTAGCACAGTGCCACAATCTTCCACCGTGATGTAGCGCTTGAATTCAATCATCATGGTTTCAGGATCAATTTCGATGATCATGGCATGGACACCAAAAGCTGTAGCTCCGTATGCAGGTCCAAAATAATCGGTTGACTCCAGACCAGGTTCTGAGCCCGGTTCTACCGCACCGCGCAAGGGATTTGCCAATGATGCCAATTCGCCCAAAGTGATCGACTGGCGGGGGATATCAGCTACTCGCACTGATCCATTTTCTAATTCAAGCTCTTCTTCTGGGGCTTCCAGTATCTTGCTCGCCAACTTCAAAACCTTCACACGAACGGAAGTGGCCGCAGCAAGCACCGCACTCCCGGCGACAACTGCTCCACGGCTGGCGAAAGTCCCTGTCCCCCAATGAAATTCGGCAGTATCCCCAGAAACCAAGTTCACATCATTGACTGCCACACCAAGTTGTTCAGATACGATTTGGGCAAAAGACGTGAAGTGACCCTGGCCTTGGGTACCAATTCCCGTGGCAACATTAACTTTACCAGTGGGTTCTATCTGAATACGAGCGCCTTCATAGGGGCCCACGCCTGTAGTTTCGATAAAGGGTGTAATCCCAATCCCTACATATTTTCCCTCGGCGCGCAAGCGTGGTTGCTCCTCTTTGAGGAATTGATCATATCCGATCATTTGCCTAGCTTTCTCTACTACGGGTTGGTAATTGCCGCTATCCATCACAAATTTGGCGAAGGCCTGATCAATGACTTCCTTATCATAAGGAAATGCTTCGGGCGGAATGAGGTTCTTCTCTCGCAAATCCAGTGGGTCCATGCCCAACTCTTTGGCGGCAAAATCCATCATACGCTCAATGATGAAAACACCCTGTGGTCTTCCAGCCCCACGTACCGGGGTAACGATAGGTTTATTCGTGAATACCGCGGTACAGTTTGAGGCGATATTTTCAATATCATATGGGCCTGTGACATGGCATTGTGTATTGAGCGGGATGGTTAAACCATAGGGATCAAAGGCACCTGTATCGTGTAAGAAATCATCACTTAACCCCAGGACGCGCCCATCCTTTGTCAGGGCAATCTCAACTTCATGAACTTGTTGTCGCTCAGATGTCGTGGCATAGAAATTTTCTCGGCGATCTTCAATCCACTTCATGGGTCGACAGTGTTTCATCGACAGCCATGGCAGCAGCATCTCCTCGGGGTAGAACATCATCGCTTTCGGACCGAATCCTCCTCCAAGGAAGGGGGCGATCACCCGAACCTGTTTTTCAGAGAGTCCTAGCCTGGCTGCCGTGCCATTACGAATAGGAATTGGCGCCTGGGTGGTATCCCAAATCGTCATGTGCTGGCTTTTCTCATCCCAATGCGCCACTACACCACGATTTTCCATGGCCACAGCCGCGCCGCGGTCTAAATAGAATTTCTTCTGGATGACCAAGTCTGCCTGTTCTCTGGCAGACTCATAATCACCCTTTTTCTGGAACATGTGCGCGGCCAGGTTTGTGTCCAAATCATCATGAACGTGGGGGCTATCCGCCTCCATCGCCTTTTCCAGATCGACCACCACAGGCAGAGGTTCGTAATCCACCCAAATATCTTCGACTGCATCTTCGGCGATATACCGGCTTTCGGCAACGACTGCGACAACGGCTTCCCCGGCATGATACACTTTGCCCTTCGCCAAAGGCGACTGTCTACGAGAATTGAAGATGACGCCCTCGAGGGTGGGAGGCGGCGAAACCAAAGGGGGTCCTGGCTCCCAGTCATCACCCATATCTTCAGCGGTATAGACAGCCACAACACCAGGACGTTGTTTGGCTTCTTCCGTATCAATACTGAGGATACGCGCATGGGCGTAATCACTGCGCACAAAGGCTACATGCAGCATGCCTGGAATATCGACATCATCAACAAATAGAGCCTGCCCGGTCAGCAATCGCGGGTCTTCGTTACGCTTGTACCTTTTCCCAATAAACTTATAACTCATGGCTCTACTCCTGTTATGCTCGCATCTTCTTTGCCGCAAGCTGAACAGCTTCGACAATATGTTGGTACCCTGTACATCGGCATAAATTTCCAGATATAGCGGTGCGAATCTCTTCCTCGCTGGGATCTGGGTTTTCTTCCAAGAAGGGCACTAAAGTAGTCAGAAAACCTGGGGTACAGAAACCACACTGTAATCCATGGGCTTCATGGAAAGCTTCCTGGATGGGGTGTAAGTCATCGATGGTGCCCATGCCTTCCACAGTCAATACTTCATGACCATGCGCCTGGACAGCAAACATCAGACAAGACCTGACCGGATCGCCATCGAAGAGCACTGTACACGCCCCACAGACACCGTGCTCACAACCAACGTGGGTTCCTGTCATACCCAGCTCATGGCGTAAGAAATCACTTAACAATAAGCGGGGTTCTATTTCTTTTTCATATATGCTGCCATTTACTGTCAGGGAAAGTTTGAATAGATTGCTCATTGTAATCTCCTTAGTTTTCCCTGGCACGCGTAAACGCTTCATCCAAAGCTCGCCGGGTCAGAACTTTGGCCAAATGACGCCGGAATTCTGAGGTGGCGTGGATATCACTACTGGGGTCAATTTCTTCTGTAGCAGCTTTCTCAGCCGCGGCCAAAACAACCTCTTCAGAAAGTTCTTGTCCTTTGAGTAAATCTGCAGCTTGTTGAGCCTCTACCGGTCCATCGCCAGCGCTCAAATAAACCAGCTTTGCATGTTGGCATTGATCCTTCTCATCCAGAGAAACGACAGCTGCCACGCCTATCAAGCAAAAGTCATGCGGGCGACGGGCAATTTCCATCAGCGACCAGCCTGTGCGTTTTGGGAATGACGGAAACTTGATTTCAACCAGCAGCTCTTCTGGCTCCAGAACCGAAGTGAATAAACCCAGGAAGAAATCTTTTGCGGGAACCCAGCGTTCACTTTCTTTGGCAACAACCTTGAATTCACCATCCAATGCCACGCTAACAGCAACCAATTCGGCAGATGGATCTGCGTGTGCAAGACTTCCGCCAAAGGTACCCCGGCTGCGAATCTGGCTGGTGGCGATCTTGGGCATCGTTTCGTTGATCAAGGGCGCTCGTTCGCTAACCATGTCGTCTTTCTCGACAACCTGGTGGCGCGTCATCGCACCAATCGACAAACCGCCATCATCTTCAGGGCGAATAAAGGACAAATCGGAAATATTATTCAAATCAACCAGCACAGCTGGCATCGCCAGGCGAAAATTCATCATGGGGATCAAGCTCTGACCACCGGCTAGAGGTTTGGCATCGTATCCGTGCTCCGCGAGGTGGGCTAAAGCCTCTTCCACTGTGGTGGGTGAATAATATTCAAATGGAGGTGGCTTCATGGAATTTCTGCTCCTTATTTGTTTCTACACATACGTCTATATCATACCTCAAAACCAAAACGTTTTGGGGAAACAATCCAGCGGGTCTCTGGGAAACGCCGTGGGACTATCCAGATTTAGGGGTATGTAGGGTGCGGAGGACCCCAGGTACCCCTAAATCTGGGGATCAACTCGGCAAATCCTAGAGACCCAATCCATCATTATTTCATGCGCTGGAAAAAATTTTCCAAAGATGTTGGTGGCCTGCCAAGCAGCCATCCGAGAACATTCGAGTTACCCGTGAATCCGTACTTATCGTAATACTCAAACATTCGGATCAACGTATCAATCTGAAAATCTCCCAATCCCGAGGCGCGTGCATTTTTTTCCCAATTATCAAGTTGAATCTGCTTAGCCTCAACATTACGACCCAATTCTTTGCTCAGAATTTCTGCAACCTCGATTTGGCTGATCGCCTGTGTACCAACCAATTCATAGGTCGCTCCAAGGTGATCTTTAGTTCTCAAAACCTCGGCTGCAACTTGAGCAACATCTTGCAGGTCGACGTAACAAGAAACTGTCTCAATTGAATACGGAACTGGGAAAATGCCACCCTCACTGATGGATTCCCAATGCGCCAGGATATTCTGCATATAGGCTGTGGGCTGAAGGATGGTACAGGGCACGCCTGACTCAATGAGCAACTCCTCCAGGCGTAGTTTGTGCCAGTGATGAGGCATATACTCCGTTTGAGGATGCAGGACTGAGTGATAGACGAGGTGCTCAATCCCAAAAACACCGGCAGCATCAATCACAAACCTGCCAATCATGATCTCATCAGGGTTCATGTTTGGGCAGATGTGGTAAATAGCCCGAACACCAGAGACCGCGTGATCGACAGTGGATCGGTCGATCAGGTCACCTACGATGGTCTCCTCAGCGCCCAATGCCGTTAGGGTTGGGATGTGTTCATCACGGTAAACCAATGCCCGAACAGGCTCACCCAGTTTTACCAACGCCTGAGTGACGGCTTTGCCAGTTTTTCCTGCCGCACCTGTTACCAGGATCATACAGAGTGCTTATTCCACAATTCCAGCTTCCAACATGGCCAGGTAGATTTTCTCTGCGCTGAATGGTGGGGAAGCCAAGCGGATACCTACGGCATCATAGATCGCATTGGCGATCGCTGCCACAGTAGGCACCATCGGGTGTTCACCAATACCACGTGCCCCCCAGGGGCCATCATCTTGGGGCACTTCTACGATGATGGACTTTATATCAGTGGGGGCATCTGTTGTAGTGGCAATGCGATAATCTACAAAACTGGGGTTCTGCATGAAGCCATCAACCATTTTCATTTCTTCGAATAAGGCAGAACTCATGCCTTGAACAAAACCACCTTCAATTTGGGCTTCAACCAGAGCAGGGTTGATGGCTCTTCCGACATCAAACGCAGATACGCCACGCAGAACCTCAACACGGCCTGTATCCAGATCAACTTCTACCTCTACAGATTGGGAACCAGTCGTATAGTGAACCACTGAACGCGTTCCCTGCCCGGTTTGTGCGTCAAGCCCGGTGACATAGGTTGGCATGAATTTTCCGCGACCAATAATGGGGCCGCCCATCCAGCCTTCGTCATCCGGTTTGGGTAAACCATAGACGACAATATCTTTGATGGGCTGTTCCTGCTCACTCTTGTACGATACAACGATGCCATCGCGAATATCCAGGTTTTCAGGGTCCTCATCCCATGCTTCTGAGACGAGATCCAACACCTGCTTTCGGGCATCTTTGGCTGCTGCCACTACCGCGTTTCCCATACTCCAGGTAAGGCGGCTGGCAACCGTCTGCCATTCATACGGACTGTAGCGAGTATCTACGGGGGTGGAAATGCGCACAGACTCATAAGGCACACCGAGAGCAGCAGCAGCCATTTGAGCCATTACCGTAAAAGCGCCCTGACCCAGGTCTTGCCCACCAAGACCAATATTCACAGTTCCATCTTCTGCTAATTCAACCCAGGCGCTGGAACCCGCATTGGGGGGCATGGCCGGAGCCTTCCACATAATCGCAGTGCCCTTCCCGCGCCGTTTGTTGGGAGCACTCGCCGGGGACTTTTGTCCCCACTGGATCGCTTTGGCCGTTTCTTCAATACACTTCTCCAATCCTGTAGGATGCATCTTGAACCCGGTCACCGTTTCGCAACCTGCCTTGACACAGTTTATGCTGCGGATCTCCACAGGGTCAATCCCAGCTTTGTAAGCCAACTCGTCAATGGTCTGTTCCAAACCTGTGTGCATTTCAGGCATGCCAAAACCGCGATATGCTCCACCTACAGGGTGGTTGGTATATACACAAAGGCTATCTGCTTTCACATTGGGCACTTCGTAAGGTCCGGTGCAGCTATATCCAGCTGCGCGGGTGACATTTACACCATATTCGGTAGAGGCTCCACCTCCCCAATAGTAGGTGTTTTCCATCGCAAGAATTTTGCCATTTTCATCGCAGCCAATTTTATAGTAGCCGATTAATTCCTGGCGTACAAAGGCAGTGTGAAACTCTTCTTCACGTGTTAGCACTAGTTTGACAGGGCGACCTTTGGTCTTCGATGAAATGGCAACGACCAATGCCTCCATACTCACGCCGGCTTTGCAACCAAAACCACCACCAATTTTCGGGGCGATAACTCGTACAGAACTTTGGGAAACTCCTAAAGCCTGGGCAATCAAATTCCGTTGGGCAAATGGAGATTGCGAACTTGCCCATAGGGTGATATCGCCAGTATCATCCCACTGTGCGATGGCCACATGAGTCTCGATTGGCACATGTTGAATATGAGGTGCCCGGAATTTTTTCTCAACTATGGTTGTGCATTTCTCAAATGCCTCTTCTACATCGCCTTTGCGAAGTTTGAAGTGGTTGGAAATATTCGTCCCAGGTTGAGGGAATATAAAATTAGCCACTTTATAATCACCCAGGTTGGGATGGATCAAGGGGGCTTCGGGCTGTGCCCCTTCTTCAGGGTTCAGCACCGGCTCTAAAATTTCGTATTCGACATCGATCAGCTCTAAGGCTTTTACGGCAATCTCCTCACTGGTAGCGGCAACACCGAGAATAGCTTCACCAACATAGCGAACGCGATCGCGACAAAAGATGTGCCGATCTTGGAGATAGAGACCAATGTATCCAGGGAAATCATCTCCGGTCACGATAGCTTTGACTCCGGGGAGTGATTCCGCCTTGCTTACATCAATGGATTTAATCAAGGCATGGGGATGAGGGCTGTGCAAAATGCGCGCATACAACAAACTATTGCCAAACTGGATATCATCTGCAAAAATGGCAGCACCGGTAACTTTTTGGTCGTTTTCTAAACGAGGTTTGCTTTCGCCAATTGGCTTGGGGATTCGTTCTTGAGTCTCAATAGTCATGAGTAGTCTCCTATACCATTTTTGCAGCAGCTTGCACAGCTTCGACAATTTTCACATAGCCTGTGCAGCGACATAAATTACCAACTAATGCTTCTTGGATTTCTTCTTGGCTAGGGTTGGGGTTTCGGTCGAGCAACGCCTGAGAGGCGATCAAAATTCCTGGGGTGCAGAATCCACACTGAACTCCACCAGAATCGATGATCGTCTGCTGGATAGGTGCAAGGTGTCCATTATCAGCTAATCCTTCAACAGTGACAATTTCCTTGCCATCACATTCGACCGCCAGCATCATACAACTGTTGGTGGGTTCGCCATCGACCATGACTGTACAGGCACCACATTCACCCGCCGCACAGCCATTCTTGGTGCCCGTTTTACCCAACTTTTCCCGCAGCATTCTCAATAGGGTCATGTTGGAGGGCACATCGACCTGCTCAATTTCACCATTAACAGTAAGTGTAAGTTTGTGATATGCCATAATTCACCTTCCGAGATTTTCCCATACTACCGATAAAGCTTTCTTTGATAAATTGCGGGACATAATCTTGCGATATTGAGCCCCGCCGCGAACGTCATCAATCGGTGAGGCAGCTTCGAATGCTGCCTCAGCCGCTTCGGAAATTACTTCTTCAGTGATCGGCTTAGCAGCCAAGATCTCTTCCACCTTATCGACCACCAAGGGGGTTGGTGCTACCGAGGCTAAGGCTAATCTCATACGATACCCTGATTTTACCTTGCTATCCGGGTAACCGATTGCTGTTACCCCGACAATGGAAAGATCACTGGACTTATTGCGGCCCAATTTCACATATGTGCCCTGCAAACCATCAGGCGGCAGCGGGAACTCAATAGAAACAACCACGTCACCAGCATTTAATACTGTTGCGCCGGGGCCTTGGAAGAAAGTTGTCAGTGGCTCTTGTCGTTCACCATCGACACCATGCACATTGAGTACGCCATCCAGAAGGAGGCAAGCTCCTATCGTATCTCCTGCGGGTGATGCGTTGCAGATATTGCCAACGATAGTCGCTCTACTGCGCAGTTGATAACTGGCCACAGAATCCACGGCTTCGGCCAGCACAGCGTATTGCTCTTTGACATCAGGATGAGCACTAACGCGGTTCATGGAGACCCCGGCTCCGATTGTCAAGCCTTTGGAAGGATCAAAACTGATTTCATCGGTACCGTCGAGACCTTTGACATCGACAAGAAATTGATCTTTCCAAAAACCGTCGCGCATGCGCACGAAGATATCTGTACCCCCCAGCAGGGGGCGGGCTTCACCAACATGCTCAGCCAAAAACTTACTTGCCTCGGCCAGTGTCTCGGGCTTGATATAGTCAAACTCTGGCAAACTTGGATGGGGATCTAGCATAAGTCTATCCTTTCATCGCACAGACCCCTGGGGTATTAAAAACCCCAGGGGTCTAACAGTTTATTTTCCTTCTTTGAAAGCCACAAAGCGTGCCCAGCAAGAAGCCAACTCCATGCCTTTCTGCACAAAGCAACCAATGAAGTAACGACCACTATCCATGCCCATCAAATCCTTACCCAAATTCTCAGCATGGATGATGCCCTTGGGGAACAAATTCAGGTGCATATCCTGGTAATATTTTTCATAGGGGTAAATAACATCCCATTCATCGCCATATTGTTCGATCAATTTGCGGTTGGCTTCTTCAAACGTCTTCGGATGCCACAGGCGCTGGATGGTATTCATGGGATGCTCCATGGCCACACAATCGACAGCCAGCCACTTGATCTTCTTCTCGATACACCAATCACCAAAATCAGGTGAAGGACCTGGGTGGCGAATCATGTAACGAAATTCATCGGAATCCGGTGAATTCCAGCCATATTTGCCGTAACCAGTCTTGATGACCAGTATATCGCCCTCGCGCACTTCGACGACCTTCTCAACCATTTCGGGGGTGTAGACACTGGTATCACTGACATACTCTGATATATCCGCCACAGCCCCAGGGCCAAACCACTTTTCAAAGGCCTCTTCTCCAATAGTATTTCCGCCGGCGTGGAAGTGTTTCTCGCCGTCCATATGGGTGGCAAGATGGAAGCTCGCCTTGCAATGGGCGTTGTTACGACCTAATCCAAAATATTGTCCGCCAACGCGTTTGGTGTAATTAATGCTCAAGGGGATATAGTTGGCCCATTGCGGAGTCTGCACGCTGAAAGGCAGAGTCATGTCCAACATTTCAGCATCCAACATGATGTCAAAGAAATCCGATTCACTCATTCCTTCGGGCGCTTGCAGCGCAACTACCCGGCTCCATGAGGATTCAACTTCCATGAAGGGAATTGATCCCACCATGATCCAGGCGCGCTGGTTGCTCAATTCCATAATCTGCCCACCCAGGGATTCGGCTAATAGCAGGCCGGCCTTGGGCATCGTGACATGAGATAGCTTGTGATACTCATCAGGCGGGAAGAGTTCATCCCAGGTTACACCTTGAGTCTCTTTGAGCTTGGCCTCGGCCTTCTCGAACTCACGCGCGTGCATATAGCGCAGGTTGGTGTTCATAGGGTGCTCTGCGCAGCCACAATCCACACCAATCAACTTCAATTCCATCTCTAACGCCCAAGGGAAAAATTCAGGCGAGGGGCCGGGATGGCGTAAATAATAATTGAATTCTTTGTTCTCTATGCCGCCCTGTGCCTCGGGGTTCTGTACGTCGGGTTGGTCCCAACCAAATTTGTGGTATCCAGTGTTGATGATCAAGATGTCGCCCTTTTTGACATCCACACGCTCAGTGATCATCTGCGGTGTGAAAAAACCATAATCTTCAACCGCATCGGAGATATCTACAACAACACCTTCGCCACACACTTCGGTCAATGGAATATCGGCAATGGCGCGCTCCCCAGAATGGAACGCCCGCTGTCCCACCAAGTGCGTACCTGTGTTATTGCTCCATTCGATCAGCTGACCATTAGCACCTTGTCCACCAATGAATGAGCCAGTCAAGCGCTTGAAGAATTGAATCTGTAAGGGCATCTCCCCGGGGAACGGGGGTGTAAAAATACCCATCGCCTGGGTTAGGTCGTACCATTTGGCGCTCTCAAGAGTCTTGATGAATTGTTCTCGGTCCATGTTTTGTGTTTCTCCTCGTGTGTTGGGAAAAGCTACGGGGTATTGGTTATTAGGTATTAGGCGTGAAACTCAGCCATTTGATTTCATCAACAGAAAAGATCGCATCAGTATCCTCAGCTCTTTCCACAATGTATTTAGGTACATTTTCTCGGATACTTTTTTGTGGGGATTTACTTCCTCTCCGCTGTGATTTGATCATCCCAGCAAAGGCATTCAACTGACGCGCTAAATCGGATAGTTTTAATGCAATATTTTCGACATCATCGTGAGTTATTAGTTTTCTTTCCAAAGTGCGGTTGAGCCAATATTTTGCTTCAAACAAACTCCCACGGGCATAGTACAAAAACTGAAGCTTCTCGCCATAATGAAAACGGCCAAAAGCTTCAGCGATATTTGCACCCACGGAATCGATGGCGCGCGCCAGTTGTTTCCCGACCACATCCTTAGCAAAATCATCCCAGCGCAGGACTTGATACCAAATCTCATCAGCAAGGGATTCAGCTGTTTTTAGCACCCTCAAGTCCTCAAACTTCAATGCCATCGTAAAATAACCAATATCTAATATCCAATCTCTAAATCCCGTACTTCTCTGCAAACGCCTCCAGCGCTTCCTCGAACATGCTCAATTCTGGACGCACGAGGCCAGCACCGACCTGACCAACACCAGGGTCTTTGTGGGCAACGCCGGTGTTGACGCGCGGGGTGACACCCAATTCGACGACTTTTCGGAGGTCAATACCTGTGGGCGTGCCACGGAAATCCAGCGGGGGGATGGTGAAGAACTTGTGCTCGGCGTAGCAGATCTCATACATCTCCAGAGTGGCGTTGATGGCATCCTTAGGTGTGCCGCTGACAAAGGTCACGATAGCCGGGGCTGCCGCCATGGCGAAGCCACCGATGCCGGCCGACTCTGTGATGGTGCTGTCACCGATATCGCCGCTGGAGTCTTCCTCAGTGAAGCCGGGGAAGTAGAGCCCTTTTGGAATGCCGACTGGCGCTGTAAACCAGCGATCGCCCAAGCCGCTGACGCGGATACCGAAATCGGTGCCATTGCGGGCCATTACGTGCACAATGGTGCTGCCCTCGATATCGTGGGCTACATCGACCATGCCCTTGCAGGCTGCCATCACTGGGTTGAGGATTGTCAGGGCGTTGTCGCCTAGGAACTTGATGATCTCAGAAGCGACATCGGCATCATCGGTGGCTTTGACGATAAAGGGAGCCAAGGTTTTTGTAAAGAGCACCGAGCCTGCTTTATTACGGTTATGTCCTTCGTCACCCATATGCAGAGCTTCAGCAACCATAGCGCGAATGTCGATACCGCCGCTAAACTCAATGGCTTTACCCAGCACCGGGGCCATGACGTTCTCCATCCAGCCAAAGCGCTCGATGACCTCTTCGCTGTAGGCACCATACCGCAGGACTTTTCCATAGCCCTCGTTGAGGTTGGAGTACGACATATTGCCGTGGGTCTTGTTCTCGAGGATATACACCGACATATTGGCTGAGGTCACTCCAGCCATCGGACCCACTGCTTGATGGTGGTGGCAGGGCTCCAGGTCGATCACCCCAGACTCGACCATTTTCTGAGCCTCATCCATATCCTTGGCTTTGCCCTCGAAGATCAACGCGCCGGTGATGGCACCCCTCATGGGGCCAGAAGCGCGCTCCCAGGTGATAGGAGGTCCAGCGTGCATGAGTAAGTTATCACGCATTCCTGGAACGACATCGATCGCCTTTCCCATCCCTACGACTACAGGACGGGCTTCCATCATCCGATCAGTAGCTTCAGCATTTGCTTTTTCAATATCCATAATTATCTCCAAGTTTTCTGGTTAGAAATAACATCCATCTTAGATATCCTTTACACCATAGATAAACGGAGATGAAAGAAGATTAAAAATTGTTTATCTCCGTTTCTGATGATTCATATTTGCTTCATTCGTTCCAGGATGCCTGCCAGCTTCTCATTGCCGCTAGCAACGGGTCTCCAGTCCATGTGCACAACTTGCGATTCCTGGTCGATCAGTGCTTCGGTAAACGAGTCCAATCCGACGTTGATGCCTGCCAGGGGTTTCTTGAGCGACTCCAGGTCAACCTGGGTCATCTCATCTTCGGGTGTCGTTTCGCCAGCGCGTTCGATGGCCTGTAATAAGCGGCCGACGTAACGCGCCGCTGCGTCATTGCTAGTCTCGACACGCGCCCCAGCATCCAGCAGCATTTGGATTTGATCATCCATTCCCTGGGGATCTTCATCGGTGCCAGAAACCACGGCGACAACTTCCAGGTGCCGTCCCGCATCTTTAGCGGTTTTGATCCCGGCCGCAATGGCTGGAGCCAGTTCGGAGGCAGGATCACCATGGGCTCCATAGCCCAACACCACATCCAGTAAGATTACCGCCACTTCGGGATCTTCGGCCTCCTTTTCAAGTCGGCGGACGCGCAGGTCGTTATCCATCATCGGGTGCAGGCGTCCAACTGTAAACTCATCCTCACCCAGGTCAATGACAGTGTGCTCCACGCTGACCAGAGAATCTTCTAGTTTATATTTCTTGTCCAGCGGAGCGTTGGAATAAACCACGGGGAAATAATGTTGCAAGACCAGCAGGGCCTCATATTGCAAGGTCCCACCTGAGAACAGGCCGCGTAGATAGCGCTGGCCTTTGGCAAATTTGGAGATATCCGGTTCGGTGGTGAAATCTTCCTCTGAGTCAACCAAGCTGACCGCTAGTTCGGCCGCCTCGTCGAACGTTGTGGCGAAGAATATATTATCCATGCGCCGCGAGGCTGTCGCGTAGCCAATGAAGTTGACCACCACAGGCTTGCCCGCGGAACGCGCTGCCTTGACCAATTCATCGGCGACCTTGGGTGAGGGTGGTTTGGAGACAAGAACGATCACTTTGGTTTCGGGGTCACGGGTCATCAAATCCAGGCCCTGCCGAGCAGTGATGGCGTTGACGGCTTCAGATAGATCACGTCCCCCTGTGCCCAGGCAATGCGTGAAGCCGCTGCCCATTTGGTGCACGCGCACCGATACCTGCTGTAGACCTGTTCCAGAAGCAGCCACCATGCCAATAGGGCCTTTCCGGACTTTGTTGGCAAAGCCAAGCCCAATCCCATTGACGATTGCCGTCCCGCAGTCTGGACCCATCACTAAGAGCCCCTTGGAGGCAGCATCTTTTTTTAAGGCGATCTCGTCCTCGAGTGAGACATTGTCACTATACAGGAAAACATGTCTCCCTAAGTCCAGGGCTTGTTGTGCGACCCCATCGGCGTAGCGTCCAGGGACCGAGACCAGCACCCAATGGGCATCTGGCAACATTCTGGTAGCCGTCTCCATACTATGAGGTTTGTAGTCTTCATCACCCCCGCTGCTGCGGCGAGATGAAACCAACTCATCCACTTTGTTCAGGGCGGCTTGGGCGGTGGCTTCATCCTCACCGTTAACAACAATCACCAAGTCATCGGGGTTAGCCGCTTGGGCCTCCGGAACCAGCAATTCGCTTTGAGCTAATACTTCTTTATTGGCTTCAGTACCCATTACCACCCCAGCATCAATCACCCCGGGCTGTTCAGCTAAAGAGCGCTGCAATTGCATAAGAATTACAGAGTCGTAATATGCCCCCGTACGGATTTCTACTAAGATTTTCGCCATACTAACTCCTTCCTACCTGATTGATAGTAATAATAATCAAACGGCAATTTCCCCCTCATGCCAGTTTGCTATCGAGATTGGAAAGTACAAGTGGGAGTACCAAGTATAAACGTTTAGACTTGATAAATCAAATCGCACCCGCATGTCGATTTATCACAGCCGCGCTATAATGGCGTCAGCAAAAATAGCGTATCGTAAATTGTCTGACAACCCCAGTTGCAAAGATCACCTTCCCAATTTACTTTTATCCTGTGTCCTTTTTAAATGACTAGGCCGTGTGGACATTTGGTGATTTCTCTCAAAAAATCAATGCTATTCATTCATGTTATTTCTCTAGAATACTAATGAAATGTCAACACTACCCAGACTAGCCCAACCACTGACCGCTACCACGATAGGAACAATTGCCCAACAGGTCTTATCTACCCCAGGATCAGCTACCACGATGGGGGTCACTTCTCGAGGGATTTTTCTCAATACCGAACTCAGGTGGATGATATTCTTATCCTATGAAAATTTCCGCGGCCCGATGACTGTCAATTTGAAGGAAGATGTCCGCTCTTTGAACTCTTTGACTCCTGGAGGGCTGGTCCAATTTACCCCTGGGCTGATCACTATCCCCCAACTTGATCTCAAAATCTCCACCCAAGGAGCTAGCATTTGGCAACCAAAACCGCCCTCCATCAGTGCATTCCACAAATCTGCCTTACACCCTCGCTTGGCTGAGATGGCATATTGTGCCTATGCGCAGAAAACAGGCGAGGGACTCAGTAGCATGCTATCCGCCCTGGTGCCAATCCCCAAAACAGATAAGCAATTTTCAGAAGGAAGTCTAGGAAACACAAAGCCAATTATCTTGTCCATTGGAGAGCATCTCAAGAATTCGCAGCTAGTAACGACTATGGAAATGACCAGGAAACTGCTTGGTCGCGGGACGGGTCTGACGCCTTCCGGCGATGATTTCCTGATTGGCCTGCTGCTGACCCTCAACCGCTGGAATGCTGTGTTGGCAATCGGGAATGATCTCGATTGGTTCAATAATCAGATCATAAAGGACGCATATGAAAAGACCACTACCCTGAGCGCCAACCTGATCGAATGCGCGGCACGCGGCCTGGCCGATGAGCGATTGGTCAATTTGCTGGATTACCTCATGACTGGATCCGGAGAATCAAAGCAACTTCTAGATAATTTATTGAACTGGGGAAATTCTTCAGGTGTGGATGCATTGTTGGGAATGGGGATTGTTTTGAGGTAGAAATAAGCTGGTCATCGATATAAATCGCCATGTAGATACCGTAATCCAGAATCGATAATCACGGTTACGATCTTTTTTCCAGGCCCCAATTCTTTGGCTCTCTGCAGTGCAACCCAAACATTAGCCCCAGACGTAATTCCTCCCAAAATCCCTTCCTGTCTTGCTAAGTCATTCGCCATTCGATAGGCGTCTTCATCTTTCACAGGTATGACTTCATCAATTAGATCTCCTCTGAGAATGCTGGGGACAAACGATAATCCAATGCCTTCCAAGCGGTGTTTACCACTCGTATCCCCACCAGAAATGTTGCGCACATAGAAAGGCTCTACAGCGACAGTCCGCAGGGTAGGGATGTGTGTTTTCAAAATCTCGGAATTCCCAGAAATGCAACCTCCCGTTCCAACGACCGAAACAAATTCATCCATGTCTTTGCCCGCATCTTCCATTATTTCTATTGCCATGGAGTGATAGCCATTTTTATTATCGAGATTATTGATTTGGTCTGGCCAAAAGGTTCCTGGTTCGTTGATCAGTTCTTTTGTGCGGGCAATCATCTGATTGATAATTTCTGCCGTAAGGATGCCATTCTCAGCTGGAATGATTTCGACTGTTGCCCCAAAAGCCCGCATTGTTTGCAGCTTTTCTTCTGCAAAGCCATTTGACGACACAAAATGGGCTTTGTATCCTCTGGTTGCGCAGATCATTGCCAATGAGCTTCCCGTACTCCCCCCCGTATATTCCACGACCCTCCCGCCTGGCTTTAACTCACCTCTGCGCTCAGCACCTTCGATCATGGAGAGGGCCATGCGATCTTTCATGCTTCCAGTGGGATTCCCGCCTTCATATTTTACATAAACGTCTGCGCATTCTGGTCCTATCAATCTTTCCAATTTGATCAAGGGGGTGTTTCCAATTTGAACCATTTTTTCCTCCGTATTGGAAAAATAAGGGTCTCTGGGAATTCCCATCGTGAACTCCGCTTCCACGGCGATTCCTAGAGTGCCAATAATATTTCATCCGAATTTTTTGAGGTATCATTCATCATCTAAAAATCCAATTGCCCGATCGCTGAATGATTTACTTCGAATTTGGTTTTCTAATTTCTCTAAATTCCTAATAAATTCTGAGTTCGCTTCCAAGATATCCATTACCGCTTTTTGGCCTGCCTCCCAAACTTTTTCAAATTTGGGGAATTCTGCTTCCGCTTTTGCAGATAACATTAAAAATTTTTTTCGATTGTCGTTTGCATCCCGTACAACTTCAATATATCCTTTCGATTCCATCCGGTTGATCATTTTCGTAAGTGCTGGCTGAGAGAGTTGCAGCGCTTTGGCAATTTCGCCCATTGAGCAGTTATCATTTTTTCGCAGGAACAAAAAAACCAGATGCCAGCTAGGCTCAATAGTCAACTCTTGATCCTTGTAAAGCTCTCGAATGCTTGTTGAGAGAGCGTCGCTCAAACGTTTAAGCCTGGCCGTTATCCCCAAAAACTCAAGATCTCGCAAAAAATCATTTTCCATGCCAATCTCCTTAACCGGTTAAGTAAATTATACAATCGAAATAGTTAACCAGTCAAGTATATTTCCCAAAAGGAATGGCTTTCTAGGAATTACCGGATTGATCCCCCAGATGTAGGGTTGGATAGTCCCACGGCGTTTCCAAGAGACCCAAAGTGTCATGGCCGTCGGCCCGCCTGCCCATAGGGCCGCAAAGCGTGGCGTGAGCGACCGCCACGGAGGGCGGGAGCGAAGAATCCCCAAATTGGTCATTCTAAGAGAGAGATTCTTCGTCGCTGCACTCCTCAGAATTACAGTTCTTTGACTGAATTCTATGTCCACGAATAAGTAACGTCCTACCGAATTCATCGAAAATGTGAGGAAATCAGCCTCGGCTATAAAGATTCCCACAGGCCAGAGATAAATCTTATGTTGGGACAAAAGATCGGACATTATTACCCAGAATAAGGGAGCAGAAGATTGAGAAAACTCTGGAAACGATTTTCCGCAAAATGGCATGTCGCAAACGTCTACGTTGCCGAAGAAAAACAAAGGTTCCTGAAAAAGAATGCCAGCGAGAATTCTTGGCAACATCTGGCAAATTCATGAGATCAATCTGATCGGGAGAAACACCAGCGTAGCGCACATCACGAATCGCTTCTCCGATCAATACTGTAATGGCAAAGGTCAGCAACATCAAAGAAATCATCTGCTCAAGATAGAAGCGAGATTTGTTCATAATCGTGTCCAGTTGCAGAATACTTTTGAGTTCTCGAAAGGTCTTTTCGATCTTCATGCGCTGTAAATAAATCTCCAACGCCGTCTCAGGAGGCATATTGGTAATCACCCATAAGGGTTTGCGATTGCCTTTCTTCCAAACACCAATTACATTCACCAGCACTTCACCCCGGTAGTAAATGTCTCGATAGATCTTGGGATCGCTATCGGGAGCAACCAGCAAAGTTAGTTCCTTGCGTCTATGTTCGTCATAATAGAACTTGGGTGGCTTGCTGCCCTGGTTGAGACGAATAACAAACTGCATCTGACTGTCAAGAAAATACTCGAACAGGGTTTGATAAGAGAATTCACGGTCTAAAACCAGGGGTCGATCACCAATTGAGGTGGCAATTTCATCGATCACTCGCCGATGTTCAAGATTGCGTGATGTGTTATCACTACCCAGTGTGCTGGATGAGTAGGTGACAAAGTTGCACGGCAAGGCACAGCCCCGCATAGGTGTTCCCAATGTCAGCATCCAGAAACCACGTTGTTGTCCATCATGTAACCGTCCCACATAATCCGTCTTTCTTGCTCCTGTGCGTTCAATTTCTGTTGGATCTCCGATCACAAATTCTGCATCAGCATCAAAACAACGTTGCAGTGGGGTTTTCACATCTGCTCTTTTCAGAAAACGTTGGATCATTTTGTAGTTGGCATCATAGTTGCCTGGCATCTCATCTGCTATTCGACTGATGCGTGGCGATTTTGCTTTCAAGATACCTATCATGATCCGGCTAGCTTTGCTTGCTGTTTTGTCATCATCGAACAATTGCTTGGCAAATTGCTGAATTTGGATAAACTTGTACATGAAGATCTCCTTCTCAATTTTTGATGGTAATCAATCTTGAGTTTAGGAGTTCTTCCTTTTTCTCGTCAATTGTCCGATCTTTTGTCCGGAGTTGAGATAAATCACTTGACTGGGATTGTGTAGTTTGCTACTCTTTGACTATCTATGGAAGGGGTCACGAAATTTTGCGATAAACCTTACAGACCAACGAAAAACCACCTAAAGGAAAAAAACAATATGGACATCGATCCTCAGGCCGCAAAGATGATGCTGATGCATATGCTCAAACCTTGGCACGAAGCCCTTGCCAACCCGGCCGAAGCACAAGAGAAGGTTCTAAACAATCTGATCCAGGATTACGCCAAAACGGGGTATGGTAAAGAACACGGCGCTGAACAAATCGAGACCCTTGATGACTACCGTCGGGCGTTCCCTATCACCCCCTACGAAGATCCCCAAACCGGCAATGGCTTCAAAGCTATCATCGAGCGCGTTATGGGCGGAGAGGTTGATCTGCTCCTATGGGAGCAGCCCATCGGCTGGGCAATCACACGCGGCACCACCAAAGGCGAATCCAAATTCATCCCTATGACCCCCACCGATCTTGAAATGCGCGCCTCCGCAGGGCGTGCGGTGATGAACTACGTTGTCGAAAGCGGGAAATTCGAGATCCTGGCTGGGGTCAACCTTAACTTGAACTTTCCCTCAGTGGTGGGAACCGTGGAAATCAACGGGCGCCAGATCGAATACGGCTATAGTTCTGGCATATACACAAAACACGTTTCTCGCTCCACGCCGGTGACCTCAGCACCAACCCAGGAAGAGATCGACTCCCTGGGCGGGGGAAAAACCTGGAAGGACTGGGAAGCGCGTTTCGAGCTGGCTTACGAGAAATGCCAAGATCAAAATGTCGCCTTGGTGGGAGGTGTAGCTCCAACCGCGCTGCAATTTGGCAAGCACCTAAAAAAGGCCCATGGGATTTACCCTAAAGATTTGTGGAGCACGCAAGTTATGACCTTGGGCAGCACCCCTGGGATCAACACCAAACACCAACCTGCTCTCAATGCCATGTACGGACGCCAGGCTGTGATCCGGGAAATCTACGGTGCAACCGAGGGCATGTTCGGCCAGCAGCTTGATGAAAAACGAGCTTGGGTGCCCAACTACGATCTGTTCTTCTTTGAAGTGGAGACTCGCCGAGGGGTCAAAATGCTGCACGAAATGCGCCCTGGCGAGATGGGCAGCCTGGTGGTATCCACGCCGATCCTGCCACGTTACAAGATCGGCGATCTCATTTTGGCGCACAAGGCGCCCTACTTCCGCTGCATCGGTCGCGATCAGTGGTGGACGCATCTGGATTATTGGTGGAATGAAGTAATGAGTTTGAATTTAGGGCAATTGTAACCATGAAAATCACAACGCTGATTGAAAATACCTGCCCGGCTGGGCAAGACCAGCTCACTCCAGAACATGGTCTATCGCTGTTGATCGAATTCGATGAAACTCGCCTACTTTTCGATACCGGCGTTACGGATGCCTTCGCCCGCAATGCAGAAAGGCTAAGCCTGAATCTCAGAGATATCCACGATGTCATCATTTCGCATCACCACTACGACCACGGGGGTGGTTTGAGCCACATCCTGGCATCCAACCCTGACGCCAAAATCTATTTAAAGGAAGCTCCCAAAGGCGCGCTATATTTACGAGCTGCATGGGTCTTGAGAAAGTATATTGACCTGGATAAAAATCTATTGAGGGAATACCCTGAGCGATTCACTTTTGTTCAAGACTTTCAGGAAATTCTGCCCCGGGTCTACATTTTGCCCCAAATATTGCAGAACCACCCCCATCCCGAGGGGAACCGCTACCTGTTTGAAAAAGACAAATCTCGCTGGCAGCGGGATGACTTCCAACACGAATTGATTCTCGTAGTCCGAGAGCAGAATGGGCTGGTGGTATTCTCTGGCTGCTCGCACAATGGCATTCTCAACATGATCGAGACTGTGATCGATCAGTTTGATGATGTCCCCATCAAAGCCGTGATCGGCGGATTTCACTTGATCGGATTCCCCAGGCTCAACACCATGGGCGGCAGCCGGCTAGAGATCGAAGATCTGGGCCGCAAGTTGTTATCGTATGGGGTTGGACAATATTACACCGGACATTGCACCGGGCAAAAGGCCTACCAGGCGCTAGAAACCGTTATGGGGAAGAGAATAGAAGCTCTCCATACAGGCAAGATTTTCAATATATAACAATTTCGACTACAAATAGATTCCCCTGCAGTTACCGCGGAGAGCGCTGAGACGATTATTCTTGGTTACGGAATACTCCCCGAAGCAAGATAGACAAACCGATCACGATCAAGATCAGCGGCCAGATCACATTCCAATTTCCTAGCCCAACCCCAAAGAAGACGATCGCCAAGATGAAGGTCCCCATGACGGGGCGGCGGTAGTCGGGCACTGTCAGGCGGATGGCAACCTCTATGAGCAGGATCACCCCAGCCCCCAGGAAGAAGAACGGCCAGGCGTCGCCAAAGAAGGGGAACCCAGAGAATGAATCCGCAAATGGGATGCGGATGCGGTCTAATATCCCAAAATTATTGGCCAGCATTACCACGCCTGCCCAAATCAGGATCACGGCCCAAACCAGAGTTCCCAGCGGATCACGGCGATATTTTTCCTCGTAACTCTTCTCCTCCGCCGATTTCTCTTCGCGCTTCTCCATTTCTTTTTCGTTATACTTCTCGTCCTTCTCGTTCATGGTCTCCTCCTTACCACCAAAGCCAAAAGGGTGTTAATATCACACCCATTATTCTGTACCAAAAATTATACAACGACACGCAATTGTGTCCAATGATTTTGTAGAGCTTTACCAAAACTAAAAAATCGCCACTTTGTTTTCAAAGTGGCGATTTTTTGATTATCTGCTCCTCGGGTAAGAGTCAGAGCGAGCGCGACCTTCCACGCGCACTCGCTTAATCCTGGCACATGAGTGCCAGGGCGAACTTACCGCCAGTGGCGTAGCGATCGCTCAAATCGATTCCAAAGCGTTCACAGGGGTGAATTGCGTCTATTCTCTCTATAAAAATGCGGGGATGCTTACCCCATTTGAACAAAATGGATAATTTGTCAGTTACTTGAAAATATATTTCAGTTGTTAAATTGAACCATTACAGTAATCGCATTGAAGAAAATGATTACTACCAGCAAATGTGTTTAGCTATTAGCTTTTTGGGAGGAAAATTATTATTTAGTATTATTTGGCTAGCCACCTGACAGTTTTGGATTATCGGTAAGAATATAACGGAATATGGAAAATATGAGTATTGATCAAACACCTATCGATAAAGCGCAAGCCAATTTGGAATATGCACAAATCTCGGCGTTCATTGCGATCAACCAGATGTCGTTTGCCAGCATGGATGGTGCGAGTACCAACAGAAACCAGCCAAACATAAAGAATAGCCACAGCTAGCGTAAGCCTAGATAGCCGCTGAAAGTGCTTCAGCATTGTTTGTTCAAGGTCGAAACCATGTTTCTTCATATCACCGAACATTTCTTCGATCCACATTCTACGAGAGTAGAAACGCAAGGCCATTCTCATATCGGGCAAGTTGGTGGCCAAGCACCAGGGCTCTTTTTCGCCAGTTTTCCAGTAGAGCAGCAAGTTGACTGGATAAATCTCTTTTGCCGTCAAGTACCCTTTGCCCAACCAAATGCGTTGTCCGGAGCGCTGGATGAAGCTGCGAAAGGGCTTCCAGCCATTGTGCGGGTTGAGCCAGACGCCGGTGTCGGATTGTTGACGCAAAACATAGAACCAACTCCACTTATCCAACTGGCGCAAGACCGCAACAGAGCCAAATTCGCAATCTCCAACCAGGAAAACAGCGGCTCCAGCAGGCAAAAGACTGCGCACATATGCCAACAAAGCCAACTGCTTACGTGCCGAACTGTGCCCTTTGACATGTTTGACCCAAGTCCAGGCAATCGGGATGCTCCGTTTTCGATACGCCAGACAAACGATCAGCAGTTGATGGGCAAAGCCAACCTTGGTGCCATCGAATATCAAGCGGATTTCGCCAAGATGACGAAATTGAGCTTGCAGCCATTGCCTGGCGATGGGTGCATACCATTCCCGTGTGCGGATGGCTTTGTTATCCAGCAATCGGCTCAAGCGTCGAACCGTACTCAAGAGCTTTGCCGAACCGGGAACCTTCCCCGCAATCCGACTCAGGTACACAGATCGGCTGGTGTAGATGCCAACCATCAACCAAACGAAGCCTCGAACTTGGGTAACCCTTTGTCCAGGTCGCAGTTTGTAAATCCGTTGAATCCAGGTATGATAGAGAGTGTTGATCGGCATGAGGTTCCTCCGGTAAGTTTATTCTGTGGCAAGAACAACTTTATCCGGGATTTCTCGGCCGATCAACTATTCTTTTGTTAAAGTGTCAGGTAGCTAGA
>CAYTKR010000078.1:0-23542 GCA_964438295.1 uncultured Anaerolineales bacterium
ATAAAGTGCGCGCCGTATATTCTCGCCCGCTGGTGCTCATTCACCAACCACTCAACCAGGAATACATCTCCTTGGGCGATCACGCCCTCGTAAATGCCACAGCTCGCAACAAGAGCGGTGTGAGGCGTGTTGAACTTTGGGTCGATGAGGTGTTTTATTTCGCCCAAGAGGCTGCGCCTGGAACCGCGCCGCCCGCCCTAGTGCTGATGGTTCCCTGGGAGCCATTGGGCGAGGGCGAACATACCTTAGTGGTGCGCGCCATCTCTTCTGACGATGTCGCTGGACAAGCAAGTATACGCATATGGGCGGAAAAACCATCATCCAAAGAGCACACGCTCTCAGAAGGTGAAACTCTTGAATCGATCGCTGAAGACTATGGCGTCAGCGAAGATGCCCTTCTTGATGAAAATCCCGGCTTGGCTGAGGGAGGACCCGCGGCCGATGAGACGGTTGAGATTCCTGGCGGGGGCAGCAGCCCGGGAGCAGGATCCCCCCCTGCGGGCGGCGCGCCAGCCCCAAGCCCAGATGAGCTACCTCCAGCACCCTCGGACTCTGCTCCAGGCGACGTATCCGATGTGATTGAAGAAATTGGCGTGGATTTACCTGATCCCGCAGATGAGTTTTCTCCAGATCCTGTAAGTGTGCAAGTCGAAGCCCTGGCATTGCAGACTGGTGCAACCTATGAGGCTCTGCACTGCTATGCCAGCATGGGACATCTAGAACCGCAATGGTATCCCGATGCTGACCGAGATCAATCTACCGACGAATCCTTCGCATCGCTAGGCGGAACAGATTGGGATGTGGCTGAACACCTTGGCGGGGATCATGCCCCTTTCTTTACCTGGCCGGGTAACGAGCCGATGCCCTTCGACATCACCTGCGTGGGTATCACTGGTGGTGGCACGGACAGCCACGAGCTAGGCCGCGTAGAAATCATTGCCGAACCTGATATGTGGGATGGTATTCCTCGCCGCGCTGAGAGCAGGGAAGGAGAAGGCGGTTTTGAGTTGGAATACAGCATTAGTCAGCGCTCAGGTGGAATGGGATTCCCAACAATTTTGGACACCTCAATCCCTTCTCCTTACAACCTGCGCATCGAAAGAACCTTCGAACTAACCTGGGATTGGGAGCCCAGCCCCGACATGGAAGCTGTTGATCAGATTGACGGTTTTTATGTCTATGTCAACGACACATTACAGTTTACTGTTTACGATCATGATACGCGTGCGATTTGGCTGCCTCCGGAGTGGTTCAACCCTCCCTGTGGCATTGATTACAGCATCACTATGGAAGCCTGGCGTGAAGACCCCGAACACCCTACAGGGGAACCACGCTGGTCCGAACGATCCGAACCGCTGGTGATCGAACGAGACAACGCCCTCGAAGAATGTGATATCACTGCCTATGTTTCATTTGATACCCTCACTATAAATCATTTTGGGGAAGACGAAATTGGTCCGATAATGATGTTCATGAACATCAATAGCGAATTAAGTTCACATACTCTAGCACTGGATGGTTTGTGCAGGGATGGTGACCCTGGCTGTGTTGGCTTGATGTTAGAGCCAGATTTGGAATACAGCATAGGCTGGTTGATGATCATGAGTGATGATCCCCACTACGTAGAAGTGCCTCTGACCACAGAAGGCTTAGGGTTGAGCGTGGGCATCTACGATATAGATGACTCAGGTTCAGACGTAATATGCGAAGGAATTATCCACATCCCTGGAGAAGAACTGTATACCCCTGAAGGTGAAACAGATTACACCGGCACACTGATCTCGCGTATTCCGGATGCGCGCTGCCAGGTGGAATTCAGCATCAGTTCTGAGATTGTGGCATCGTCTTATGATGGTCTTATCAGGTTCCCGCCTCTGCCTCAACTAGGCATTGATGAGATCACCACCACAGGAAACCGTTATGGAATTAACGTTCACAACTATAGTTCGGGCACCTGGACCACTGATCTAGAAGTGTTAATGACCCGCAACAACTTGGATATGGTCAGCTTTTTCACATTACCCGATTTCGTTCTCTTCCCTGGGAATGAGACAGATATCTTCGATCCGGATATGCCCAGCATTGAGCGCCCTGAAGATTTGTGTGTAACTCTGGATCCATATGATCTGGTAGAGGAAAGCGTGGAGCGCGATAACCCAGGGTGGACGGCTCTTCCCCACTGTATCGATATCCCCGACCTGGTTATCGAGAATGCCGGATTCGATTCGGACTCCAATTTGATCATTACAGTCCAAAATCGCGGCACAGGTATGATCGAATCCAATGAAATTCGAATCCGAGTGATCAATTCCCTTGGACTTGAAAGGATCTTCGTTGGCTTTATCAGCAGGGATGGCCTATACCCTTGGGAAAGAGCCCCGATTGAGATCGCCAGGTCTGGATTGGAGGACTTATTATCCTCCTATGAAGGTCGCTATGGGCTCACCTTGGTTGTCGACCCCACCGATGAGATCGTCGAATCAGACGAATCCAACAACACGTTCGCATTTGGCGATGGCCCTGGCAGGATTCGAGTGATCTGGGGTGGATTCGATTACAGCATCCTTGAAGACCACTTAGGTGGATACACCTACACCGGTTTGTCGGTTACTTACTACCCGGTCGAGGATGAGCACAATTACGATTATTTCCATGCCCGCATCTACGTCGAGGATGGCGTCGAGTCACGCCTGGTGGATCAATTTGATATCGCCTGTACGGTTGTGCGCGGTAGTGGAGAAGAACCTGATTACAGCTATGGTGAATACACCCACACCTGTCTAGGCCGTGTTGATGCGCACAACCCAACCACAGAGTTCTATCTAGCCAATGGGGAGGGCGTGACGATAACCGTCAGCGGAGAGATCTACGATGACGACGCCGAGCTCAGCGGCAGTCGCGAAGATCCCTACCGTCTAGGCAGCATGACGTTTTATTTTGACGCCGAAGAAATTGCTGCGCGGTCCGGCTGTGGCGAGAGGCACCCCCAAGGTATCCAAAAGGATTTGTACACTTACCCACCAGGATTTGGGGTCCCCTGGTATGCCGGCTTCACATTGTGTGCGGTTTCAGAATAATAAAAGGAGTAACAACAATGAAGACTTCACCGAAAATGCGCCAACGAATTCTAATCCTGCTCCTGCTCATTACTGTGCTGCTGACAGCCTGTGTCCAGGAAACCAATACCGGTCCAAGAGCGTGGAT
Organism: uncultured Anaerolineales bacterium; assembly: GCA_964438295.1. Lineage (GTDB taxonomy): Bacteria > Chloroflexota > Anaerolineae > Anaerolineales > UBA11858 > NIOZ-UU35. The sequence continues at coordinate 3,205 of CAYTKR010000078.1, forward strand.
CGACTCTCCGCGGGGTGGGGCAACGATTCCCGTTGGGTCACCCATCACGGTCGTCTCCCACGCCTACGCTCGTGAAGGGTTGGCTGAGATTGTGCTCTATGTAGATGGAAAGGCCTACCAACGCTCCGCTCCAGCGGAAACAAATGCGAATTTCAGTGACTTCAGCCAGGAATGGATGCCGACTCAGCCAGGCACCTATTCTTTACAGGTTCGGGCCTACGATCTCAATGGAGATACCGGCAACCCAGCCACAGTAACTTTGAACGTAGTTGGTGAGGTCGTTGCAGAGGCAGCCGCCGTAGAGCCTGTAGATCCTCCTACGGCGACGTATACCCCCGAGGTTACCGATACGCCTACGGTTACCCCCATTATCTCCGATACCCCAACGCTCACAGCAACACCCACCCAGGCTGCTCCCGAAGTTGTGTGCCCACCCCAAGCTACAGCACTCAAAAACTCGAACTGCCGCTCAGGGCCTGGTTCAGCCTATGAAATCATTGGTTCTCTAAACCAGGGAGCTTCATCGACCGTAGTCGGTCGAAACAACGATAGTTCCTGGTGGGTGATCGAACGCCCTGGTGGCTCGGGTAATTGTTGGATCTGGGCTGAGTTAGTACAACTCAGTTCAACGGAGTGCGATATTCCCATTGTCGCTGCTCCCCCGCTGCCGCCCACAGATACACCTACGCCCACTTCGACCCCAACCGCAACCGCTACCACGGTGGACAACCAACCCCCACCAGTGCCCTCGCCTCAACAGCCTGCCAATGGAGCCGACCTAGCCTGCACAACTTCAGTGACTTTGGCTTGGAGCGCGGTGAGCGACCCCAGTGGCATTGCCGGGTACTATGTCAAGCTGGAAAGACAGGTAAGTAAAGGGAATTGGCAATCTGCTGGCGGCTGGGGGCCTCTTGGTAACACCCAGGTCGATGTGCCTGTAGACTGCGGCATCATCTATCGCTGGATGGTGCGCGCTGAGGACGGCGCTGGTAATATTTCTGATTGGTCTTCTCCCTCACAATTTGGGATCAATATAAATTAGGGATATGAAGAGTGACACATGAATGCACACTATGCTCCAGGCAACTACCAACAACCTATCCCAAATCCACCCGGGCGACGCAGTTTCTTGCAGCGCAGATGGCCATTAGTAATGGGAATTGTGGGGGCAGCAAGTTGTATCCTCGCCCTGGCTGCTCTGGCAGGGTATATCTTCCTCAGACCAGATGAAGTGGTTGCTCAGCCACTGGTCTTAATCCACGCACCCACCAATGGCGACCAGCTTGAAATCGGCCAACCCGCTACCGTCCATGCCACGGCTCGCGACCAAAACAATATAACTCGGGTCGAGCTTTGGGTGGATGGGGTTTTATCTCAGGTCGAATCCAGCAATATTCCAGGAGGAATTTCTCCCTTCCCGATCCTGGCTTCCTGGCAACCTACCAAGGCAGGGACACACACCCTGACAGTGCGGGCGTTCAACAGTGCGGGGGCCCGCTCGCAAGGGTCGATCACGATCGAAGCCATCGAACTTACAGACCGGGACAGCGATGGGATTGCGGATGAGATCGACATTTGCCCTGATGAAGCCAGTCCCACGGACGATGGCTGCCCTGTGCCAGATGACCGCGATAATGATGGTGTCACAGATACTGAGGATGCTTGCCCCGACGAAAGCGGATGGGCTACTCATGAAGGTTGCCCCACACCCGGTGATTCTGATGGAGATGGGGTTCTCGATGAGGAAGATAGCTGTCCGGATGAACCCGGAATTTTGGATGTGGAAGGCTGCCCCGATCGCGATAGCGACGGCATTCCCGATCGCACCGATGCTGATCCTGATGAACCTGGACCTGCTGAAACCGGTGGTGCTCCTGATACCGATGGCGATACTGTCCCCGACCTGCATGACCTGGACCCTGAAGAGCCTGGAGACCCAGGGGGTGGTGGCGTCCCAGACAGCGATGCCCCCGACACAGATGGTGACGGCGCCGCCGACGATGTCGATCCCTGCCCAGACGAATATGGCGAACCCGAGGACGGCTATTGCCCACCCCCCTCAAGTGATCCGTTACCCGAGGACGATGGCCCCATCTTCGACTTGCCCGGAGTATTCTTCCAAGATCTTCAAATCTATGTCACGCTAGAGTTGGAAGCATACGAATTCCGAGTCGGAGATGAATATGACAGTGTCTGGTGTTATGTGCAGGTTGCCGATGAAGATGTGCAACGTTATGAGTTCGAACCCGAGGGCGATAGATTTTGGAATATCCGTGAGATTCTCGGAGCAGGAAACAGTATTCACTTGATGGCTCCCTTGGATGAGCCGCTGCCGGTGTTCGTCAATTGCCTGGCAGAAAAGATCTACATAGAAGAAGCAGAAGATGATGGGGAAGGTATTCCCTCGGGTGGGGGTTGGGGGACAGTCTATGAACTAGGAACGTTCTATGCTGAACACGACTCTACTGAATGGGACGGTCGCGAACTGCTGGCGACCGGCGCCGGCGCCGATTTTCAATTCTTCCAGGCCAAATATCGCATCTGCACACCTACCTGTGATGAATCGGAACTGCCTCCGCCGATCTTAGCTCCGCTGACTTTTGGGCCAAGAGGCGAAGGCCCCAACGTTCTCAGATGGCAATGGGATGGAAATGAGGAATTGATCGATGGTTTCTATATATTCATAACTTCCACCACTGGTTACTCTCGGATGGGTGGTGAACCTGATCAGCGCGCCTATGACATAACACACGTTTTTCCTGGAGGACCGGATTGTGGAAAGGTTTTAAACTTCCAAGTTGCAGCATATAGTGGTGATCCTCACGAGCCTGACCGCGTATCACCCCGCAGCAATACGCAATATTGGGATGGGCTTACCTGCCCACGAACTGTCGTGGTTTCGTTCGCCTCATTCGATACTGCCGGGTTGGGCAGCCGTCAGGGACCCATCAGCGGCACGTTTTGGGCCAATGATGAGATGCTCATTGCCGAATTCCGTGATGGGCCGCCCAGTTTCGATGCCACCGACGATACTGAAAGGTATCTTAGCCCAGGCAATGTGTACAATATCGCCTCCCTATTCTCCGATATCGAAGGCGAAGCCCATGGATGCGTGGGCAGCGGTTGCAGCGGCAATTACGCCCCCAGCACAAACTATCTAGAACTTGAATTGGGCCCACGCGAAGCCCTGACGTTCGGCGCCAATATCAGGAAAGAAGGCGGCGGTGTGGCATTCGATGGTTCAGGAACTATCCCAGCCGGAGAGATCGTCCCAGGGGAATATGTGGTCTACGACAATGGTATCAACATGACTGTGCTGATCGACGTTTTGATCGGCCCCGAAGCCGGCGATCTGCCCGACCTGACCATCAGCAGCATCGGTCCTGATGAAGATTTTGGCGGCACGAGAGTTGAAGTGTTTAATAACGCCGCCGATATCGTAGACACAGATATTGATGTTTCGCTCTTTCGCATTAGCACAGGGGAACTTATCTCTACACATACCATGATGTTTGCTACCATTCCTTCAGGAAGTAGCAGATCGACTACGTTCATGGAGACCGAACCGCATGATGTCCGGGCTGTGGTTGACATTGACGATGAAATCGAGGAAATGGACGAGACCAATAATACATTCGAAACGCCTGTGCGGATGCGCGTTGAGTTTGTTCAACTTCGCGGCGGAGATCCCTGTGAAAATGCCTTACAGCAAGAGGCGGAATTCTGGTTCCGGATGTGGGTGGGTCACCGGCCTCCCGGGGGTGAGGTAAGTTGGGTAGGACAAAGTCGATACCCTGAAACGGATGGCGATACCGTGGATGTACGCTTCCATGAAGACGGTGTTGTAGGTGTTACCGACCCTATCTGGTCTCTGGAAGGGGACCCAACCTATATCTTCGAGTTTGATATGCCGCTCACTGATAATCTCGTCATTCTGGCCGATGGTTATGAAGACGACTCAGGTCTAGCAGCCGATGATTACCTTGGCAATGTATTTGAAGAGTATTCGGGAGCTGAAAACTTCGGTCATAACGAGGAGAGATATTATTCAAGATCCGAAGGATTTTATGATTGCCCCGACGGCCCTCCTATGGGCTACGATTTCCGAGGTTTCCATTTTTGGTGGCGGATCACCAGGGTGCACTAGGTTATCTCACCCTAATCAATATCCCTGCCCGGCACTCTTCAGTGCCGGGCAGGTTGGTTCAACATTAAACCGCGGCAATTGTATATACGCTCGCCATTTGGAGACCTAAAGCATTAACGGAGTAGACATGCAAATACGATCCCGTCTCAAGCTTTTGGGAATTTCTATCGCTCTCAGCCTGTTGGCATGCAACCTGCCAAACCAAGAGATGGAAGTAGATCCTCCCCCGGAAGTGCCTTCTACGATCACAGCTTCAAATGAAGAACAAACTGAGCCAACTACGATCTCTAATCCATCTCAAGAACTGCCATCGAACTTGATCCAACCCAGTGAACTGACCTACCTGGGCGCATTCCGTCTCCCCGATGGAGGCAGTGATGCAACCACCTGGGAATATGGGGGGCAAGCCTTGGCATATAATCCAGACGGCGACCCTGGTGGTGATGAGGATGGTTTCCCCGGTTCGTTGTTTGGCAGTGGGCATGATGTTTGGAATTACATTGCTGAAGTCAGCATCCCGGCACCGATCGTCACAGAGGATATCGAGCAATTGCCCATCGCCACAACCTTGCAGGATTTCCAAGATGTGCGCGGGGGCTTATTCGATGGCTTCGAAGAAATGCCGCGCGTGGGATTGGAAGTACTCCCCCCTATGGGTGAGCAGGCATCCCCCAAGTTGTACTTGTCATGGGGCACGCATCACCATGACGAAGGCTCTCCTTCTGATGCACCCACCCATGCCTGGTGTGATCTAAATTTGGCGAACCCTAACACGCAGGGAGCCTGGTGGGTGGGGGAGGAATCACTCTACAGCGTCAACGGCTATTTGTTCCAAATCGACCCGGCCTGGGCAAACGCTTACTTGGGTGGAGCGCAACTGGCCACCGGCCGCTACCGCGATGGCGGCTGGTCGGGGAAAGGTCCGACTTTGTTCGCGCTCGCCCCCTGGGAAGATGGGAATCCTCCCAACCCAGGCAGCCGATTGTCCTCACAAACCCTATTACGCTATTCCATGTGGGAAGATCCTGAAATAAATACGATTACAGGCTACCGCGACGCCGATGAATGGGAAGGGGGTGCCTGGTTGACTTCTGTGAACAGAACCGCCGTGATCTTTGTGGGCACTAAAGGTGGTGGCGATTACTGGTGGTATGGCTACTCTAGCCCCAATGGGGATGGGATGCCTTGCCCGGCCATAGACCCGCTGGAGGGCGCGATGTGTTTCAACGCCGATGGAACGCCTTGCGCCGAGGCTAGTACCACGAACTGTGAGGGTTATCTCGAAGAGAGTAAAGGCTGGTGGAGCTCCCGCTTCGATGCCCAAATAGTATTCTTCAAACCCGAAGATTTTGCTGCGGTGTTAGCAGGGGATTTGCAGCCTCACGACCCTCAGCCCTACGCGGTTTTGGATATTGACGAACACCTCTACCTAGATCCCCCAGAGTGGGATGCAGCCAATTTGGGCCTGGGTGATCAACGCCGTTATCGCATCGGCGAGATGGCATATGACCGAGAGCACGGTTTCCTGTATATTCTCGAACGGTTTGCTGATGGTGCCAAACCAGTTGTGCATGTCTGGAGTATTCAACCTTGATACACGCGCCCTTTTGCTGAGACTATCAGCCAATCCTAAGTAGCAGTACACCATTAGTCATTGCGTTGGTGAAGTTTGAAAAAGGAGTAAAAAATATGAATACTTCTTCATTAATGCGCAAACTAATATTCGCCTTGCTCCTACTCAGCGTGGGTTTATTGACTGCCTGCGTCCGGGAAGCCAGTACCGGGCCGCGAGCTTGGATCGACTCTCCGCGGGGTGGTGCAACGATTCCCCAAGGGTCACCCATCACAATCGTCTCCCATGCCTATGCCCGCAATGGAATAGCTGAAATCGTGCTCTATGTGAATGGGGAAGCCTACCAGCGCGCTGCTCCAACGGAAGCAGGTGCAACTTTCAGTGAATTCGGCCAGGAATGGCTGGCCACCCAACCTGGTACGTACTCCTTACAGGTTCGGGCATATGACATTAATGGGGATGCTGGCAACCCTGCCACAATTTCTGTGAACGTAGTAGGTGACGCGATTGCCGAGGCAGCAGTCCCCGATGTGCCAGAAGAACCTCCCACAGCGACGTATACCCCTGAAGTTTCCGAGACCCCTTCGGTCACCCCCATCATTTCCGATACCCCAACGCTGACAGCAACACCCACAGAGACTTCTCAGGAAGCTGCTTGCCCCCCCCAGTCTACCGCCCTAAAGAATTCTAACTGTCGTGCGGGACCTGGCTCAGCGTATGAAATCATTGGTTCACTTAGCCAGGGAACATCTTCCACTGTTGTTGGTCGGAATAACGAGAGTTCCTGGTGGGTAACCGAACGTCCCAGCGGATCAGGAAATTGCTGGATTTGGGCTGAGCTGGTAGAGTTAAGTTCAAATGCGTGTGATATCCCCATCGTTGCTGCACCTCCACTCCCACCAACCCCGACAAATACCCCAACATCAACTCCAACACCCACGCCCACTACAGCAGTGGACAACACCCCGCCAGCTGCGCCTGCACCCCAAAGCCCGGTTAATAGCGCGACACTGTCCTGCACATCTGTGGTGACTCTATCCTGGTCAGTCGTCAGCGACGACAGCGGCATTGCCACGTACTACATCAAGCTGGAAAAACAGATTTCTGCGGGTAACTGGCAATCGGCTGGAGGTTTCACTTCGAGCACTAGCCAAGTAGATGTACCGGTTGATTGCGGAATCATCTACCGCTGGGCGGTACGTGCTGAAGATGGTGCGGTTAATTTTAGCGACTGGTCCGCATTTTCCCAGTTCGCAGTGAACTTAAATTAGTCAGGGTGAAGAGGCGAAACCATGAACACACTCAAAAAACAACCATCTGCTCTCCAACGCAGGTTACCGGCCATCGTTGCAATCGTCGGAGTGCTCAGCTGCCTTCTGGCCGTGTTGGCCGCCGCGGCATACTTTTTCCTGACCCCAGACGATGTGGCTGCCAGACCACTGGTCCTATTCCACGCGCCCCTCAATGGAGACCAATTCGAAATCGGACAAACCGTTTCCATCCACGCCACGGCGCGCGATGAGAACAATATCACTCGCCTTGAATTGTGGATAGATGAGGTGTTGGTCGAGGTCGAAACCACGAATGTAGCTGGCGGCATCTCGCCGTTCCCCATCTTGGTAAATTGGCAGCCTACAAACGTGGGTTCCCATACCCTGACCGTACGCGCTTTCAACAGCCGTGGTGTCCGCGCCCACAGTTCAATCAATGTAGAAGCGATCGAACTCCCCGACCGAGATGGCGACAGTATTCCTGACGACATCGATGTTTGCCCTGATGAAGCCAGCCCAACTCGCGATGGCTGCCCTTTATCGGACGACCGCGATAACGATGGCGTTCCCGATGGCGAAGATGCCTGCCCCGATGAAGCCGGTTGGGCCGATATCGATGGCTGCCCTACGCCTGGCGACACTGATGGTGATGGCATCCTGGATGAGGAGGATGCCTGTCTAGAAGATCGTGGCCTGCCTGAAATGGAAGGCTGCCCGGATGCAGATGCCGATAGCATCCCCGATCATTTAGATGAAGAGCCGCATGAACCTGGTCCGGCTGATAGTGGGGGGGCGCCTGATTTCGACGGCGATACTGTCCCCGATGATGATGACCTGGCCCCTGAAGACCCCGGAGACCCTGGGGGAGGTGGCGCTCCGGAGAGTGACGCACCCGACAGCGACGGCGACGGCGCGCGGGACGATGTCGACCCCTGTCCACATGAATACGGCGAGCCCGAAGACGGCTATTGCCCGCCCCCTGGAGGCGACCCAGGGCCCGAGGCTGATGGGCCTATCTTCGAAGGACCGGGTGGCTTCTTTGATGATGTCGAAATCCCAGTCAACGTCGAAATCGAAGCCTACGAATTCTACGTCAGCGGCGAGTATAGTGACAGCTACCAGAATGTCTGGTGCTACGTGCAAATTGCAAATAGTGACATGCAGCGCTACGAATTCGAACCCCAGGGAGAAAAATATTGGGATATTCGCGCTGTACTGGGTGGAGCCAATAGTGTGCGTTTTGCAGCCGTATGGGGCGAACCTCTGCCGGTCTTCGTCAATTGCAACGCCGATTTCATGCACACTTACACAGAACCAGGCGATGACGATGGCCCCGGCAGCGGCGGCGGCTGGGGAACTGTCTTTGATTTGGGTACTTATGCTTATGCACATCCGTCTAGCGAATGGGATGGGCGTGAATTGCTTGCCACCGGTATCGGACCCGATGGCGAAGCCTTCCAGGCCAGATATCGCATTTGCTCGCCTTCCTGCGAGGAGAGCGATTTCCAGGCTCCGATTTTGGATCCCCTCACATTTGGCCCCAGGGGTGAAGGCCCCTTCAACGTTCGCTGGCGCTGGGACGGCACCGAAGACTGGATCACCGGTTTCAAACTTTATGTCAATGGCACCTTCGTTGATCTGATCGAACCGCACGTACGCTCTCTAGATATTGAAGCATACCAACCTTTGTGCGGAGAGATCATCGAATTTGAAATGACCGCTTTCACCGATTTAGACGACGCCCCCAACCGAGAATCACCCCGCAGCAATACCCGCGTCTGGGATGGACTGAACTGCCCGCGTAGCGTGCTGGTTACCTTCCTATCATTCGACACGGGGGCCGGGTTAGGAAGCCGGCAGGGGCCTATCAGCGGCACATTTTTTGCTAATGATCAATCGCTCATTGCCGAATTCAAAGACGGACCGCCCAGTTTCGATTCCACTGATGATACAGAACGATATCTCGACCCAGGCAGAATCTACAATATTTCTGAGCTTTTTAGCAGTATTGAGACCGAATCAGCTTCTTGTTTTGGAACCTGCACCAGCAACTACGCTCCCAGTGTGAATTACATTGAAGTCGAATTAGGCCCCAGAGAAGCGTTGACCTTCGGTGCAAATATCTGGAAAGAAGGCGGCGGCAGAGCCTTTGAGGGTGATGCCTATGTCCCTGCCGGCGAGATTGTGCCAGGCGAGTATGTCGTCTATGATAACGGTATCAATATGACCGTGCTGGTGGATGTGTTGGTCGGCCCCGAAGCCGGTGGTCCTAGAAACCTGCCTGATCTGACGATCACAGATATTACCACGCATGAGGACTCCGGCCAGCTACGCATCCATGTATTCAATAACGCCGCTGATCTTGTGGGCGAGGATATTTCTGTTAATCTGGTGCGCATCAGCAACAACCAACAAATCGACCTGCTTACCTGGACGGACATAACCATTCCATCCGGCAGCGCACGAATCCTGCAGTATCACGAAGCCCTCACTGAACCCTATGACCTGCGCGCTATTGTCGATCCGGATAATGCTATCGATGAAACCGATGAGAGGAACAACATCTACGAAACGCCTGCAAGTTTGAGGGTAGAGTTCACTCAACTCCAATGGGGGCAATCTGTATGCGAAAGCTTCCTCAACCAAAACGGTGAGTTCAGATTCCGCATGTGGGTTGGCCACCGCGCCCCAGACGGCGATATCAATTGGATTGCCGAAAGGCGTCAACCTTGGGCTGGCACCATCGACGTCGATTGGTCGGATGGGTGGCCCGATAACGAAGATCCTGCTTCTTGGCCTGAAGGATGGGTTCTGGAAGGCGATCCATTGTTCACCTTCGAGTTCGATATCCCAGCTAACCACAGCCTAGTGATCAAAGCGGATGGCTATGAGGATGATGCCGGGGTAGGGGCTGACGATTATGCTGGTAGGGTCTTCGCCGAATATCCACCCGCAGCAAATTATGGAAGCCGTCCGAATACTTACCTGGAAATTTCTACAGATTATCATGACTGCCCGGATGGCACACCCCTTGGGTGGTATGATTTTAATTTCTGGATCTGGTGGCGGATCACCCGCATCCATTAGTAGTGTGAAATCATGCATGGTGACAGTCACGAACGCGTACTGTCACCATGCATAAAACAAGCCAGAACAAGATGTTTGATAAAACGTTAATCATCAAAACCCTAGCTGCACTAGCACTCCTGGCTTTTTTACAATCCTGCAATATGCCCACTGGGCCTATCGAGGTAGCTTGTGACGTCGATGAGCTGATTGATGCCATCAATGAAGCCAACCTGGTTATCAATCATGACACTCTGGAACTGGCCCCGGATTGTAATTACCAGCTAACTGAAGTATTCACTGTCTCCAGCGAGGGCGAAGGGAATGGCTTACCAGAGATCACTACACCCATAACCATCAATGGGAACGACGCCACCATTTCTCGTTCCTTTGCCATAGGTATACCTGATTTCCGCCTAATCTATATATCCAGTTCTGGGAATTTAACAATTAATAATATTCGTTTGGAGCGCGGCCGCCTGATGTTACTCCATGCGGAGCCCTCCGAGCGTAGCGGGGGCGCAATTTACAACAACGGTGGCACACTGACAATCAACCACTCTACCATCGGGTCGAACGGCGTTCGTGAAAAAGGTGGGGCAATATTCAACCTCGATGGCAATGTGGTAATTCAAGATACTACCTTGAGTTGGAACCGGGGGCACGATGGTGGAGCTATCGCCAGCAGTGGAGGTGATGTGAGGATTTTCAATCACAGCATCCTTGAATCCAATACTGCAACTTGGGATGGTGGGGCCATCTACATGCGTCGAGGCCGATTAGCAGTTACATCCAGTCAGATTCGTAGGAATACCGCAGGCAATAACTCTGGGGGGATCGATGGTACAGATGTCAACCTCAACTTGTTCCGGGTCACTTTCAATGATAATAGTGCAGATTACGATGGCGGCGCGCTTTCGGTAGAGGACAGTACGTTTATCATCACAGATGGTGAGTTCCTGGATAACTCAGCCAGAGTTGACGCAGGGGCTATGATGATTTGGGGAGATGCAGGAATCATCCAAACCACACTTTTTGATGGCAACAGCGCCAGGCACAGTGGTGGGGCCATCACCGGTGGTGGCGATTTGGATATTCTGGAAAGCACATTCCAGAATAACCAGTCTGGGCGCTGGGGCGGCGGCCTGGAAATTTATGGCGATTTGACCATCCGCGACAGCACAGTCGCCTCGAATACATCAAACTGGGAATGGGGAGGGGGACTCTTTATCAATGGTGATATGGTTATGGAAAACTGCCAGATATCCCACAACGTTGCTCTGTTAAATGGCGGCGGTGTTTACCTTGAAGACGGGGTCCATACCATCCAAAATAGCACGTTTGAAAGTAATATGTCCGGTGCCGATGGTGGTGGGCTGTACACCGAAACGGATGTCAGCATAACCAGCAGCACTTTTGCGAATAATTCAGCACTACGCGGGGGCGGCCTGGCATCATCGGGCGGAACGATGGTCATAACCAACAGCACCTTTTCCACCAACACCGTCTCAGACCTGGGTGGGGGTATCTTCATCCTGGGGCCTGCTGTTGATCTTTCTGTGCACATCAATAACAGCACAATAGCTTTCAACAAAGCCACAACTGGCGGTGGAATTGAATTAAGTGATGGGAAATTGGTTGTCAAAAACTCGATCGTTGCTAACAGTCTCCTCGGCAATGATTGCCATGAGAGCTCGGGCGATTTTGTAGCTGATGGCAATAACCTGGACTCAGATAGCAGTTGTCTGGGATTTATGTTTCATGAAGATCCCAGACTGGATAGGCTGGCCGATAACGGCGGACTGACACACACGCATGCCTTATTGGCGGACAGTCCGGCGATTAATGCAGCTTCGGATTGCATCACATCAGCAGGTGATACCCTCATCCAGGACCAGCGCGCCATCCCGCGTCCGTTTGAGGCACAGTGTGATATCGGTGCATATGAATACAGGGGATATGATCCAAGCAAAATAACACCTACTGCCACAGGCATTGTAACGAGCTCCCCCACAAGTTCGCCTACAAGCACCTCCACAGTCACACCCGAGTCATCATCGTCGCCCATGGCTTCGGCCCGCCAGAACGCTACCTGCAGACTTGGTCCCGGTAGGGTTTACGAAGAGCAGGATTACCTGCTTGAAGGCCAAACTGCCCAAGTCACTGGCCGCACTCAAGATGGTACCTGGCTACAAATCGAAGGCCCAAGATGGGGAAGGCTTTGCTGGATTTGGGTAGACTTACTCGAAGTCGTAGGCGACACCGAACAAGTGCCAATTAAAAAACCTCCGCCAACCCCCACCCTCACCCCCACTCTGACACAAACGCCCACGCCAGAACCTCCTAAAGGCTGTTGGTGGCAATCACCAAACATGAATCAGCCAGAATGTAAGGTGCCCTGCCCCAATGACCAGTATTCGGGCGCAGAGTGCAATCCATAATCTCACAGGGTGACAGTTACATTGACTAGCGTATAAACCGTATCCACTAGTGTATATCTTTTCGAGAATTGCATAATGCCTGGGTCGAATGGATCTGGGCACTTTGCATTACGCGATTCGACTGGAATCTCTCGTCAAGTTGTGACTTAAGGGCAGACATATGTCCAATGTTCAGACTCTCGTACTTGACACGCTCGCCTTTTCGCAGATAATTAGGAACAATAACCATATACCTACCCAAAAGGCAACGACGGAGAAAAGTACGTCTGTAATACCCTTTAGAGAGGCATGGGGCACAGGCTGAAACCCTTGCCAGGAGAAAACTGACTGAAGTTCCCTCCCGAGCCGCCCAGGGGAATGTGCAAAACAGAATGGTATTCTGTATTGCCTAGTAGTCTGGGACGTGACCCCAACGTTACGTGGGGAGCCGATCGCCTGATCAACATTAATCGGGCCGTCTGCCACTAAGTGGGCTGCACATGCGGCCAAGAAGGGTGGTACCGCGGGAAAGAACCCCGTCCCTTGAGTGGGATGGGCGTTTTTGTTTAATTTGGAGGTGATATGCTCGACAAATTAGAAGAGATTAAAGAAGCTGGAATGAGCACCCTGCTGGAAATCGATAATGAGGAGGCTTTGAACCAATGGAAAGTCGTCCACATCGGACGCAGTTCGGCCATCATGGATGTGTTCAAGAATATGGGTGAGGTGCCCAAAGAGCAGCGCGGTGCAGTGGGGCGCGCCGCGAACGAGGTCAAACAAGCTTTGGAGGCAGCCTTCACCCAAAAAACGGCCGCCCTGCACGAGGTCGCGCTGCAGCACTCCCTGAGTGAAGAGAGCTTGGATGTCTCCTTGCCCGGACGGGCCTTGCCCCGCGGGCGCTTACATCCTGTCACTCAAACATTGCGCGAAATATACCGCGTATTCGCCGATATGGGCTTCCAGGTGTACCGCTCACGTGAAGTCGAGACGGATGAGTTCAACTTCCAACTGCTCAACTTCCCCCCGAATCACCCCGCGCGCGAAATGCAGGATTCCTTCTACGTGCAATCGGATAAGGACCGTGGCGATAACCCCATCCTCTTACGGACGCACACGTCTCCTGGGCAGATCCGAGCCATGCACGAGTTCTCTGCAGAGAACCCCGCTGACCCGCCGCCTGTGCGCATCATCCTCCCAGGGATGTGCTACCGCTACGAACAGGTCAGCGCTCGCTCTGAAACCCAATTCACACAGGTAGAAGGGCTGGCGGTGGGCCACAATATCACCTTCAGTGATCTCAAAGGGACGCTCTCTGATTTCGCCCGCCGGATGTTCGGACAAGAGGTACGGACTCGTTTCCGCGCTTCCCACTTCCCCTTCACAGAACCCAGCGCTGAAATGGATGTGGAGTGTTTTCTGTGCGGCGGTGAGGGTTGTTCTGTCTGCAAAGGTACCGGCTGGCTGGAAATCCTCGGCTGTGGCATGGTGCACCCCATCGTCCTAAAGAACGGCGGTTACGACCCAGAACGCTACGCTGGCTTCGCTTTCGGTATGGGTCCCGAACGTATCACCATGCTGCGCCACCGCATTGAAGATATCCGCTATTTTTGGGCTAATGATTTACGATTTCTGGAGCAGTTTTGATTGGATTTTAGAGATTAGAAATTGGTAATTGGAGATTTGAATTCTCGAAACTGCTATCCTATATCTAGTATCTAATTTCCAACACCCAAGGAGCAAACCATGACTCAAGAATCCAACCCCCAACCTGATCTGACTTCCCAATTCCGCGAATTGGGTGATAACCTAAAGAATATCATGCAAACAGCCTGGCAAAGCGAAGAAGCTCAAAAACTGCGTCAGGATATCAAAACCGGGCTTAGCGAATTGGGCCAAGTGGCCAACGATACGGTCGATGAATTCAACGCCAGCGAAGCTGGGCAACGTCTCAAAAACGAGGCGCAAGAATTAAAGGATCGCGTCAAAAGTGGCGAGGTCGAATCAAGGGCGCGCCAAGAGATCTCCAAAGCCTTAAACATGCTCAATACCGAACTGCAAAAAGCTATCGAGAAGATCGATAAAGCTGATCCGGCAAGTGACGGCACTGATGCGACACCGGGCGCGTGATATGGCGAAGCTGATCGACGCAAAAATTCAGGCTGGACAGGCTATCAGAGCGAGCAATTTCGAGATTGTGCCTCTTGTCCGCAAGATACGGATACAACCCCCAGATTATCGAGGCATTCTGCTTTGGGGTACACCCGAGGCCGTAGTCGTCCAATCACCCAATGGTGAACAAGCAGTTTTACCCATCCGAGATCACACACGCAGAGCGCAGATGCTCTTGTTAGGTATTGGCCTCCTGGGGTCATTTTTAATCTGGCTAACTCTGCGCTGGCGATAAAAACGTCAGTAGCTCAACTTGTATTTCAACAATGTCACAATCTCGAGAACTACCGATGTCGTGATTTTTTTCAAGATAATCACATTAGATCTTACTAAGTTCGGCGAGGAAATTGCTGGGAATAGGGGGTGGGGGCTTTGTCCCCACCCCCTATTCCCAGCAAACCAAGCCTCAAGTGCGTAACTCCAATACATAATATCCTACCTACCATGGAGGAAGAATCATGGCTGAAGACAAATCTCTGGTACCAGAAGAAATTAATATCGAGAATCCCGGCAAAGCCATCGACCTGGTCCAAGAAACTATGCACAAATTCTTGGATGTCGCCGATGTCAGCCGTGTATATGGCGAGCCCGTAAAGCATGAAGACGCGACCATCATCCCCGCGGCTGAAGTAGTAGCTGCCATGGGCTTTGGCGCGGGATACGGAGCGGGGGGACCGGGAGTTCAAGCAGGAGATGCAGAAAGCGCTACAGGGGCAGGTGGTGGCGGAGGCGGTGGTGGTAAGGCATTTTCCCGGCCGGTAGCCGTGATCATTGCTTCCTCAGATGGCGTGCGCGTCGAACCAGTCATCGACCCCACTAAAGTCGCTCTGACCGCCCTGACAGCATTAGGATTTATGTTTGCCACTATCGCCAAGATGAAACGTGGTAAATAGCCAGAACCCCGTGCCCAGAAATCAGTGTGCAGTTATCAGAATTTGGGCATACCTGATATAACTAACTATCAGACTAAAAGATTAACGGACTAACGACTAACGGACTAACTATGAAAGTACCATTATCCTGGATCAAAGAATATGTAGATATCGACCTCTCCATTGAGGAACTGGTGCGGCGCTTGACGCTAGCCGGTTTGGAAGTGGAAGAAATCCAATATGTGGGATACCCTCTTCCCGAGGGCGAACTGCGCCGCGAGGCCAAGATCACCGGGTTCGCGTGGGAGCCGGACAAGATTGTGGTGGCTGCCATACTCGAAGTGATGCCTCATCCAGACGCTGACAAATTAGTGCTCTGCCAACTCGATGACGGAGAGCAAATCCACACCGTGCTGACCGGCGCGCCTAATCTCTTTGACTACAAAGGTTCTGGACCTTTGGCAAAACCCCTCAAAGTAGCCTACGCCAAGGAAGGCGCAACCATCATCAATGCTTATGAGCCTGGGAACAAGCCTACGACGCTCAAGCGCAAGAAAATCCGCGGGGTCGAGTCATACTCCATGGCCTGCTCCGAGCGCGAGTTGGGCATCTCTGATGAACATGAAGGCATCATCATCCTGGATGACGATGCTCTTGTAGGCGTTCCCCTGGCAGAGTATCTCGGCGATATCGTACTCGACATTGCCATCACGCCTAACATTGCACGCGATGCCAACATAATCGGTGTAGCCCGCGAGGTCGCTGCGATCACCGGGGCCGAATTGCGTTATCCGGATTTGGAAATACCCATGGATGGCCCATCCATCGAAGGTCGCGTGAAAATTGAGATCACCGATCCCGAGCTCAATCCTCGCTTCGTATTTGGCCTGATCGAGAATGTTAAGATTCAGCCCAGCCCCTATAAAGTGCAAATGCGCCTGCAACTCGCTGGTATGCGGCCCATCGATGCCCTTGTCGATGCCACCAACTACGCTATGCTCGAACTGGGCGAACCCCTGCATGCCTTCGATTATGATGTGCTGCAAAAACGCGCCAAAGCCGCTGGGAGCGATCATCCGACGATCATCACCCGTCCCGCAGAGAAGGGCGAAAAACTGGTCACCCTGGATGATGTCGAACGCACCCTGGATGATTTCACCGTGATGGTCTGCGACCAATCTGGCTCGCTGGCCTTGGCCGGTGTAATGGGCGGCCAAGAGTCTGAGATCAGCGAGAACACCACCAACGTCCTGCTGGAAGGCGCGGCTTGGAATATCATCAACACCCGCCGCACGGTTATTTCCCAAAACCTGCCCTCCGAGGCAGCCTATCGCTTTTCACGTGGTGTCCACCCAGGGATGGCATCTAAAGGTGTTTTGCGCGGCCTCAAGCTGATGCACGAATGGGCCGGTGGCACCATTGCCCAGGGCTTGGTCGATGAATATCCCTTACCCCCCGATGACCCCACGGTCGAAATCACTCCCGACGATGTGCGGCGCTGGTTGGGCATCGAACTCAGCGCGGAGCAGATCGTTGAGATTCTCGAATCCCTAGAATTCGAATGTGAAACTGTATCCCGCCCCCCCTCTCCCGTCGCCATTCATGCAAAGACGCCAGACCATAGACTCGACATTGGCACCGGCGTCATCGGTAAAGCCGACTTGATGGAAGAGATCGCACGCATATATGGATATGACCGCATCCCTGAGACGCGCATGTCCGATGACCTACCACCCCAAAAGGGGAATTTCGAACTGGAAATTGAAGATGGTTTGCGGAACCATTTAGTTGGTCTTGGTCTTCAAGAAGTCATCACCCACCGCCTGACATCCGCAGAGCGAGAAGCCCGGCGGCTATCACCTGAGACCCCACAAGATGACAGACCCTATTTCAGCTTGTCCAACCCTATCACTCCGGAACGTTCAGTACTTCGGCACAGCCTTTTATCTTCCGTCCTGGAAATTGTCGAGCGCAACGCCCGTATCCGGGAGCGTATCGCCATTTTCGAGATCAACCCCGTATTCATGGCCTCTGAAGATGGAGATTTACCCGATGAAATAAAGAATCTGGTCATCGCCATCACAGGGCCGCGGGCCCTGGCGGATTGGGCTGGCGCTGACACTGCCCCAATGGATTTCTTCGACTTGAAGGGCATCGTTGATTCCACCTTACGGGGCTTGCACCTTGAAGATATTCACTATGAAGGAGCACGACACCCCAGTTTCCATCCTGGGAAATGCGCCCATGTCATGGTCGGCAAGACTCATTTAGGCGTGATGGGCGAGCTACACCCGCAGGTAAAAGAGAAATACGATCTCCTGGACACCCCGCTGCTGGCTGCAGACTTCGATGTCACCGCCATCATCAAGGCGGTGCCAGGATTATTCAACGTCAGCGCGATCCCGAGCCAGCCCCCGATCCTGGAAGATATCGCCCTGATCGTGGACGAGGCCATTCCAGCCTCCAAAGTCGAAGCGCTCATCCGCCAGACCGGCGGTCGGACTGTCACCAATGTACGCTTGTTCGATATCTACCGCGGTGAGCAGATCGGAGCGGGCAAGAAATCTCTGGCATATAACCTAACCTATCAGAATCCAGAACGTACCCTGACAGACAAGGATGCTGCCAAGCTGCGCAACAAGATCGTTAAACGCTTGGAGCGAGAAGTCGGCGCACAATTACGAGGTTGATATTTCCCCTTGAACTGACTGACGTTTTGATCTAAACTCTAATAAATCCAAAGTAGCTACTAAGCGATCCCGAAAAAGGGGTGTGCAGCGGCTGCGCCACTGCACACCCCTTTTTCGGAGTAATCCATTTCGGTGCTTAGCAGAAATACCCAAATTTAGTATCGAGGAGAATGTAATGGACAAAAGAACACGAGGAATTATCGCTACTGTAGCAGCCGTCATCTTGTGCGGCTGCCCTGGTCTGGTGGGATTGTGCTCAGGAGCAATATTTGCGCTCGCAGGGGTCATACCCGGATCGGAGATCGATGTCTTCGGGAGCAACGATCCGGCTGCAGCTATCACCACTGGGATCGTGACGCTGTGTGTCAGCATCATATTCATCGCCATCCCCATCGTGGTCGGTTTCTTGATGTTAAGAGAAAAACCCCTCGATGCTATCGAAGGGGAGATTATCGATGAAGAGATTCCTGGAGGCGATTTATAATCTTATTCACACAAATTTTAAAAAGACAGGCTGTGAGCGAAGCTCGCAGCCTGTCTTTTTTTTAACTCTCTGGCTCGTTCCCCAAGACTGTCTCAATTTCGTCAAGCAGATCATCGGTCAATAAGGCAACCGCTTCAGCTGCAGCGAGGTTGTCTTCCATTTGGCTTAGTTTTGTCGCACCAGTGATTACACTGCTGATCACCTTGCGCCGCAATAACCAGGCAATCGCCAATTGAGCCTGGGTAATGCCCAAATCCGCCGCGATCAAGCCCAAATCCTGGACAATATCCAACCGCTCGGGGGTGAGATAATTTTGAACCCAGGCCATGCTATCCAGGGACGCCCGACTCCCCTCGGGGATACCGTCATTATATTTTCCCGTTAAAATACCAAAATACAGGGGGCTGAAAGTTGTCAAGCCAAATTCGAGTTCTTTTGCCAGGGGGGCTATTTCTGTCTCGAAACGCTCGCGGTGTAACATGCTGTATTGCGGCTGTTCCATCGTAGGCGGGATCAAGTTATATTGCCGCGCCACCCCAAAGGCCTGCGAAATCTGCGCTGCCGTCCATTCAGAGGTCCCCCAATACAAGATCTTACCCTGCTGGATCAGGGTGTTCATGGTGAAGACTACTTCCTCGATGGGTGTATCCGGATCATATCGATGGCAAAAATAGAGATCGACGTAATCGGTTTCCAATCGGCGCAGCGAGGCATGGATCGACTCCATGACATGCTTGCGTGAGAGACCGCGTCCATTCGGGCCTGGCATGGTGGGCCAGAATACTTTACTAGATATCACCAAAGCTTCGCGGGGTAATTCCTTGATGGCTTGGCCCATAATCACCTCTGCTTCGCCATTACCGTAAGCGTCAGCATTGTCAAAATAATTGACCCCTTTCTCATACGCAGCGTGGATGAGATCGCTGGCCATGCTCTCATCAAGCTGGCCGCCAAAGGTAACCCAGGCGCCCAAGGATATCTCACTGACTTTCAAACCGGATCGTCCCAAACGTCTATAATGCATATTTGCTCCTAAGTATCTCAATGTATCCATTGTACACAACCAAAGCCTTGGATTCAACAGGCAAATTCAATCTAAACCCGAAAAAAGAGATATTGATGAGCATAGCTCATCAATATCTCTTTTTTCGAAACACCCCGTTCCTTGCCTCTCACTTGGGCTAGTGTTATCATCTACACTACAGTACTATGCTTGATAACCCGTCACCACGTACCCGTTTGCGGATATTTTTAGTTGCCCTAACATTGGCCACATTGCCCTGCTATTGTGCAGGTTTGGTGATTTTGCGCTCCGAAAACGGTCCTACCCCCATCCCTACTGAGACACCCCCACAAATTACCACCGAAACTCAAGCTCCATTCGTAGCCTCTCCGTATCCTACCCTGACACCATACCCAACGCTGACCCCACTTCCTCCAACTGGGACTTTGACTGCTTCGCTCACACCGACCATCACCAATACTCCACTGCCAACCTCGACGGATCTACCAACCAACACTCCCACAGATACTGCAACCTGGACAATGACCCCCAGTCCAACTCCTATCCCTACGGAGACGGCCACCTTGATCCCCAACCAAGGGTGATACCTTTACCCAGAGGATAGGTTTTATGTTTGGGAGTA
>CAYTKR010000079.1:0-23410 GCA_964438295.1 uncultured Anaerolineales bacterium
CTGGTTAAAATTCCCCGCCAGCCTGACATGAAATTTATATCCCAAGCCGTATCACCAGGTGAAGAGCTGATAGAAAGAACCAAGAGAGAATTTGATGTTCTCGAAGAAGTTTTTGATGTTGTAATGAAACTAAAAATTTTGGCGTTGACTGCTATCCGACCACTTTTTTACTACCCTCAATGGAATGCAATTGTCATGGAGGAATTGCCTTCCAGGACTCTGGAAGAGATTATTAGTGATTTTTCTGCGCGCGTGGGGATTGGCTCTAAGCAGCAAATTTTCCTGGAGGCTCTCTATCGAACGGGGCAATGGTTGCGAATGTATCACGAAGCTTTGGGAGATATGCGCTTAGAGCCATTTAATGCCAATGAAATGCGCGAAGATGTCAACAATATGTTAGACACAAAAGCAAATCTTGTTGGCAACCAGTTCGATCTAAGTTCAATTAAGGACAATTTTGAACATGTGTTGGACCGCTTGAATGGTGTGACAGTCCCTCATGTAAAACTTCATGGGGATCTATTTTTCCAAAACGTGATTGTCACTCCAGATTTGCGAGTTGCTTTGCTAGATTTGAATCGCCAGCGGTGGGGACCGATCTATTATGATTTGGCGACCCTGATCACAGAGCTTCTCGAGCAGAGACTGAAGCTGAATAATTTTGGCTTCTTGATGCGGCGTGAAAAATTGAAACAATGGGAGCGGGTGATTTTGGACGGATATTCAAACAGAGAGGCTGCTGATGAGGCAGTAATCTCGCTGTATTGTGCGCGGTCTATGCTCGGGATGTGGGGCTGGTATGAGCGCCGCTATGGGAGATCTAATGGGGCAAAAAAGAAAAGCTTGAACCTTTTAAACCCCGCAATCCGACGATATTTCCACCATGAGTTATCAATTTTTATGGATCGGGCGATACGAGAATCTGAGAACATTTCAGTCCGAAACAAGACATGAGACAAAAGATTGCCTTCTTGCGCATGTGGCCTTCGCCTCCAATTGCTACGAGTGTCACTCATCTTTTGATGGACACTTTTCCCGAATTTGAAATCAAAATTTTTGATGTTGCCCGCCTGATTCGGAATGAAATAATCACAACAGCAATCAACGTCTGCGTTGTCTATTTGATGTATGGTATTGGGATACTAAGAGGCAAACGACAGTTCAATACGTGCTTTTGGCGCACCCCTTTCATATTTAGGCGAATCAAAAAACTGATCACCAGATTGGTATCTGAAAACGAATATGCGTTCACTTTCCAACTGGGATCGATTTTTGATGGCAGCGTGGAAGGAGTACATCATTTTATTTATACAGACCATACCCATTTGGAAAATCTGAATTATCCTACCTTTGATCCTTCCCAGTTATTCGCGCAACGCTGGATATCGTTGGAGAGAAAAATTTATCATTCTGCTAGCATGGTTTTTTCCCGCAGCACGAACATCACAAATTCATTGATCGAACACTACGATGTGCCAAGCCAAAAGATTGCCTGTGTTTATAGTGGAATTAACGTTATTCCTCCCAATGGAGGGTTGGATACTCGTCAATATCAGAATGAGAATATCCTTTTTGTGGGTGGCGATTGGCGACGAAAGGGAGGGGATGATCTTGTAAGAGCGTTCGAGATCGTACTAAAAAGCTTTCCAGATGCCCGTCTGACGGTCGTTGGGAGTAACCCAATAATCGATTTGCCGAATTGCCAGGTTGTTGGAAATACTCTGGTTGATGAAGTCTCGCAATATTACAAAAATGCTTCTCTATTCTGCTTGCCAACTTACCAGGAGCCATTTGGCGCAGTATTTATCGAAGCATTTTCGTACAAATTGCCCATTGTGGCAACTAATATTGGAGCAATTCCAGATTTCGTATTAGATGGGCAAAATGGTTTTCTGGTAGAGCCGGGGGATGTGGAAGGCCTCGCAAAAGCCTTGATCGAATTAATTTCTTCGCCCGGAAAATGCGCAGAATTCGGCGAGAAAGGGAACAAGTTAGTCCAAGAGCGCTATAATTGGCAAGCTGTAGGCGCAGCCATGCGCGAACATATCTTTACCAACTTGAATTCTTAATTTGGGGCTTGTGCAAAAGAAAAAATTTCAGACTCTTAGTTTACAATCTAGTTGGTTATAATTTCGGCCGTATTTTCCTCTGGGTTGACAATCACCGTGCCGTTGCTGAAATCTCGTCGCCATTCGTCGCCATCCTGGTATCTCACGTTCAAGGGTTCGCCAATATCGATATAGTAATTGTTGTAGAACCAGGTTTGATTATAAGCTGAAGCATCAGCGTATCTGAAAGAAGCCAGTCCGTGGTTGATCAACAGATAGGACGCAAAAGCAAATTTCTGCCTCTCAATATTATTCTGATCCCCTTGCGATACAAGGATTACCCGTTTGCCCAGGGTTTGCGTTTTTTCTGCAATATACATATCCTCATTCCATTGATCGGGCGGCAGATACCCATCATCCCAGTCCACTGCCCATCCCTCGATCATCGCGCCATCCAAATACTGCATGTAGCGGAACCAGACATTGGGATCCCTCACGGAAATGATGTTTGCATATAAGGGTCTTCCTCTAGGTTGGAAGTAATTGAGGTAATAGTATGCCAGTGCTTCCTCAACCTCTGCAAGAAAATCTGCTTCGACAGGGTAATCACCGGGGGATTCTCCGTTACGCTCAAATTTGCTCAAACTGGCTTCGACGTTGTCCATGAATACCCCATCCCAGCCCAATTCCTCTTGCCCTTCAATGGCGCGTTCCAACCAAAAGCCGCGCCATCCTGAATTTCCTGGGTCCATCCGAACATAATCGCTGGTCCCGCTGCTGCTCTTGGAGATCATCAGGTTGCCGTCTTCATTCAATAAGAACCAATCGGGGTGCTCGTCGCTGATCATACAGATATCGCCGGCTTTATATGCAACTTGATTCCGGCGCGGGGACACATCGCAGTCGTCGGGGTAATGTATATTCTCGAAATGTAAGTACTGTAAAATCGGGGCTTCGACTCCTAACTCTTTGAGTTGATCGCGTTCTTCGTCATCCTGTTTTGTGAGAACAAAAGTCGCGAAATTCTGTGCTACTGAGGATAGATTCCCATTTTCTGGTGGGCGATAGAACCATGCAAGCTCTATGGTCTCCTCTCCCACGAAAGTATAGGGTTGTGCAGGTGGCTGGGCTCGCGTGTCTGCCTCTACGGGAGCAGAATCCCCTAGGGTCTCTTGCACCACGCGAACAACCAGTACAACTGCCACCGCGAGAATGGCAATTAACACAAACCAAACTATTACCAATAAAAAAGTTCGTGTCTTATTCATGCTTTCCTAATTCTCCAGTACCCCAGCCCATTGATGCTGGTTAAGTTGATTGAGCCCGTTGTAGAGTTCCTGGCAAAGTAATTCGATTTCTTCAGAAAGCTCTATTTTCTGCCCTTTGCCGAGGGAGTGAGGATGGATTTCGGAAACAATTCTTTTTCCAGGAAAATTAAGCTCTATGAATTTGTAGATGTGCTCAATATAAGGTATCGGCTTAGTCACCATGTCATCGTAGTGGCATAACAGCACATTGGGATTTTCCTGTAGATTAGCCTCGAAATACAGAATGTTGCGCGTATACCAGAAGAGCGCTGCGCCATCATAGGGACTCATTTCTGTAGAGAAGTATTTTTGGATCGTCTCTCTTGTTTCAAATGAGACATGCTCAGATCTCCAATTATTCGGATCATTCTGAACGATTGGTTCCAAGTCGATGATCCCTTTTTGTGTTCCGAACTTGATCAGAAATGAGGCTGCTACATCTTTATAATGCCGGTACATCCATAACGACTTTGACGCGGGTAGATCTGTAAGTAATTTTGAGAGATTTTGACTCTCGACTAATGGTTTACAGACGATCAAGGGGGGCTTATCCTCGAAGATTTGCTCCCGAACCATGGGTAGTGGATTTAGGCGGATATTGTGTTCATCAAGACTGGATAACGAGCTGAATTCATTATATACCTTGGCTTGAAAATCTTTATTAAATATTCTGGCCATGGTCGATGTGCCAGAGCGTTGGCAACCCGCAATAAGAAGAATACTCTTCTTATTGCTAGGTTTCATGATCAGTCCTTGATAAAATTGCTTCCAGTGCTTGAAGAGTTTATTGCGACTCTTATTGAGCAGTTTCCTAATGAGTTTTATCATGCCAACCAAATTGCGTGTGAATTTCAGGGGCTAAATGTCCATCTGTTCTCGGTGATATTGGATGATCCTTTCGAGGATTTCTTTCAGATCAAGGCTAGGCTGATAGCCCGTAACCTGGCTGATCTTACTAATATCCGGTAACCGCCGTTGCATATCTTCGAACCCCTCAGCATAGGCTTCTTCGTAAGGGATTAAGACGATTTCAGAGTCGCTTTCTGTAAGCGTTTTGATCAGTTCGGCGAGCTCGAGAATTGAGATCTCTTTACCGTGTCCGATATTGAAAACCTGCCCGATGGAATTGGGAGAATCCGATAATCCGATGATCGCTTCGATGGCATCCCCAACCCAGGTGAAGGAACGTTGTTGCTGGCCATCGCCATAGACGGTAATGGGTTCTCCTTTCAAGGCCTGTTGGATGAGTCTTGGCACCACCATGCCATAGCTACCAGTTTGCCGCGGGCCAATGGTATTGAACAGGCGAAAAACTACTACGGGAACCCCTTTTTCCTGATGATAGGCAAAGGATAGAAACTCATCGACCATCTTGGAGGCTGCATATGCCCAACGGTTATGGATCGTGGGACCAAGCAAGACATCATCGTCTTCGGAAAAAGGTACCCGGTTTCCTTTTCCGTACACTTCAGAAGTAGATGCGATCAGGACTTTGGCGCGATAACGTTGGGCAGCTTTTAGCACAGCCTCCGTGCCGGTGATGTTGGTTTCAATTGTGTGCACGGGGTTTTCGACGATCAGCTTGACCCCAACCGCTGCGGCTAAATGAAAGATCACTTCGCATTCACTTGCCAGGCGGTCGAGCACCGTTTCATTGGTGATCGTATCGATTGCAAAGCGAAAATTTGGATGGTCGGTTAGGTGCCGGATATTTTCAAACCGCCCCGTTGACAAATTGTCGATAATCGTTACAGAATGCCCACGCTCGAGTAGAGCCTCGGATAGGTGAGAGCCAATGAAGCCAGCTCCTCCAGTAATTAAACATTGTGTCATAAGGTATCCTTTATCTCTCTTCAGTCCTATAGGCTGTTTTTCAAGTATAATGAAATCGTTGTTTCCCAACATCGTCATATTCTTGAGAAATCGCCAATATCATAACATATCATCAACGGTTGAGGGCTAATAATATGAAAGTAGTAATTTTGGCAGGAGGTTATGGAACCCGCTTGAGCGAAGAAACCGGTATCAAACCAAAACCAATGATTGAGATCGGAAACAAGCCTATCTTATGGCACATCATGAAAATCTACGCGGTTCATGGCTTGCATGATTTTATAATTTGTTGTGGGTATAAAGGTGAGGTTATCAAACGATATTTTGTGGATTACAATCTGTTTGCTTCTGATCTAACATT
The DNA here is from genome assembly GCA_964438295.1 of uncultured Anaerolineales bacterium. Classification (GTDB taxonomy): domain Bacteria; phylum Chloroflexota; class Anaerolineae; order Anaerolineales; family UBA11858; genus NIOZ-UU35. Next base: position 5,550 of record CAYTKR010000079.1, read on the forward strand.
TGACTTGGCCAAGAATGAAACTACGATCCACAAGTCCGGAGTGGAGCCATGGAAGGTGACACTCGTGGATACGGGTCAAACCACCATGACTGGAGGTAGGATTAAATGTGTACGTGAATATATTGGGGATGAGACATTTTGCTTAACGTACGGGGATGGGGTCAGTGATATCGATGTGACAGAATTGATCCAATTTCATGGGAAAAATAATGTGTTGGCAACCCTAACTGCGGTTCAACCCCCAGGCAGGTTTGGTGCTTTTCCCTTAGATGAAGAGCAGGTAAAAATCACCAGCTTCAGAGAAAAACCTCAGGGAGATAATGCCTGGATCAATGGTGGGTTTTTCGTGCTTGAACCTGAGGTTTTGAACTATATTGATAATGATGATACGGTTTGGGAACAAGAACCTCTACAAGACCTTGCCAAAGAAAGTAATCTGGCAGCATATCGTCATACAGGGTACTGGCAAAATATGGATACCCTCAGAGATCGTATGGTCCTTGAAGATGAATGGCGGAGCGGAAATGCTCCATGGAAGGCTTGGTAATACTATCCCAGCAAGACAAATAATTTAAAGGTGAATATTTTGAAATTTACAGAACTTTCCCTCAGAGACGCCTACCTTATAGAACTGGAGAAGCATGGAGATCAGCGCGGCTTTTTTGCACGTTCATGGTGTCAGAAAGAGTTTGAAGAGCATACCCTAGTTCCGAAAGTGGTTCAAGCAAATATCTCTTTTACCAGAATTAAGGGAACTCTCCGTGGAATGCACTTTCAGAAAAAACCCTATGAAGAGACGAAGTATGTTCGCTGTGTAAAGGGTGCAATTTATGATGTGATCATTGACATACAGCCTGACTCGTCGACCTTTAAACAATGGTTATCTATTGTATTGACAGCAGACAATTACAAGATGCTGTATGTGCCCAGAGGTTATGCTCATGGTTTTCAATCTTTGGAGCCCAACACCGAAGTAACATATTTAGTTTCAGAATTCTATACTCCCCAAGCCGAGGCCGGCATTCGTTATAACGACCCCGAATTTGCTATCGAATGGCCGCTATCTGTGGCTGAGATATCTGATAAAGATAATCATTGGCCTGACTTTTCGATCAAATGAGGTGAATATGATTATTGTCGATAAATACTTGGAGAAGCGACAAGATTCCAATAATCCTATTCGCGTTGGGATGGTTGGGGCTGGCTTCATGGGTAGAGGCATTGCGCTGCAAATCCTTACCGTGGTTCCTGGTATGGAGTTAGTCGCAATTTCCAATCGTCACATCGAAAGTGCCTTCAGGGCTTACAATGAAGCAGGCATTGATATTATCCAAGATGTGGAGTCAGTTTCTCAGCTTGAAAACAATATTGCCAATGGGAAATATTCGGTTACCGAAGATGCCTACCTGATTGCCCAATCGGGAAATATCGATGTATTGATTGATGTTACAGGGAGTTTAGAATTCTCACTCGGAGTTGTGTTAGAAGCAATCAAATACAAAAAACATATTGTTTTATCGAATGCAGAACTGGATGGTACGGTTGGGTCTATCCTTAAAGTTTATGCTGACCGTGAAGGGATAGTATATACCAGCGTTGATGGAGACGAACACGGGGTCATAATGAATTTATATCGGTTTGTCAAAGGCATTGGGGTCAAACCTGTTCTTTGTGGCAATATCAAAGGTTTACATGACCCTTATCGAAATCCAACCACTCAGGAAGCATTTGCCAAGAAATGGCACCAGAGTCCCCAAATGGTGACATCTTTTGCCGATGGTACTAAGGTTTCATTTGAGCAGGCTCTCGTCGCAAATGCAACAGGAATGCGGGTTGCTAAGAGAGGCATGTATGGGCCTACTGTTCCATATGGAACCCCTATCGCTGAATCAGTTAATTGGTATCCCCTTGAAGATCTGATTGAAGGTCCGGGGATCGTAGATTACGTGGTAGGTGCAGTCCCTGGTGGTGGTGTGTTTGTGCTTGGTACTCATGATCATCCTATGCAGCAGTATTACCTAAAACTATATAAGGTGGGAGACGGACCACTTTATTGTTTTTACAACCCTTACCACTTGCCTCATTTCGAAGCTCATAATACAATCGCCCGGGCTGCGCTCTTCAATGAAGCGGCTGTCGAGCCCCTGGGAAGGCCATATGTCGATGTGATCACCGTTGCCAAAACAGACCTCCGAGCGGGACAAACGCTGGACGGGATTGGCTTCTACATGACCTACGGCCAGTGCGAAAATTCAGAGGTAGTCAACGCTGAAAATCTGTTGCCCATGGGTCTCGCTGAAGGTTGTGAACTGAGCAATGATGTACCTAAAGATCAGACGATCACATATGCTGATGTGAACATCCCTACCGGTCGTCTGATTGATGATTTACGTTTAGAGCAGAATAAGCATTTTTTCGAGGATTAGAATATGATCGCAGATTCCCCATATGATTTTAGAGGATTACTTTTAAGACCTATTGTCGGGGTGGTAATTGGGTTAGTCGGCGCGGGTTTGATGCTCGGAGTCTTGGCGCTTCTAGAGCCCCTGACTGGCCTCTCACCAGCTTACTTGCTAAGCCAGGTTACTCAGGTGTTGCTGCCTAACAAATTTGTGGACAGTTGCGCAATGTGTGACCCCAGTGTTGGCCTGGCAGGCCATTTACTTTTGGGACTAATCTTTGGTCTGTTGTACGCCCTATGTCTACAATCGATCCCAGTGCGAGGACTTGTTGGTGTGGGCGTATTCTACGGGTTTGTGATCTGGATCGTGGGTAGTTTGCTGATTGGATTGCTTATCGGAGAGAGCGTACGGGTAATTCTGCGTTCCTGGCCGTGGTTGGTAGCGCATTTGATTTTTGGGATATTTCTAGCAATTTCTGCGATATGGGCACAGCGAATCAAGTCTCGCGGGCCAGATGTTGTTGTTCCAATCGATTGAACAGGAGAATATGATGTTCTTAAAAGGATTATTAGGCACTCTGAAAGAATTATTCCAATTCTTATGGGCACGAAAATATTGGTGGTTGATCCCAATGGTTGTCGTGTTATTGTTCTTTGCCTTTGTGATTGTATTAGGTGGCGCGGCTGGCGTAGGCCCGTTCATTTACACGCTCTTCTAAATCTGTATCAAGAGGTGATCTATGCGTGAATGGTTACGAAATTTATGGGAAGCCTGGAAGGAAATCGCGGAATTCATCGGTGATTTCCAGGCTCGGTTGCTCTTGACTATATTCTACTTTACGGTTGCTGTTCCCTTTGGGTTGATCATGCGTCTTTTTGGTGATTCGTTAAATATCCGCAAAATTCCGCAAGAATCTGCCTGGGTTCCCCGTACAACTGGCGATATCGAGTTAGAAGACACACAGAGACAATTCTAGGGCTGATGGTTATGTATATCTTAGGAATATCTGGACTTTACCATGACTCAGCTGCTGCCTTGCTTCACGATGGCGACCTGATAGCAGCTGCGCAGGAAGAACGTTATACCCGCAGGAAATTTGATCACCGCTTTCCTGAAAACGCAGTGGAGTATTGTTTGCGCGAGGCTGGGATTTCCATACAAGAGGTCGATTATATTGCCTTCTATGAGAAGCCCCTCTTGAAATTTGAACGCATTTTGTTGTCGTCTTTGGGAACTTTCCCAACTTCTTGGCAGTTCTTCCGCGAAGCCATGACATCATGGTTTGGGGATAAACTTTGGCTCAAGGCCATGATCATGGATAAGCTCGGTGTGCCAGCGGAGCGAGTGTTGTTTGTCGAGCACCACCTTAGTCATGCTGCCAGTGCCATGTTTTGTTCTCCCTATGACTCTGCTGCAGTGCTGACCCTCGATGGAGTTGGGGAGTGGACTACATTGACGTGGGGAAGTGCCACTGCGGATTGGGGAAATGGAAAATCAAATGCCATCGATCTGACGCATGAAGTGCGATTCCCTCATTCATTAGGCTTATTATATTCTGCTTTCACTGCCTGGTTGGGTTTCCGAGTGAATAGCGGTGAATACAAGGTTATGGGAATGGCTCCTTATGGCCAGCCTCGTTACCTCGATAAGATCGAGAAAGTCGTCAAGGTTTATGATGACGGTAGTTTTTGGTTGGATATGGATTACTTCAGTTTCCATCATTCTCTGACAAACACATACAACCAAAAGTTCATTGATTTGTTCGGCTCCCCTCGTAAGGTCGAGTCATATTTCTTTACGCGCAACACAGGTGAAGATATCACCGGGCGAGAGGCAGAGGCAGATTCAAATCAGTATTATGCCGATGTCGCTGCCAGCATCCAGCGTTGGACTGAAGAGACGATCCTCAAGATCGTTGCCAATTTGCAGCGGGTTACGGGCGAAAAAAACCTGGTCATGGCAGGTGGCGTCTCTCTGAACAGCGTGGCAAATGGCCGCATCATGCGCGAATCACCTTTCGAGAATGTATTCATTCAACCCAATGCCGGAGATGCAGGTGGCGCTTTGGGGGCCGCGCTGCATATCTGGCATGTGGTCATGGGGAAGCCGCGTCGCTTCACCATGGAGCATGCTTACTATGGCGAGGAGTTCGGCAATGATCAAATTGGGGCGTTCCTGGATTCGGAGAAGATTCCTTATGAGTTAATTGCAGACCTTGGGCAAGTGGCGGACCGCGTAGTAGATGCTTCTCTAGCGCAGAAAGTGATCGCCCTGTACCAAGGTCGCTTTGAGTGGGGCCCTCGGGCGTTAGGCAATCGCTCAATTCTTGCCGACCCACGCCGGGCTGAGATGAAGGACATCGTCAACACCAAGATCAAATATCGCGAACCTTTCCGTCCGTTTGCTCCAGTTGTCACCGAGGAAGCTGCTCCCCAATATTTTGGGTTGCAGGGCAAGGAAGACCAATATCCCCAGCGCTATATGCTCATGGTCACCAAAATCCCTGAACAGCATCAAGAAACCATTCCTGCTGTAGCCCATATGGGAACTGGGCGATTGCAAACGGTTCGCCGAGAATGGAATCCCTTGTATTATGATATCGTCGATAAGTTCGGCCAGGCAACGGGTGTGCCTGTCATGATGAACACCAGTTTCAATTTGCGTGGTGAGCCGATTGTGACTACCCCGGCAAATGCCTTCAGCACCTTCAATAACAGCGATATCGATATGGTGGTTATGGGTAACTACCTGATCGATAAAGAGAGCCTAAAGAAGTAGCGAATTAATTTCCTTCAATGAATAAACAGGTTGGAAATTCAAGATCAAAAAGAGTGCTTTGGGGAAATCTAACTATTGCCCTGGTAGCCCTCATGGTTGGACTTGTGCTTGTAGAGGTTGGTTTGGCAATCTTCTTTCCTTTCCCTGATTACTTTATCAAGCCAGAGCCCTATATTGTAGACCCAGTATTAGTGCATCGGTTCAAAGGAGATGCTGAGTTATTTCAAAACGGAGAAATTTTTTATACGGACACTCATGGGTTTAGGATTTTTGATCCCGAGAGTGTGCCCCGGGCTGATGATAAGGTGATCCAGTTCATCGGTGATTCCCAGACCTTTGGCTGGATGCTCAAGACCGAGGATACCTTTGTCTATCAAACGGAAGCGCAGCTTCGAGAACTTGGCTACGATATTCGCTCGGTTAACGCTTCGACTCCTGGATGGAATCTCTGGCACTATCAAATTCTCTATGACATGCTCTTAGATTTCTATCCGAATCGGGTTGCCCTTGTTTTATATATCGCTGGAACAGATTACACATCTCTAGAATTTCATGATGTCGAGGGAGGTAATCTCACAAGCAGGAATAAGAGTGATGCCGCATCGATATTACCGAAATCAGTAAGAGTGTACATGAGCAGGTTTCATTCATGGCGTTATCTGACTGTCGCTTATCGAAATCTGAGAGACCTGTCCAAGGATGTCAAAGAAGAAGACCGAGACGAAGTATATGCTGCAAAGTGGGTTGAAGAAGTCGAGCCCCTGGAATATATTCTAGAGAAATCTACTTATGATGGAGTGCCATTAATCGTTATTCTAGATGAGAGCGTGACGAAGGTCGCAGGAATTATGGAGCTGTTGAATCATGCTGATGTTTTTTCATTGATAATGGTGGATGATTTAGAAGGGGGACGCTCTCACGATGACCATATTGATGCCGAAAAACATGATGCCATCACCTCACAGCTCGTACAGTTGCTAGGAGGTTTGGAAACCATTTCTATGGGGGAGTAGAAATTCCCTAAAACTCAAACAACACACATTGTGCATTGGTGTTTTCTATAGCACCAATGTCCTGTTGACCCTGTCATTATGAATTCATATAATGATGATGGAAGGTCCGGATTCATGAAATTCTAGTATTTGAGATGGGATGTTATGGTGCGCTTTCTCCACCTTGCAGATATTCACCTTGGGGCTGAACCAGACTACCTGGGGGATCTGGCTACTCAACGAAACGAAGACTTAAATCGAGCCTTTGAACGAGTGGTAGATTATGCCTTAGAGATTGATAATGGCATTGACTTCGTTATCATCGCCGGAGATCTTTTTGACCGGCATAATCCAATTCCAAAAACTCTCCGCTTTGCCATTGAGCAATTACAAAGGCTATATCGCTCAGAAATACCGATCATCGTAGCCCCAGGTGATCATGACGCGGCTGGGTATCAAGACTCTGTTTATCGTGATTCTAGGTCGGATATCCGAGCAAAAATCACTTACGTAGATGGAGCTGATGTCGACCTCGTGGAGACGTTGAATGTGAAGGGTGAGAGTGTCCACATCTATGGGATGGCCTGGCAAGATGTTCAAACCGAATCGCCAAAGGATACATTTAAGGCGAGGAGCACAGATGGCGGATACCATATTGCTGTAATTCATACCTCCCTGGACTGTGCCAGTTTTGTTGAGGAACACAATTCGAGTTCGAAGCTCAGACTTGAAAAATTGGCCGATTCAGATATGGATTATATTGCCCTGGGACATGTCCATTTCCCTCAGCAGCACAAGGCTGGATCAATTCCTGTTGTTTATCCTGGCACTTTGGAGGGTTTGCGTCTCAATTCTGGTGAGATGGGCAGCAGGAAGCTCGTTGTTGTAGAGCTTGAAGAAGGCAAGCCGGCAAAGATTGAGTTCGTTCCCTGGAATGAGCGCGAACTTCAGGATGAACGTCTGGATTTAGATGGAGAGTCAGTTGAGAATGAGGGTGACTTGATCGCGCTAATTCGTGAGCGCTATGCAGATGATAACAAGCTGCTACGTATGCAAATTCATGGTTCTGCACCGTTCGTTATTGATGTTGATTCACTGGCTGCAAACTTATCTGATGATTTTTTTTGGTGCCAATTTATCGACCAATCGAATCTGTTTGATAGTCAGCTAGTCCATGATTGGGAAGGTGAGGAAACTATTCGGGGCGTATTTTGTCGAAGACTCGCGAAATTATTCAAGGAAGAAGAAGACCCTCGCGAGCAGCAGAAGCTTGAATTGGTGCTCCGTACAGCTGTACAAGCCTTTAGCAAAACCCTGAGGTGAGGGTGATGATTATTCGCGAATTCGAAGTGTATGGTTTTGGTCCTTTGCTCGAAAGCAAAATCCAGTTTGAATCAAAAGGAATGAACCTAGTTCTGGGTCCAAACGAGAGTGGCAAAACTACGTTATGTAAGGCAATTATCTCCACAATATATGGGTTTTCAAGCCAACAGGCAGTCCAGCAAGCTCGAGCTCGCTCAGGTGACGGTCGCTTCGAAGGCACGATCATCTTGGAGGCAGGTGAAGCTTCGTACAAGATTTCCAGGGATTTTGAGACACATGCCGTGACGATCGTCAAACTTTTGGAGAGTTCTGATCCTGAAGTGATATTCAAAGGATTAGTGAATCCTCTAGGTGGAAAAGAAGGATTATGGGAGTATCAAAATATCCTCCGACAAGAAATCGGATTGCCACCCAAAAATGTCTTGTCGAACACTGCCTATATTGGTCAGATTGATGTTGGGGTTACCTTGGACGACGATTTGCGCCGACAAATTTCTGGCGCTGGACAGGCTGATTATAAGAAAGCTCACCAACTGTTACAGAGTCAATATTTTAATTTATCTGGGCTGACACTTGTGGATAATGATCGGCAGAAGACTGGGACAAAAATCGAATTGCTAGAAAAAGAGATCGCAGATCTAGAATCTGAGCTCATGTTGGTGATTGAAGGAAGAGAGAAGTTCAATCAGCTAGAAACCGAGTTTAAATCTAAGCAAGCCGAATTTCAACAGATTTCCGACCAAACTATCGAAAAGAAGACGGATGTCAGAGTTATTCGAGGTTATTTTGGTGATTTGGTTGAATATGACAATTTGCTGCAGCGCGAAAAACTCGTCGCGTCCCGTCAAAAACTCCTTCTCAAGCTTGAAGAGCGCGTCGCGATCATTGAGGAAGAATTAATCTCGGAAAAATTCTCAACCTTCAAGGATTTAGATAAAAATGAACTCGAGCTGTTGAAACAATGTGTTCATTCTGATATTGAAGAGTCGATCGACCAATTGAATAAGATCATTTATGATCAGTTGCGGGTCCAAGAAGAGATCGATGATCAACGATTTGAATCTCTGAGGGATGCTCCTGAAAATACAGGCGAAATCTTGGGAAAGGTGATTTTGCTGGAAGAAGAGATTGCCGAGCAACAAGAGAAAATCCAAAACAGAGAAAAAATAGAAGAGAAGCGGAATCTAAATATATCTAGTATCCTCCCCTATGTATTATTTTTGGCCGGCGGTGTTATTGGTGGAATTTTAGGCAGTCTTTATATGAGTTTTAACGATTCGTCAATCAGCCCGATCTTAGGCATAGTCCTCGGAGCCGTATTAGTGAGTTTTCCTTTGGGAATTGTTGGCTTGTTCATGGAACAGTCTTCCCCGAACCAACCGAATATGGCGAAATTGAATTTGTTGATTGCAGAGACTAGGCTAAAAGAGGCTATTACCAAGAAAGAGACTCTCATCAATAGTCTTAGCCCGCTTGTTATCGATGAACAATCTCTACCAGAGCTCACTAGATTGTGGACGGAACTAGAATTGCTTCAAAGTGAGAGAGATGCTTACAGCCTGGAAAGGGAAATACTCGAGAGACGAGATATCATAAGCGCGGTCGAAAACCCAAAGATTAGTGATATCGTCGATAACGAAACAGCCGAGGTTCTCAAAGAGCAGCTGGATGCATACGATGGTCTTCAAGCTGAGCTGATAACGAAAAAAGATAGCTTGGAAGAATTGTCTTCTGATGGGGACACGATTGCAGAAAGCCTTCACGACTCGTTGAATAAGGTCAAATTTCAATTGGATGCGCTCGAAGAACAGTATCCAAATTTCTCTGCCTTTCGAGAAAACCCTGCGCTTGGGACTGAACACATCGATGAACAACAGAAAGCGCTTGAACACCTCGAGGTTCAAAAGGATGAAATCTGGCAAGAGGTACACCAGGCAGAAATGGCATTGGCAACTTGCCAATACCAGACCAATAAAAATCCTGTGGTATTACAAGAGCAAATAGAGCGCAGCATGGAAGATCTCAGACAGGGTCAATTGCTCCGTGACGCATTGGGTTTGGCGATAAGCACGCTTGATGAATCGATTTCTGAATATGAAAAAGATCAACTCACCCGCCTTTCTTCTCAGACGAGCCACTATTTTAAGTTATTCACGGAAGAGCGATATGGTGAAGTTAGGCTAAAGGCGGATCAGATCACTGCAATAGACAATCATGGGCAAGAATTTCATCTTTCTCATCTTAGCACTGGTGCGAAAGATCAATTGTTCTTGGCATTGCGCATTGCTATTACAGAGTTATTATCTGCCGATAGCGTTGTGCCCATTATCATGGACGACACATTCGTCAATTTCGATCAGACGCGCTTGAAAAACGCTTTAGATGTCGTCTCTCAAATTAGCCTTGGGCGACAGGTAATTCTGTTATCTCATGATGAAGGGCTGAAAACTTGGGCGGAAAATGTGATTGAATTGAATTGAGCACTCTTTTTTATGACGTATGCTCTTGGAGCGTGGATTTCCGGAAACAGTGGGTGCGGGCATCGCCCGCACCCACTGTTTCCGGAAATTATGTCGTCGAACTATGTAAATCTTGCTTCTACAATTCATTAGATACCCAGTGATTAATTTGTGGAATTTTTTTATGAAAACTCAGAAGAAACCATTCAAACAAATAGTATGGACAAACCTTGTTATTCTATTGGTATCGTTATTTGTAGGAATGATCCTCGTTGAGGCTGGATTGGCAATCTTCATTCCATTTCCAGATTACATTATCAAACCAGAACCCTATGTGGAAGACCCGGAACTATTTTACCGATTCAAAAGCAACGGAGAGCTATCCCAAAATGGCGAGGTCTTTTACACAGATCCAAACGGATTTAGAATTCTCGACCCTGAAGATTATCCCCAGGCTGATGATCAAATAATATTTTTTATTGGAGATTCGCAAACCTTTGGATGGTTACTCCGGACAGAGGATACATTTGCCTACAAAACTGAAGTTCAGCTTCAGCAGCTTGGCCATGATATCCGCACTGTAAATGCTTCCTCCCCTGGATGGAATGTGTGGCATTATCAAACACTAATCGATTTAGGGCGTGATCTTTATCCGAATATGACTGCTGTGGTGATGTACCTGGTAGCCAATGATTGGGAACCCAAAGATAATCACCACATCGAGGATGGATATATGGAGAGAGATCAATCTGATGCTTCTAGATTCATCCCTAAGTCAGTCAAAGTGTTACTGAGCAGGTTCCATTTTTGGCGATATTTCACGCTTGCATGGCGCAGTATTCGTGATCGGAATAATGATTCGGACGTAGTCGAAGATGCCTATGCATCCAAGTGGGCTGAAGAGAATGAGCCCTTAACCAATATTCTTGAAGAGACCGCTGCATCAGAGATACCTTTATTTGTGATTATCGACGAGAGAATCACAGAAGTAGACTCGATCATGGAGATACTTTCGGATTCCTCTGTTGCGGGGTTAATCAATATGGGAGATTTAGGTGGAGGGCGCATGTACGACGGGCACATCGATACAGATAAGCATGATGCCGTAACCTCAGAGTTGGTGATGACTATGTTGGAATTGGGATTTTTTCCTAGGGGGGAATGACTATCAAGCCAGATTAATTCTCGGCATATTAGAGCACTTCATCAATCACAGAAAGAACACTATTGTTATAGTTCTCAAGCGTGTATCTTTCTGTAATTGCTTTACGTGCCTGCAGCCCCATCTCTAGTACAGCTTTTTCGTTCGTGGGATCGAGAATCCATCGGATCGCGCCGACATAACTTTCGGGTGTGCCTTCGACCAGTAATCCAGTGACCTTATTTTGGATGTAGTCCTCCAAGCCCATCGCCTGGGGGACGATGATGGCCTTCCCAAGCCACATGGATTCAAAACAGGTTAGCAAGCCTGCAGTACGCCGTAATCCCATTTGTATGGGGATCACGATGACAGACGCGGTTTCGATCAAATCCAGGTATTCCTGAAGCGGAGGCCAGCTTACCTTGACATTGGGCGGCATATGATCATTTTCCGAGATCCGTGTTGTACAAACTTCGAATACATGTTCAGGCATCAAGGCTGCTGCTTGGATCAGGGCATGATAATCTCGAAATGAATTACCGCCTGCAAAGATGTGTTTGCCTAATGCCTTTTCAAGGGAGCTATCCGCTGGATTTTCTGGAGGAAAATAGAATTGATTGCACACGCGGATTTTTTCCTTGGTAGCCCCCCAGGTTTCTGGAAAAACTTCAAGCTCCGCATTCGAAAATAAAATATAGCGATCAACTACTCTATCAACCAGCCGCATCACCAACCGTTCGAGGACATGGCGGATACCTGAATTGGGTTCGAACATTTCGCCGTACAAGACGATCTTGGGGCGGAACCGTTTAGGTAACAACCCTATCGTGATAATGGCAAGCAGTTCAGGTCTCAGACGGCCACGCGAGCTGAAGAGTAAGAGAACCCTTTCTCGAAAGGCTTTGCCGATAACCCTGCTAAATAAGGTGATTTCATCGAGAAACCTGAATTCTCTTTTTGAAAGCGAATCTAGTTTTGGAGGAACTTCGATTTTTCGTGCCCAAGATGCGAAGCGCGGATCCTGGAATCCTTCAATGAATGTCGTAGCAAACTTTTGTGAATATCTTCCTTGCATTGTCATATAGAAGTTTTCTCCCGCAAATGAGATTATAGCGCATTCGCAATATAGGTTAAATAGGAAATGAATACTATCTGTTCCAAATGAATCGTAAGGCCGATGCCCCAAAAATTTTGGGAGGGTTTGAGATGCCTGCTTTTATGAGCCCCCAAATCCGGAGTTCACTTCGAAAATTCTCAGAGATCCCTGGGGCATCATCACATCAACACGAGTATCACTTGGTATAATTTCTGTCGCTATGGAAAAAATACTAATTACCGGTGGGGCTGGATTCATAGGCTCTAACTTCGTTAGACACGTATTGCGTGCAGAGACAGGCATTCAGATTGTGAATTTGGATGCATTGACATATGCTGGGAGCCTGGAGAATCTAAAAGATTTGCCTGATCCTAAAAGACATACGTTTATTGAGGGTGATATTTGTGACAGGGTGTTGGTGGATGATCTTCTACGTAAGTATCAGATCGATACCATCGTCCATTTTGCTGCCGAATCACATGTTGATCGATCGATACTGGGCCCAGAGCAATTTGTGCAGACCAATGTAATCGGCACATTTACCCTACTGGAGAGCGCCAGAGAATACTGGCAGGGTAGCGAGTCCCTAGTCCCGGATCAGGTTCGCTTTCATCATATTTCTACAGACGAAGTTTACGGCACATTGGAGCCTGATGACCCGCCCTTTTCGGAGACGACGCCATACCAGCCAAACTCCCCCTATGCGGCCTCCAAGGCTTCCAGCGATCATCTGGTGCGCGCCTATGTGCATACCTACAATTTCCCTGCCACAATCACCAATTGCTCTAACAATTACGGACCGCGGCAATTCCCTGAAAAATTGATCCCTTTGATGATCTTGAACGCCCTTGAAGGGAAGCCTCTGCCTATCTATGGGGATGGCCAGCAGATCCGAGACTGGCTATATGTTGAGGATCATTGTAGGGCGATTTTGGCAGTTCTACGGTATGGGCGGATTGGAGAAGTGTATAATGTCGGCGGGGACAATCAGCCCGCGAATATCGAGATCGTCAATACGCTGTGTGAAATTTTGGATGAGCTGCTTCCAACGTCGCCTCATGTGCCGCACAGTCAGTTGGTCCAATATGTGACCGATCGACCAGGCCACGATCGCCGGTATGCCATGAACATCCACAAGATCAAAGCAGAATTAGGCTGGCAGCCACGCCAATCTTTGGAGAGTGGTTTGGCAAAGACAGTAGATTGGTATTTGCAAAACGAAGAGTGGATAGCGGCAATTCGCACGCAGACAGAGTACCATCACTGGCTCGATGAGAATTATCAAAATCGGGCTGAAACTTGATCTTCCCCAAATGTTATTACCGTTAGTTCAGTAGACCCACTCACCCCCAACCATGGTCTTTTGCGGCTTTATCTGGTGCAGGTTTTCAGGTTCACAAGTAAACGGGTCTGAGTCTAGCACGACCAGATCGGCCCAGTAGCCTGGGGACAATTTCCCCTGCAGATTTTCTGTCCCAGCAGTATAAGCCGCGCCGTAGGTATATGCCCTTAAGGCTTCGGTGAAACTCAATCTTTGTTCAGAGTACCAGCCCTCTGGTCCAGGGCTGCCATCCGGGCGTTGACGAGTGACCGCAGCATGCAATCCCCAGAAGGGGTTGGGCGACTCGACAGGAGCATCCGATCCGAATGCCAGCACCGCGCCGTGGTTGAGTTGGCTTTTCCAGGCATAACCGTGTTCAGCGCGTTTTCCCCAATATTGGTCTGCCATGAACATATCCGAAGTGGCATGGATCGGCTGCATCGAGGCGATGACGCCAAGTTCCGCCAGCCTTGGCACATCCTCGGGGTGGAGTAATTGTACGTGTTCGATGCGATGTCTTAATACCCTAGAGGTTTCTGAAACCTTTTGGGTTTTCTCGAACTCTCTAAGCCTCTCCAGGGCATTCAGCACTTCATGATTAGCCCGATCCCCAATGGCATGCACCGTCATCGAGAGACCGGCGCTAGCGGCTTCCTGACCATATTCCAGGATCTCTTCGGCGTCCAAGAGCAGCATTCCCAAATTTCCAGGGTCGCTATCATAGGGTTGCAGCATGGCAGCAGTGTGTGGGCCTAGGGCGCCATCCGCGAAGGCTTTGATGCCGCCCATGCGTAGGTAATCGTTCCCAAAACCAGAACGCAGGCCCAACGCCCTGGCGTTCGATAATTGATCGACTGGGATGTTCTTGACTACTCTGAGGCGCAATTTTCCCTCTTGATCCAAACGCTGTAAGGCATCAAAGCAAACTGGGCCATCAAAATCATGGATGCCAGTCAAGCCCATCTCCCAAAGTTTGGATTGGGCGTAGATAATGGCATCCGCCAGTTCATCCCCGCGAGGCTCGGGGATGGCTTTGGGTATCAACCACATAGCCCCCTCTAGGAATATGCCGGTTGGTTTGCCTTGCGCGTCACGTTGGATTTCTCCATCGTGAGGATCGGATGTGTTGGATGTAATATCGGCCTCGCGCAGCGCGGCGCTGTTGGCCCACCCGGTGTGCAGCGATTTGTGTGTCAGGTAGACGGGGTTGTCTGGTGCGATATCATCCAGTTCGGCTGTGGATGGGAAACCTTCTGGCCACAGATTTTGGTTCCAGCCGTGTCCCAGAATCCACTCACCTGGGGGAGTTGTTTGGGCGCGCTCAGAAACTCTTCGCAGGCACTCTGCCAGTGTGGGGACTTCGCAATCGATCTTCTGCAGGCTAAGGGCGTAATGTCGCAAATGCACATGGGCGTCGATCAGTCCGGGGATCACCGGCTGTCCTCCCAAGTCGAAGGTCCGCGCCCCACGCCCAAACTGAGTCAGAAGCTCATCATCTTTGCCCATAGCAACGACGCGGCCATTATCAATAGCGATTGCTGAGGCGTTGGGGATGTTATCGTCTAGCGTGTAAATCCGCGCATTATGAATGATGATCATTTTGTTGCCCTTATTCGTTTCCCAAGAACTTCGTGATCAAGCTGTCCAACTCTTCGTCTGAATAATAATGCACAGTGATCGTGCCGCCTTTCGGCCCATGTTTCAAGTTCACCTTCGTCCCCAGGGAAGACTCCAAGCGTTCTTTCAATTCAACCAGCTCAGGCACTGGAGCAGGTTTGGGTGGCGTTTCAGGCTTTTCGCCGGTAAGTTTGCGCACCAAGGCTTCAGTTTGGCGGACGTTAAGTTCTTTGTCGATAACCGTTTGCAGAGCTGCGGCCTGTGCCTGGCTACTGGGTAGTGCCAGCAACGCCCGGGCGTGGCCCTCGGTAATTTTGCCTTGAGCCAGGGCCTGTTTCACGCTGGGAGGCAAATTGAGTAGTCGCAGAGTATTGGTTACCGCAACCCGGCTTTTTCCAACACGTTCGGCAATCACACCGTGGGCAAGTTTAAAATCATCCGCCAATTGCCGGTAGGCTTCGGCAGTTTCTAATGGGCTGAGATCGGCACGTTGCACGTTTTCGATCAGGGCAATTTCTAGACGATCTTGATCGGTAGCCTCGCGCAATATTACTGGAACCGCTTCTAACCCGGCCTCTTGCGCTGCTAAGAGCCTTCGTTCTCCAGCGATCAAGATATAGGCTTTGGTTTGAGCATCTTGAGTGACGATCAGCGGTTGGAGGACACCATGCTCTTTTATGGATGTGGCTAGCTCGGTGATTCCCTCGGGATCAAACTGGGCGCGTGGCTGGCGGGGGTTTGGGCTGATCTGTGAGATTGGAATCTGTGCTACTCCCGAAGCTTGGGGCGCACCTTCAGCTTCCGATGGGGTAGCTGGTGTGGTGGCATCATCCAGGGGGATGAGCGCATCGAGACCTTTTCCTAGACCTGGGCGTTTACGCTGCATAGGCTCACCTGCAATAGATTATGTCTCTACAAACGCGGGAACTTTGGGTTCATCGGCGGCCAGCATCTCCTTGGCCAGTTCTCGGTAGGCCTCAGCGCCTGTAGAGTTGGGGTCGTAGATCGAAATGGGAATACCGTACGAGGGCGCTTCAGCAATCCGGACGCTGCGTGGCACGATAGCATTGAAAACTTGATCTGGAAAATAACGCTGAACTTCCGCAACCACATCGCTGGAAAGGTTCGTGCGTGGGTCGAACATTGTCAGCAGCAGCCCCCGGATGGATAGGTCAGGGCTGACAGAGCTGCGAATGCGGTTCAGGGTCTGCATCAACTGCCCAAGACCTTCCAGTGCCAGGTATTCACATTGCACAGGGATGATTACGCCATCCTTGGCGGCCACCAATCCATTGAGCGTCAAAATCCCCAGGGCTGGAGGGCAATCGATCAAGATATAGTCGTACGAATCGACCAGATCCTCGATGGCGATCTTTAAACGTTGTTCACGGCCTTCCTCATTGACCAATTCCACGCTGGCACCTGCGAGCGCAGGCGTGGATGGCAGTAAATCCATTTTCAACCGAGGATTGTGGAGGATATTTTCTCTGGCATTTTGGATACCAATAAGAGCTTCGTACGTACCACCTTTGATATTGTCTTTATCGACACCAATCGATGATGTGGCGTTCGCCTGGGGGTCGATATCCACTAAAAGGACGTTCTTATAGTTTTCAGCTAGGTAAGCTCCTAAGTTGATGGCGGTTGTGGTTTTTCCAACACCGCCTTTTTGATTGGCGATAGCGTATACAATTCCCATATGATTACACCTTCATTTGAGTTGAATATGCGGAGTAGATCTCATCGGGTCTGGGGATGCCATCCAGGCCAGGGCGAGTTACGGAAATCGAGGCAATGCGGTTCGCGAATTCCGCTGATGTCCAGGGGTTGCCAGTGCGTTGTAGATGGATGAAAAAGGCCGTTGCGAATATATCACCAGCACCTGTGGAATCAATTTCATTAGCTTGTGGCGCTGGGATGCAGCGTTCCTCGTCTTGAAAGAACACGCGCGCCCCTTGTTCTCCTTCGGTGACAACCAGGATTTTCGCAATCTCTGCCATTTCCTCGATGCGAGTCTCATCGCTGGCGATATCTTCAAGACTGATCACAGTTGCGTCGACGTGATCGAGCACGTACGAGGCTTCAGGCCATTCAGATTGATAGACATGCCCGCTTTCGTCCCAATCTCGCAACCAACCCTGGGCGGTGAGACAGATTTGGGCTTCGGGGAAATGTCGAACCATCGCAGGCTCGACCTCCTGAGCGATAGGCCCGAGGTGGACGATGCTCGCTGCACGCCAGGGCTCAGGAATATGGTAATAATCGAGCATGGGGGCATGGTGATGGATGATCTGTTGTCGGGAGTCTGCAATTTCGGTATTTTCGAAAGATGTGCTCTGGTCAGCCGTTTCGCCTGCGATGGGGATAGAATGCAATTCCTTGAGAACCAGATCTTCACTCCAGGCAGTGACAATGCCAACCCGCAATCCAAGCGCACGCGCAGTCAGCGCTGAATAGGCAGCTGTACCTCCCAGGCGGAATCCCTCAGGCGTGCGGTCCTTGGACAAGTGTCCAATAATTAGATAATCGATAGCCTCGTAAGGCGCCTCGTTGAGCATGGGTGAATTATACCTGAAACATTGCGGGACATTCCAGAAACAAACATTATGTTATGGCTCCTTGGGAATTCCCGAGAGGGGCACCCACCCAAAATCAGAGGAGCATTGAAGGAAATCTAGCAGGGCAATCGCATATGAAAGAAAAAGGGTAAAATTCTCCGCTTGTAAGATGTG
>CAYTKR010000080.1:0-23336 GCA_964438295.1 uncultured Anaerolineales bacterium
AATCGATCTGAGCATGGTATTGCTCTCGGATGAGACACTTGAACTGGCAGCGATAACGTAGTTGCAGATAAGGTTGGTCTCTCAGTGCAGAAAGTCGAGGAGATGGCGCACGCACTGACCAGTCGGAATGATCGTAGAAACCATTGCTGATATTGCATCTTAAACCAATCTGCGGTATTGAATGCGGCCATCTAATAAACGCATCAATCAAAAATTGGACAATTGTTGTCATGGCTCTGCCCACCTTCGGTGTGAATGAGCAAAGCGAGTGAAGCATACCCTGCGATCGAAGATCGTGTCGAAGAGAATCTCCTTTAAATTGTTCGATATGAAATTTTCGTCAAGCTGCCCGCGCTGACGAGCATGACAAGGGCTTTGCGGTGGGAGCGGATGGAGTCCGTAAGCTAGCGGAGTGCACAGCTTTGGCAACCAGCATGTGGGGCTATCAATATTATTGCCAGCATTAGCGAGGAGAACAGTGCGACAGCCGAAGAGGTTGTTGCTTCGACCGAGGAAATGAGCGCCCAGGTTGAGGAGGTCACGGCTTCAGCGTATTCCTTGGCTGAAATGGCTCAGGTTCTTTTGAATTTAGTCGCTGAGTTCAGACTTAATGATGTCGATAATCAATGTAGCCATGCTGAAATTGAACTTCCAGATGTCTTTACCGGAGACCATTCTGAGGCGAATCCTCTGGAAGTTAAGGCTGGTTAGGAATTGGTGAAATAAACTTCTTCTGACATTGGAGTCTATTTTTGGACTTCCACCCACATTTGTTTCCCATCGGTTGAGATATGAATCCAACCGTGGTGGTCGGTTCTCAGCAGTGAATAGCCGCCGAGGGCATCTAATGTCTCTACGTTGGGAAGCCCCGAGGAGTCATCGGCAGCTACTGAGAGCAAAACCAGTTGGGGGTTGAGGTTGTTAATCCAAGCCGAAGGATTAAGGGGAGCGTAGCCGTTCTCGGCGAGAAGTAGCACCGTCACACAGCCAATGTCCTGACCCAACCGTAAGCTCTCATAATCTTCTTGGTGGACGCCTAGTGGGAGTACGGCTTGAAAATGATCCCATTTCAGAAGCAGGACGGCACCGCGCTTGCCGGATGTGAGCACATCCAGTGTCGCTCCCTCGCCAAAATCCAGACTATGGCCGCTTTCGGCAAGAGTGATGGGTATCTCTAAATTGATGAGGGACTCGCGTAGATAATCAGCGGCGCGTGCAGGGCTGTTGGGTCCGGCCCACAGCACAACATCGGGTGGGAAGCGCTCCACCGCACGAGGCAGGGCATCGATCTGCTCTTTTGCTGGAGAGGCGACGACCAGCCAATCGATGTGACGGTGGAAGGGTGGAATTCTACGACCCAACGCGTCCGAGAGCAAGCTTGCAGAGGGGCCGCCGTTGATGAGGGTGTATCGCCCGGTTGGGGATTGGATCAGGATCGCATCTCCGGTACCGACATCGAGTAGGGTCAGGTGTAGATGGCCATCTGGAGCGCTGAGGGCGGCGCGCCAGAATAGGATTGTAAGAATCCCCAAGACAGAGATAAATGGAATTGGTTTGGTGGCAGCGATCAAACCTCGGGCGCGGGACCAGCCAAACGTGAGTCCCATGAGGAGTACATAGAACAGGATCACCCAAAGGATGCCAATATCGCCCAGGATCAATACTCCCGCGCGCATTTCCCCAAATAATTCTACCGCTCGAATAGTGTAGAGTACAAAAGGCCATGCTAAAGGGGCAGTGATCTTTCCCATTGGCAGCCAGATCATCCCCAGGATCAGGGCTAGCCCGCCGACGGTCATGATGGGGGCTTGCACGGGCAGAATGATGGGGTTAGTGATGAGGGCGCTCAGGGAGATTCTCCCAAAGTGATACGCCATAACAGGCAGGGTGGTGAGCTGCGCAGCCAGTGTAAATAGGATATATTCGCCTACCGGCCCCGCAATATTTTTCGCAGTTGTTTCCGGTACTATACGAACAGCACCGCGGATAAAGGCTTGAGCAAATGGGTCAGCATAGAGCACCAAACCCAGAGTGGCAGCGAAGGAGAGTTGAAAGCCGACATCCCAGGGAACATGAGGGTCGTGTAATGACATCAGGGTCGCAGTGAAGGCCAGCGTGTTGAGACCGTGCTGGCGACGCCCCACCTGTCGAGCAAAAAGAGACAGCCCACCCATAATGGCAGCACGAACCACAGCCGCATCTGCCCCAACCAAGACAGTATAGATGCTGATGCCAAGTGCTGCAGCGACCGCCCCTTTACGGGGATTGAGCAGACGGCCAAAGAATGTTGCGAACAGACCGGCGACGATAGTGATATTGAATCCGGAGATGGCAATGACATGGCTGGTTCCGGTTGCTTTGAAAGCCTCTTGGACAGGCTCGGGAATGCCAGTTTCGATGCCCAGCAAGATCCCGGCAAAGAGAGATGCTTCAGGGTCTAGCCAAAGTTTGTAGACAGTCTCCAGAGCGTATTCTTTGAGCGCGAAAATGCACCTCATAATCGGGTTACCCAGACCAGATTCGAGCAGGCCGACACGATTGCGGTTCATATAGCTGTAAATTCCCTGCCGAGATAGATACTCACGATATGAGAATGCTTCATGTTCAGGTGGAGTTTGAAGTTGACCGCGCAGCACGATCCGATCGCCATAATTGAATTCAGTTTCGGGTAGAACTCGAGCGAGCATCAACCCGTGGACTTGTGTCCCCAATACGGAGTTGGTAGGATGTAGACGCTCGGTTTGGATTCTCAGATTAGTATACCTGTCGCGTTCATCTGGAAACCCGATCACCAGCCCGGTGACGACCATGGTTTGACCGGTGTCGTTGTAGTGGGCTATGAAGTTAGGGTCATCGAGATCGGGGATGGATGCTTGGTATCGAGCAGCACCAAGGGAGAATGCGAGGACCAGAAGAGGAACAGGGAGTTGGGGGATAAGGGAGGCCGGGAGTGTAAAGCGTTTCACGATAGCAAGTTGAAGGTTTAAACGTTTAACAAGCAAACGCGCAAACGCAAGCATGACTGATATCCCAGCTAGGATCATCCAGGCTGTGGTTGAAAGGGGGTAGCTATTGGCAATGAGAATGCCAGCAATGAATGAGATTGAGAGCCAGAGCAGGGGCATTGGTGTCCAATCGGGAAGTCTGATAGTCGATTAGCAGGGTGTTCTGAAGTATAGAGCAAAATATTACAAATACATTGTAACATCATTGCATAAATTGCCGATTGCGAATTATTCGGATCTCTGGGACTATCAGATTTTCGGGATTCACGCCGACAATTTCTAGAAATCTTTTCAATTTAAATATGCATTTTGGCTTTTTGCACACCCGTTGACAATAATGTCAAGCGACCTTGACAAATAGTAAAGGACGCTTTATTATATAGATGTCAAGGACGCTTTACATAAAAGGAGTAGTAATGATCATAAAATCTGGAAATTCTCCCCAATTCTTCACACTACTGGGCGCTATGGCTCAGTTAGCGCTGGTTTTGGGTATTTTCTTGGGTCGGATTGTAGATGCTCACCCAATCTTAAATTTCATCTCGGGCATGTTGGTAGGATTCTCTTTGGTGGGGAATCTGGCATTCATTATCTTTATCTCACGAAAAAGGAGTTGAAAATGATTGATCTTCAGAGGATTAAACAGCGGGCGAAATATATCCGGCCACTATTGATTCCAATGATTTTGTATATTGGGTTGCTATTTTTTGCCGTGAGTTGGGCACCGCAGAACGAGGGCTCTCCCTGGCGCTATGTAGTCGTATTGTTGCCCATGCTGCCTGGGATTTGGATTGCTCTGGGGGTGGTGCAGGTCAGTTCCAAGATCGATGAAATGGAGCGGCGCATCTTGCTGGAGAGTGCGGCTTTCAGCTTTATTTTAACGTTGCTCTTACTCCTATGCCTAGGATTGTTAAGCATGGTGGGAGGGCCGCGCCTCAGTAGCATCAATGTTGTCGCGATAATGTGTGTGCTGTTGATAGTCGGTAAATTTTGGGGGAATTGGAGATATCGGTGAAGAATAAGCTGCGCGTCTTGCGCGCAGAGCGAAAATGGTCTCAGGCAGAATTGGCGGAGCGATTGAATGTCTCACGCCAGACGATCAATGCCATTGAGAATGGCAAATACGACCCCAGTTTGCCCTTGGCGTTCAAGATGGCGCGCTTATTTGGGATGTCGATTGAGGAGATCTTCGAACCAGATGAAGTGGATCTGGATTAGGATTCACCATAGAGCCACAAAGAACACGGAGAGTTTTATAACTCTGAGATATCGTAAAAAACCATTCAAGATTATTGGTGCTCACCATCTTCGTCTTGGCTGAACAATTTTGGTATTAGCATAGGGACTTGTTGTTGATAGGCTGTATACTGCTCTCCGAACTCCTGAACCAGACGGTGCTCTTCGAAGACGGCACCGACGACCAGATAGATCGAAAGGACGATGATCAATGTCAGGGTATTGACAGTCATCACAGGTGTCAGCCAGATCAAAAGCAAACCCCCCGTATAAAGCGGATGCCGCATCCAGCGGTATAGGCCATTGACAACCATTTCGGCCTTCTCCGCTTGAGAAGATGGTGTGAGAATTTGTTTTATTCCGATGAATGTCCAAGCATCGGCTTGCCAAATCCCAAGCACGATGATGATGACCCCAACAAGCTGTCCCCCGCTCGAGAAGATTACCCAAGGAAATGGGATTGCATAAAGTCTCTGGTCTGGGAGAACGGCCATCAACCAAAGGATTGGGAGGAAGGAGACGCCGGCAAAGACGTTATAGACAAGTCGGAACCAGCGGTTAGCGGCAGTGCCAAGCCATTGGCGGGCGCGTGCTTTGGCTCCTAAAGTGGCTGTGAGGGAGTGCACAGCAGCATAAAAAATGGTGGCAACTATAATAATAAGCGGGGAGGTCATACTATTCTATTTGCAGGCATTAACATCATACCTGTCTTGATCGATGGTTTCTAAGATATCAGAAAACGTTGGGCCGTTGATCGTCGTCGGACTAGGGGGTAAGGAGAAGGGGCGATTGGCATCGACAGATCTTTGGGCGTAAACGCGCGCTAGATTCAGCCAACAACTCAGGGTTTGATCTGTTCCCGGCCAATGAGCGTTGTTAGTAATTTCAAGGAAAGTGTTTAGAGTTTGTTGGTTGGAAATCCCGGCTCGATTCGACAATATTAAGATTTCCATAAGTTCTACATCGGCACTCGTTATTGCCATGCCATAACGATTTTGAACATTTTGTACCCTTTGATCGATTTGCGCTTTGTATTCGCCGGCGTGTTGTGAGGTAACATCCCTAAATCCTGATTCTCCCCAAGCGTAAATCCATGATACTTCAACCAGAACGTTGGACTCATACTCGATCGGTCCGTATACCCAAATATCCAGGGGATCCCTGTTATGGACAATATTCCAAGGCTGGAGCACACCGGGAAGTTCGGCAGTGATGTCCACGGGCTGGTACGTATTCGTAATCTCGTAGAAGTGGACGGCAACCGCGCCGTAGTCAACACAGCCCTGAGTGCAATATTGGAAGTTTACGGCAAACTCTGGAAGACCGTTTTGGTTGATGTCGCTCCAAAAGCCGTTTAGCCCTAATAGAGCACGAATTTCGGGCGTGATCTCCCCTCCCCAGGTGATCTCTGGTGAGGGCGAATCCCAATTGACCGCTTCACAAGAAACTGGATAAGTGTAACGGCTGCCTTCAGGGTATGGGGGAGCTGTGAAGGAGCGCAGCAAGGAATTTTGATCCTCATCCAGGCGGTATACGGCTAGTCGACAGATTTCGGGATTAGTCTCGCCTTGAGTTGGGTCGATCTTCGTGTTATTGAAAAGAAAAGCGGAATAGACGAAATCTTTAGGTCCAATAATCGAAGAGGAAGCGGTTAGGTCATAGCCGCGCCGCTGCAAATCTGAGGCGAAAACATCTTGTTCCACTGAAGCGGCGGTTGGGAGTGGTGATGATTCAGTTGGCGGGTTGATCTCAACAGTAGATGTTATGGTTTCACTTGGCTCAGGTGATGGCGTTGGTTGGTCAGGGGTTGGGTTGGCGGAATCATATTCTTGTACGGATGAAGGAAAGCTGGTTTCGTAGACTTCAGTGAGGGCCGCGTTCATCGTTGCGCGTGTATCTGGCTTCTCTCTAATAGGCAAATTGCAGGCCAGGATGGCGATGATCATCGCGCTGGTGATAGAGAGCATCGCCTGGGCATTTGATTTCCGAGCTTCCATAGGATATCTCCGTCAAAAATTTCAGGGGGAGCGCAATTCGAAGTTGTCGAAGACGATGGTACTTTCTTCCCCCTCCGAAGATAAGCCGATAGCAACCCCCGCGTACCCATAGGTTGGTGAGCCAATGACGGTTTCGGCAACGACTTCATTATTAATCAAGAAATAGTACGCATCCCCTTGGGCGATGACTTCCAGAGAATTGTTTTCGCCCGGTTTGATTGCCGGTGAGGGAGTAGATGGGATCAATTCAGTCCAACCATTCAGATCATAATTCCAGACGCTAAAGTATTTGGTGTCGCGAACTTCGAAGTAGTTATAGCCCTCAGTATCTTCGTTGAAGTGAAAGATCAGACCGTATTGCGCATCGCGGAGATCACTCTGGTTATGAGCTTCGACTGCCAGATAAAAATCTCCGACAGGGTCCGAGGTTGGCCAGACCCACCAAATAAAGCCTTGTTTTGCGCTCGAGACCCATTTATAAACCCCATTGATGGTCACGGAAATCTCAGCATACTCATCATCTATATCCCCATCGATCCACTCGTTGTCATTGTTGTTAAATGGCTCGAGCAGTATGAGCGGCCATTTGGCAGCAGACCGAATGGCTTGCTCATCAGCAACTGCGACAGCGGTGGCCGCGGCGGCCGTCGCGGTTAGGCGTGAATCGCGCTCTGTCAGCAAGCGTGTAGCTGTGAAATATCCCCCGCCGACAAACGTGATTACGCCAATCAGCGCGATCAGCCCAATTGCACCGATCAAGATCCACTGCCGGGTGCTGGGCTGATTGGATTCGTAGTTGGGTTCTTCCTTGGGAGGAGCTTGAATTTCATTCATGTTTGACTGATGAGAAAATTATTGATTGATGATACGCAATCAAAACAAGAGATATCAGTAAATAAGGGTGGGGGCTTCGCCCCACCCTTATTTACTGGATTTCTTCTCTGGAACTGAAATACATAAATTGCTGATTCGTTTTTGCGCGATCTCGATGTAATTTTGGTCGATTTCGTACCCGATATAGTGACGCCTGGTTTCTAACGCGGCCAGGGCCGTGCTGCCACTGCCCATAAAGGGATCAAGAATCACATCTCCCTCGAAGGTATATAGCTCGATCAACCGTTGGGGAAGCTCAACAGGGAAGGGCGCAGGATGGCCAACACGCCGGGCGGATTCCGTGGGAAACTGCCAGACACTGCGTGTGAATTCAAGGAAATCATCCCGCTCGATGGTGGCTTGACGTCCGCTGCTCTCGCGTTTGAAACGCCCTTTCGAGAAGATCAAGATATATTCGTGTACATCTCGGAGAGTGGGGTTGCTGGCTGACATCCAACTGCCCCAGGCGGTCGAGGAACCTACGCTAGAGCCTTTATCCCAAATGACTTCACCACGCATCAGGTAGCCGATGCCGATCATCATCTGGGCGATAAAAGCGTTCAGAGGAATGTAAGGTTTGCGTCCCAGATTGGCGACGTTTATGCAGGCGCGACCCCCAGGGACAAGTACCCGGTACGTTTCGCGAAAAACAGCTTCCAACTGAGTCAGATACTCCCCTAAGGTGAGGTCATCATCATATTCTTTGCGGGCATTGTAGGGGGGTGAGGTCACCATCAGGTGGGCACATGAGTCCGGGAGTTGGTGCATCTCTTCGCTGCTGGCCAGCAAAATATGATCTAGAACTTCAGAGTGGATGTTGTTCTCAACATAAGGATCGGATGTATTTTCAGCTGGCTGCTGACCGTACATCCGGCTGGCGTAAAAATGACTAGAGTCGTGGCTGATCCTCCCTTGTGAGCCAAAGGATGAAGTTTTTGTAGGTCGCTCGGAGGCCATCTATCTCTCTACATCAACCAACATGAAATTTTCTGGCGAAGTGCGGCGCTCATTTTCAGCAGAGCTGGTGCGTATCATCAATTGACTCGATAACAACGCTGTGGCAAATTCGAGCAGCCTCCGTGGAGATGGAGTCTCTTCAGCTAGGAACACTTCACGGGGTGTCTTTAAGGCATAACATTTATCTTGGATTTCGTTGTCGGTCATAGAAGTGTTATCTAATTCATTCAAGAAAGCGTTGCGGATATCCAAGATTTGGATAAGATCGTGATATTCATTTGAGCTGATCAAACCTAAGGTGTATGCGATGCGGATTCGCGCCCCAAAGGTCTCTAGCGGCGCTTCTGGCCCCAACAACTTTTTAACTGTTTCCGGATCGCTGATCAGAAAGCCCTTGATCAAGCGACCTAAGTGATTCTTCAAATACGTTGAACCCAGGATGACTACCGTGCGGTCACTGGTATGTTGAAATTCGTCAACGAATCTGTGCCATTCCTGGGGTTGTTGAGTTGTTTTAGTCATTTCTGATTTCTTCTCTTGAATTGATAAGAAGGAAACTAGGAATTCATGACCTCATTATACCGGAAACAATCTACCAGGTGATCATTGACCATGCCAACTGCTTGCATAAAGGCATAGCAGATAGTAGGACCGACGAAGTTGAAACCGCGTTGCTTGAGGGCTTTGCTCAGAGCCTGAGACTCGGGGGTTTGGGCTGGTAGCTGGGTGAGGGAGTCCCAACTGTTCACGATGGGAGTTCCACCTACAAAATCCCAAAGGTAGTTGCTAAACGCCCCCAGTTCGTCTTGGATTTTTAGAAATGCCTGGGCGTTTTGAATGGTGGATTTGATCTTCAAACGATTACGAACGATGCCGGGGTTGTTCATCAGTTCTGCGAACTTCTTTTCATCGTAGCGGGCGATCTTCTCGGCATCGAAATTATCGAAAGCCTGCCAGTAATTCTCACGTTTGTGCAGGATAGTGCTCCAGCTCAAACCAGCCTGTGCGCCATCTAAAATCAATTTTGCGAACAGTAGTTGATCGTCGTAAATTGGCAATCCCCACTCCTCGTCATGATATTTGACCATTAAGGGGTCATCGCCAGGCCAGGGGCAGCGATTTTGCGCGCTTTTTACCAAAGGTAAGCTCCTTTTTTGGTATAGGGTGGCTTTTTAGAAACTTCCGGGGTGATCGCCACCCCTTAATCGAATAAGACTCACAGCGTTTCCTAGAGAGCCTTAATTTGTTTATCTGTTGCCCGTAATGTAATTCTCTAACTGTTCGATGACAAAACCTTGTTCGGAAATGATCTCTTTAACGACATCACCAATCGAGATGACGCCCACCAGCTCATTCCCCTCGAATACGGGAAGGTGGCGGATATGCTTTTCCGTCATCAAGGCCATGCAATCTGCTACCGACTGTGAGGCCTGGATCGTAAACACATCTTTGGTCATAATTTCTCGGGTTAGGGTCTCCTGAGATGATTTGCCCTCTAAGATGACTTTGCGAGCATAATCTCGTTCGGAAAATATACCTACAAGCTGATCTTCTTCGATGACCAATATTGCGCCGATATCTTTCTCAGCCATGACCTGCAAAGCTTCGAATACAGTCGCATCTGGATTGGTACTCCAGACGTCAGCGCCCTTCTTTTGCAACAGGTTATTTATAGATGTAAGCATCACAAACTCCTTTGGCGATACCAGTAAAAGATACAGATAAAGGTGTGATTTGATTATATGATATTTTTGGTCAATTTATGAACTTTTAGGGTAAAGCCGTTTGGGCTCGCAGAGATTTGCTTTCCTGCCCGCCACCCGGCCACACCCTTTGCAAACATATTCTCCATGCCGCACGAGTTTTTTATACTCTTTGAATTTTGATTTGATAAAGCCATTGCTTTCAAGATCGCACAATGTTTTCTTTGTTCTCATACTGTTTCTCCTTTAGAGCCTCCGGGAATTCCGGTGGTGAATGTCAACTTTCACGGTGATTCCTTGAGAGCCCTCCAATAATGATATATTGAATAGCTTACGTGAGGTGACAGTTAGTTTTTAATGGGACTATCACGACCTGTTTTAACGTTGACATTGCAGATTATACAACCCATAATCGATCTTTGCTTATATAAATTCAGGGCTCTCTGGGAAACGACGTGGGGCTACCCAGATTTTGGGGAATGTGGGGAATACCATAGGATATCCAAGAGACTCACGAATCCAGCGGTTACCTAATAAATGGTAAGATAGTTCTATGGATGAGATCAACAATTCTGCCCCTGTTCAAAAGATTGCCATCATCGACCTTGGTTCGAATACTGCGCGTTTGATCGTCATGGAAGCTGTCGCTGGGTATTCTTATCGACTGACTGATCAGATCCGCGAAGTGGTACGCCTGCGTAAGGGGATGACGTCGAAAGGATTGAGTGAAGATGCAATGTTGCGCGCCTTTTCGGCTTTACGGCTGTTCAAACGCTTTTGTGATAGTCTGGGGGTAGATATGATCCTTGGCGTGGCCACCAGCGCGGTGCGCGAAGCACCCAATGGCAGGTCATTCATTGAACGTGTGCGAACCCAACTCGGGTTGTCGTTGCGAATCTTGGATGGTGAACAAGAGGCATATTATGGTGTTTTGGGAGTTTTGAATGAAGTGCCCCTGAGAGATGGATATGTACTGGATATTGGTGGCGGTAGCGCACAATTGAGCGAGGTGAAAGAGGGACGTTTTTCCAAGGGGCAATCGGTGCTGTTAGGTGCCTTGACTCTCACCGATAAATTTGTCGAAAACGACCCCATCAATGATGTCGAGTTTCAAGCAGTCCAGGCAGAGATTGCCAGACAATTGGATAGTATTGAATGGTTAGCAGATGGCAATATGGGTCAGCTTGTGGGGTTGGGGGGCACTATCCGCAATCTGGCACTCATTGAAGCAGCCCGCCAGGATTACCCCCTGGATACGCTGCATGGGTTCAAATTGACTCGTGATTCTGTGCTCGAGAGCATTGATCAATTCCGCAGCTTGCCATTGAAGAAGCGCCAAAAAATTTCTGGATTAAAAAGCGACCGCGCCGATATCATCCTTCCAGGCGCGATGGTATTGATGGCGTTGATGAACCGTCTGCAATTGGAAGAATTAACCATCTCAGCAAGCGGCTTACGGGAGGGAGTGTTCTTCGAGAAGTTCTGGGGGCATCTGGATTGCGCTGTCGTTCCAGATATTCGGCGATTTAGTGTGTTAAATTTGGCTCGTAATTACCATTATGACAAAATTCATGCCAACCATGTCCGATATCTGGCAATGCGCATTTTCGATCAGCTTACCCCGTTTCACAATTACGGCGTCGAGGCGCGAGTGATCTTAGATGCCGCTGCGATGTTGCATGATATCGGTACGATCATAGGATATGAAGAGCACGATAAACACTCCCAGACTTTAATTGTTTACAACGGGCTGCCTGGATTCACACCCAAAGAAATCGCTATGGTTGGCTTGCTGACCCGCTACCACCGCAAAAAGGTGCCCACGACTGACCGATGCAGCCTTCTCTATGCGAAGAAAGATGGCGATTTGCTGCTCAAACTGGCAGCGATCTTACGGCTGGCTGAATTTCTGGAACGCGGACGCACCGGGGTAATTGATGATGTCATTCTGACTTGGGACGAAGATACCTTGAGATTTACGCTCAGCAGTGAAGAATATCCCATGGTCGAGATGTGGGAAGCCCAGCGCAATGCGATTCCCCTGCTGGAACGCGCTTTCGAGCGAGATGTGGTGATCGACAGCATCGTCGCGCCGCTGGTCAGCGATATGTAGTCATAAATCAACGTGAGTGTTACACACTCGATTAGGTTTGGGTGGGGGCGGAAACCATCCTTACTATTCTAGTGGAACCTCTTCGGGCCAGCATAGAATTTCATTATACGCGCTGGCGGCTTTGATGGCTAGGTCCGCGTCAAAGAGACCTCGGCGGATGATCTCCATCCAAAATTCAAATCCACCTGTTGCCTCTGCGGGGATCAGATAACTTTCAAGGCGTTGGTTCGTAAAAATATAGATCTCATCCGTTGAAATATAATCTCCGGCTTTGAAACAGACCCTAATGATGTCAGTCCATGGGATTTGGGCACTCCAGCTTTCCTTACCAGATGGATGGACATCCAGTGATATTGTCGCATCATCAAAAGAGACTTGGAACCAATTTTCGATGGGTTGGGTCATGAGGTCTCCCACACACGCAAACCATGTTGATCCAATTGAATAGGGATCACCCGGTAGGCTTCATTCTCTGCCGCGATCTTGCGAACTATCAGTCGATTGGCACTACGATCGGGTCCGCAAAGCAGGGTTAAGGAACCCCCATCGCCTCCAGCGCCATTGACCTTCCATCCCAAAGCATCATGCGAGCGTGCGATCTCGATTATTACATCCGCCTCCGCGCTGACCAGGTCTGGATGCAAGCGCCTTTGAGCCTCAGTGTTCTCGGACATGGTTTGCCCGAAGGCCGTGAAATTTCCTTCATTAAGTGCCTGGCGCGATTTTGAGGCAGTCCGGCGTAAATCTTCGAGCTGCTGACATTCGGGACCGGCTGCTTCGAGTTCGGCGATCACCTTTTCATGAACATCGGATGAGCTGTGAGACTGACCCAGGTAAACTAGCACCAGACGCTCTTGGAGTTCCCAAAGAGTTTTCGTAGGCAGTTTGATCTGTGATACATGCGCGTGAGGGTAGGCAACCATTTGGATATTGTTAATGCCGCCATAAGCCGCACAGAGTTGGTCCTGGATGCCGCACTGCAAGCCCAAGTCCTGCGTTTCGATAGCCTGCGCCGTGATTGCGACCTCATGGGGTGACATGCGATCCTCAGTGAGCGCGTCGAGCGCGCCAATCAGGGCAACAGTCACAGCTGCCGAGGTGCCTGTTGAGCCCCCAGCCGGGGCGTCGGAGTAGATCGTCACATCGATTGCCAGGTTTTTGGGGACGCCCATGCGTTTAATGGATGCTTCCAACAAAGGATGTCTCAGCCAGTCAGTGAGTTCATTCAAGTTGAATGCGTAATGATCGGCATAGTTCTCAACGTGCAAGCTGACTTGATGATCGCGTTCAGCACGTGGATATACCTCGATCTGGACCTGGGCATAAGGTGACACGGCGATGTTGAAGATACGGCCGTATTCAGCGAACCAGGTGTCCGTCCAGCCGCCATTATCACAGATGCGGATGGGCGCCTGACTATTAATGATGTGTTGGGGCTTAGTATTCATTTTTAGGCGAAGATCAATCGCAACCCCATCAAGATCAACAATCCCAGTACTATTTTGCGGAATGTTTCGGGGTTTAGGAATTTATCAAGGCTGGTGCCAGCCCAAATCCCGATCGCAATTGCGGGTAGCGAAATCAAAAATAAGCGCCAGACTTCGGGAGTCAAATTTCGGTCCCAGGTATGACCGATGGCGATGGCGATACTAGCGATCAAAAAGTAGCCCTGCAAATTGCTCTTGAACTCATCAGGGTCCCAGCGTAGACAATTCCCATAGACAATAACAGGTGGCCCAGATGTATTGTATGCTCCCCCAAGCAATCCTCCCAGGAAACCAAAAAAATAACCCCAAGCTGGGTGTGCCATTTTCGGTAGTTCGAGATTCAGCAAAGCGAACAGCGAATATCCAGTGATCACGATGCCTAATACGGTCAGGACGAGATTTTCGTTGAGTTGGGTGAGAAATATTATGCCAAAGGGAATCCCGAGGATTGCGGCAACGATAACTCGCCAGATTCCCGCGACATTCAAGGCGTGGCGGTAGTGATAAAGCAAATAGAATTCAAGGGGTATCATGACGATGGCAACCAATGGCGTTGCGGTCTGAATGCCCAATACTGGCGGCAGCAGCGCCATAGCGACTAATGCAGACCCAAAACCAGAGAGGCTTTGGGTGAACACTGCCAGGAAAACTGCCAAGATGACGATGATAGTTTCTGTCATGGTGAACTACTTTTAATACCTTGCTAGAAAAGGCTCTTGGAAAAAGGATGTACGCCGGGGGCTACCCCCCCCGGCGTACATCCTTTTTCCAAGTAAAATTTTAAATCAGGGGGATCTTATGTGTGAATAACCATTTTCAGGGCTTCGACTGCGAAGGCCAACACATCGGCGTGCTCTTCGATGAGTTTGTATGTGGGTTTGCCGAGTTTGTGCCCGGCTTTGGTATCCACGCGCAGCAGCATCGGATTGGGACCGGTGTTCTTCTCCTGAAGTGTGGCGACGAACTTTTTCGAGTGCGAAGGCACAACGCGATCATCGGTGTCCGCAGTGGGGATGATGATAGGAGGATAGGCCACATCCTTCACATTATGCAGGGGGGAGTAGGCGTATAAATAATCAAACTCAGCGGCGTTTTCTTCAGCGTTGCCCCATTCAACCGTCCAAAAGTGACCCAAGGTGAACTTGTGGTAGCGCAGCATATCCGTCACCGGTACCCAGCACAGCACCGCGCCATACAGGTCCGGACGCTGCACAATACAGGCCGAGGTCAACAGGCCGCCATTGCTGCGGCCCTCAATGGCCAGCTTTTCGGTGCGGGTATAGTCGTTCTCAATTAGCCATTCTGCGGCCGCGATGAAATCGTCGAAGCAGTTCTGCTTATTTTCCAGCATCCCGCCTTGGTGCCAGTCTTCACCGTATTCGTCTCCACCGCGTATATTGGCCAGAGCGAAGACACCGCCCATCTCCAGCCAAACCAAATTCCAGACATTGAAGAACGGCATCTGGCTGATGTTGAAACCGCCATAGCCATACAGGATGGTGGGATTGTCACCGTTCAGTTCGATCCCTTTGTGATGGGTCAGGAATAGCGGCACTTGTGTGCCGTCTTTTGAGGGGTAGAAGACTTGGGTGGTTTCGTAACTCTCGACATCGAAACCCAGGGGAGACTCTTCGAAGGGGGTTAATGAATCTCTCTCGAAGTCGTAGCGGAAGATGGTTATGGGGTACAGGAAAGACTCGAAGGAGAAGAAAAACTCCAGGTCATTCTGACCACCCGAGAGGTAGGTCGCCGTTCCCATGCCAGGGAGGGAGACATCTTGAAGATGAGAGCCATCCAGGGTATGAATGCTGATCTTTGAGTGGGCGTGATGTTTCTTGAACAGAATAAAATGCTGGTTGATCAGCTTGACCTCTTCGAGGGCATCTGGTTCTTGGGGGATGATTTCTACCCAATGTTCGCGGTCTGGATTCTCGATATCGATGGCGATGACCCTGCCGCGAGGCGCATCCAGGTTGGTGAGGAAATAGAAAGTCGATTTGTCGTTGCCTACATAGGCAAATTTCGCCTCGCTATCTTCGACCAAGTGGGTGAACTCGCCATCGCTCTCCATGCTGCGCAAGTAGATGCCATTGCGCCGGTCGGTGCCGCGCATGGTCAACAAGTAGAGATACTCACCGTCTTGTGAAGTGAAGGGGTAGTAGCGTAAAGCCTTGTCGGCTGGGTTTTCAAAGATCAGTGTGTCGCTGCTCTGGGGAGTGCCGACCTGGTGAAAATACACCTTTACGTGGTGGTTCTGATCCTCGGGCGGCACAGTACCCGGTTCAGGAAGGCGGTTATAGGAAAAGCCACTCTTGTCAGGTTTCCAGGCAATTGTAGGGAACTTGCACCATTTCAGAACATCTTCGTGTTTATCGCCACTGGCTGTATCCAGCAAATGGATTTCTTGCCAGTCGGAGCCGCTGGCAGCCAGCATGTAGGCCAGAGTATCTCCATCTTTGCTATAAAACTGTTCCATAAGAGCGATAGTGCCATCGTCGCTGAGCGTGTTCGGGTCGAGTAGTTGGCGCGGGGCAGAATCGAGAGAGTCTTTCACGTAGAGGACAGCCTGGTTTTGCAGTCCATCGTTCTTAGTGAAGAAATATTTCCCCCCAGCTTTTATTAGCATTTCAAATTTTGGGAAGTTCCACAACTCGGTCAGGCGAGCTTTGATTTGCTCTAAAGCTGGAATTTTATCCAGGTAGTCGCGAGTGAGTTGGTTCTGCGCCTGGGTCCAAGTTTTGGTCTGGGCATCGTTAGCATCTTCGAGCCAGCGGTAGGGATCAGGGACTGATGTGCCGTGGTAGTCGTCGACAATGTTTGATTTTGGGCTGGGTGGATAAGATAGGGCCATAGTGAACTCCGTGGTGTTAGTGGAAACCTGACAAATTATACATCAGCCTCTACAGTTTTTTTGTCCTTGGATAGGTTCTCTAGAAATCGCCGAGTGAGTTGTTGAATTTGAGGGTATGGGACGGGCGGAGCCCGCCCCATACCCTCAAATTTGTTGTTCGTCATAGGAATTCCCATTACCCCACTGGATACTTTAGATTCGTCAGGTAAAATACATTTCTAGAGAGGTTCCCATGAACAAAGTGAAAACCTTGGTTATGCTTGTTTTTCTGCTCGGCGCAGGTCAAATTTCCCTGTTGCCTGCTGAAATGGCCTACGCCCAGGTAGATCATGGCGATGCTAAAGCCCTGTTAGAGCAGTATGCTCCGGTGCTTTATTTCCATCCCACGGAATTATTCAAGCCACAACCAGTTGATGTGCTGGTGGATAACGCCCGTCTGAGACAGAATCGCGCCTTCTGGTTTGATACCAATATACTGGCGGACGTATCCATCCCAGACCTCTTCGCCTATCAAGATGACAGCTACTTCCTCGATGCCTGGTATGGCGATGAAGAACTCTCAGATAGCCGCAATTACACCTTCCATCGTTTCTATTACGAGACTGTCCTGCAACCTGAGGTGAGCAGCCTGCCCATTGTCACATACGGCCGCGTGGTGAGCGATGCAGGAACTGGTAACATTGTCCTGCAATACTGGCTGTTCTATTATTACAACGATTGGTTCAACAAGCATGAGGGGGATTGGGAATTGGTTCAGGTAGTGCTGGATCCCAATGGAGAACCATTGGAAGTCGTGCTCAGCCAGCATCATGGTGGCACGCGCAGAGTTTGGGCTGATACTCAAATTGAAGAGGATACTCATCCCGTGGCCTATGTCGCCCTAGGCTCGCATGCCAATTACTTTTGGGGAGATGAACTGTATCCCAACGGACAGGATGTGGGCAACAGCCGTGTCGAAATCATGGACCGCACCGGGAGTTTTGGCCGCGTGATTCCTCAAGTCATCCCGATTCCTGAAGAGAAACAGGTCAAATCCGACCCAGGCTCCTGGCAGGGCAGTGAGTGGATGCTATTCGCTGGCAATTGGGGTGAGACTGCGCCCATCGGTGATTTCGGGGGTCCCTCCGGACCGACTCAAAAAGGCCAGCAGTGGCAGCAGCCCTATGAGTGGGGCATTGCCCAACCCTTGGATACGGAAACCTGGTACGCCAACCGGCTACGAGTTGAGGTACGTGGCGAGCCTGAAAGTATCATTCAAGTTGCCCTCTCTTCAGATGGCGAAAACCTACTGGATGGCGTCGAGCAAAGCACGAATCTGGCAATCTTACACCGCGATCAAGAGCCGGGTGAGGTCTTTCAGGCCACCATAGATATTCTTTCTGGTTCATTGGATCATGTGACGATCATCTGGCCTGATCCTGAGAATGCGCAAGTGTGGGAATACTCGTTCGAAGAAATTGCTGATCGAGATACGGGTCAGGCATCACTGACACTGACAGCAGACCAGGTGCCAGAATTGCTAATCGGTGGGATTGACGAGCCAATTTCATCCTCGAAAAGTGAATCTTTTCAAGTATCCTGGGATGCGCCTGATTTTGTCTGGATGGTGAATTTTCTCCCGGCAAGTGATATTGCCAGGGGCGTATCGCTGAGTTTATTGGCAGGCTTGATCCCAACGCTTCTGTTTGTGGGTGTGATCTATTGGGTAGACCGCTACGAAAAAGAGCCCGGGCGATTGTTAGCGACAGTCTTTTTGTGGGGAGCGATCCCGACCCTGATCTTCTCATTGCTGGCGCGACTGTTCATTCAATTACCAAGCAATATATTCTCTCCCGCTGCCATTGCGGCATTGCGAACGGGAGTCTTGATTCCACTGGTGGAAGAGATACTCAAGGGATTGGTTGTGCTAATTATCCTGGTGCGATATCGACGAGAATTCGACGATACCCTCGATGGCATTATCTATGGTTCGATGGCGGGGTTTGGATTTGCTATGTCAAGGAATATCGTCAGCTTTTTGGGAGCCTTCATGGTGCATGGCTTTGCCGGACTTAGCACAGAGGCGTTGCTGACCGGTGTAATCTATGGATTGAACCAAGCATCCTATACGGCGATCTTCGGTGCGGGATTGGGCTATGCGCGCCTGAGCCAGCAGCGCTGGATTCGGCGATGGGTCCCCCTGGCCGCATTTGTCATGGCTGTCACCAGCCATATTCTGCACAACTTGGCCGTTCATTCCTTTTCAGGTCTTAATGTGTTGACCATGTTTCTGACCCTGGGCGGCTTTGTCGTGCTGGTCGTGATCATCATTTGGGCTTTGCAGCGCCAAAAATTTTGGATTCGCAGGGAACTGAAAGACGAAATTCCAGCTCACTTATATCATGTCGTAATTTCTACTTCCGCGAAAGCCAAAGCTCAATGGAGTGCATTGTTCGCTCAAGGCTATCAGGGCTGGCGCGAAACCCGACGTCTACATCAATTATGTGCTGAACTGGCTTTCAAGAGGGTGCAAGCGCGTCGTTTTCCTGATGAAGGCGAGTTTACAGAAGAAGCCAAAGCACTGCGTTTGGAAATAAAGGCAATGATAGAATAGACGAAAAAAAAAGTGAGTGCGTCGCACTCACTTTTTTGATCACTCATCTTCGTAGGATCTGCCCTCTGCAAACCCCATACCCTTGATGAAGCCGCGTGCTCGTTCCGTGAGCGGATAGCCCTCCGTCAACGTACTCCAGAAATCCTTGCTGTGGTTGCTGTGCAAGCGGTGGACCATCTCGTGGGCGATGACGTAGTCAACGACCCAGCCTGGCCAGCGTTTGATTTTGTCGCTGATGCGGATATGGCCGTCAGTGGGGCCGCCATTGGTGCAACTCCCAAGCTGGGTGGTCATGTTCCCCACCCAGCGGATGGCCTTCCACTCGATTTTGTCCTCGAAGTATTTTTTGTTGATATATTCAGCACGCTGCTGGAGTTCGGCATCCGTGCGGCGCTCGGCCAGCTTGTTTTGTTTCTCAAGTTGAGCCGCGATCTGGTCGAGCAGGTTACCGATGGCGCGCTTGGGTGTGCGGTAAGGCACGCGCATCAGTATCGAGCCGTCTGCCTCCCACTGCCAGCGTGAAGATTTCTTCAAGCGTTTGTCGCGCCGGACTAGGATGGAGATCTTCTTGCCATCTTTATCTTCAATGGTGTACTTTTTCTCAGCCATGCGAAAGAATTTTGGCGAGAAGTAGAAAGAGTGTCAAGTACCCTTTTTACTTCTCGGATTTCCCGTATCCTGGCAAATTCAAAGTTTGATCACCGGTCTGAACGACGTGGTATGGCATCCAAGCCACGCCGAAGAGATCGACTAAGATGTCTTTCTTGTAAGGGCGCACTGGGATTTCGGTCATGTCGTCGGCGATGTCGCCCCATTTATTATTGACATCTTGAATGGCCTGGGCTTGCTCTGCTTCGAGTTCGTTGATCTGGCGTTCGTATTCTTCAATAGCCTGGAGCGATTCTTCGACATCGGCTTTGGCTTGCTCGGTCAGGCGGCGTTTAGTCAGCGATGTGGAGAGTCTTCGCCTTCTGCGGCTGAGCAATCCAAGGACATTTTCTGCATGGGTACCGTATTCTTCCATGCGGCGCTCGCGTAATTCTGCCTCGTCGGCGCGTAGTTCGCGCTCCTCACGCAGCAGACGGTTCTCAATGGTGTCGAGTTTCTTATCATAGGATGCTTCGATTTTTTTCACTTCAGCATCGCGTTTCCCCCTAGCGGCGTCAGCGCACAGGCGACGGAATTCGGCCTGTGTTTTTTCCGGTCCGGTGAAGACTTCCAGAGTCTCATTGGCGCGCACTGGAACATCCATCTTGCGGTAGATCCAATCGATGAAATCGGTCTTCAGGCTGCGCAGAGTTTTTCCATCGGTGAGGGGTGCTTCCAGCGTAGCATAGCGCGCCTGGGGTACGGGTTCGCGATCCAGAGAGCGAGGGTCGATAGAAGTGGTCATCCACTCTTCCCAGCGGGCGGTGCCGCGTCGGTCAGGGTCGGTGATCAGCGCGGTGCGCTTTGTTTCTAGATCAAGGTTGTATTTGCGCTGCATGATGCGGATCTCAGCTTGGGCAAGCAGCACAGGCTGGTAGAGCAACCCAAGAGAAGTCGCCTCGCTGGATAGGGTGATGCTCTCCGCTTTGGCGGCTTGAGAAAGGGTCAGGTTGTTGGGCAGGAAGTACTCGTCGATGCCAGTGGGGACAGCAGGGCGTGAGGATGACCCAGGGAGGGAGGAGGCTAGGGCAGTAGGCGATTCTTGAGGGGCAGGATCACCTGAAACTGCAGCTTGAATTTCCTGTTTGGGGACTGGTTTAACTCCGGCCAAAGCATTCAGCGCTGGGATCTGGTTTCGGGTCAAGGGTCCAGCCAGATAGTTCATCGCCCAACGCGTGGTAAAAAGCAGGGGTTCCTTCTCGTGAATGTTGTGCAGCAGGAAGACGCGCTTATCCAGTGTAGAAATCAGGCTGTCATAATGGCGGCGGTCAAGGCCGGGCGCGGCGCCTTCCAGGCCATCAAGCAGGCGGTTCTTGTCGTTCTCGGTTTGCAGTTTGCCGACGAACCAGCTTCCGGTGTTGGAGAGGGCTTTGTAGTCCAGGTCGGCGGGATTCTGTGTGACCAGCACCTGACCAACGCCGAAGGCTCTTCCCTGCTTGAGCATGCGCAGCATCAACTGCTTGGATGGCGGATTGCTGACAGGCGGCATGTAGCCGAAGATCTCGTCGAAGTAGAGCAGGGTGCGCAAACCCGTGGTTCCCGACTGAGCGCGCATCCAGGTTTCGACGGCGGAGTAGAGCAGGGTTACGAAGAACATGCGCTCTTCATCGCTCAGGTGGGCGATATTAAAGACGCTATGGCGTGGTCGACCATCAGGCATATGCAGCAGGCTATTGATGTCCAGGGGTTGACCCACGATCCAAGATTGGAAACTGGGGGCGGCCAGGATGTTGTTGAGCAGCATTGCCAGCTCGAAACGATCCTTATCGGGGAAGAATGTACTGACATCGAAGACGCCCAATTTCTCGAAAGGCGGGTTCTGGGTCTGCAGGATCAATTCTCCCAGGTCGAGATCAGCTCCCCGGCTCCAGGCGTTTTCGAATATATTGGCGAGCAGGATGTGTTCGCGGCTGCGTACGGGATCGATATCGTTCATCCCGACCAGCCCCAGAATTGCGGTGACTGTCCCAGAGATTTTCTCTCTCAGGAGTTCGGCGTTGCTCTCCCATGGTTTTTGTGGGGCTTTGAGGGACGATAGAATGCTCACAGGAAGGCCAGCATCAGACCCAGGGGTGTAAACGGCGAATTGGGCGGCGTTCTTCAACGCCCGCAAGCGCTCTCCGCCAGTGCCCCATTCGGAGAGACCCTTCTTCCAGGTTGCAGCTACATCCGACGCAGCATCCTCTACACTCTTTCCGGCGCGACGGGCTTCATCGGGATTGATCCAGGGCTGGAAGTCACTGGACAGCAGGTCGGGGAAGTGCAGCAATGTATTGGTGATGTCGCCCTTGGGATCGATGAGCAGCGCGGGCAGGTTCTGCAGGGCAGCTTCTTCCATGATGTCGATGCACAAACCGGTTTTGCCTGAGCCGGTCATACCTACGACTACAGCGTGGGTGGTCAGGTCATCAGGATCGTAGAGTAAGGGTTTGTCCTGGTCGAGAATGCGGCCTAAGTAGAACTTCCCTTGTGTGTTGAGCATAAAATACTCCTAAACTTTCACCGCGGAGACGCAGAGTGCGCGGAGATTTGAATCAAAATACGCAGAGTTTATATGCGATGAATTATACCCTCTGCGTCTCAGCTACTCTTGTCAGAGTAATTGGTAAAAGGAATCCCCGTGGAACTATCTAGAATTAGAGTTAAGTGGGGTGCAGAGCACCCCACTTAACTCTAATTCTAGGAGATCAGCCCCTCAATTCCTGGCTTCCTTATAGAAAATTAGTAGAGATAACAACTCAATTGGGAGTTTATGTGCTCAATGATTGTATCGCGCTCTGTTGAAGGCGATGTGCCGGCTTCGATGCGCTCCCACGCTTCACAGAGCATCGGCTCCATGAATTGATTGATTTCTAAGGCTTTGAAGGTCAATTCCTCGGCTGTGTCCCAGCGACCGACGTGGGCATATCCCTCGATAAAGGGCACGCGCTCCGAAGCATGATTGGGGGAGTCATCGAGCGCGAAGGCGATATCGCCAATTTGGGCAACTTCTGCCCAATCACCTCGCTGGCGGGCTAGATCGGCTTTCTCGAAGTAGTAGCACCAATTTTCAGGCGGAGGATATTGGGCAAGGACGTCAGGTAAACCCACAGGAGCCTCAGCATTGGCAAGGATACGCTCGGGGTGTGAGTAGGGCATTACGTCTTTCACATACGATGGCAGCATGGGGTAATACTGGTGGTGCACGCTGTCCAAAACCCGTAAACAAGCTGGTGGTTTGTGATAGATCACCAAAATCTGGTCGGGAGAACTCTCATAGGGGAAAAAGCGATAGACCCCTGAGAGTGGGTTGTTCTCCAGAGAAGTATCCTCGCGGCCAAACCGCAGCTCGATATAGTACATGTTGAGAGGCATATTCCCGCTTTGGTACTCTGGTGCATAGCTCCAGTTCAACGGCGCAGCCAGGGAGTTATCCGTGGAGCGGT
Source organism: uncultured Anaerolineales bacterium (assembly GCA_964438295.1). GTDB lineage: Bacteria > Chloroflexota > Anaerolineae > Anaerolineales > UBA11858 > NIOZ-UU35. The sequence goes on from CAYTKR010000080.1 coordinate 22,889, forward strand.
TATTGGGTAATTCGTTGACCAGGATGGCAGTATCCGCTTGGATGTCTGGTATGCGTGTAGTCAGTTGTTGGAAGAAGGCGATCTGGTATTTCCAATCCCGGCGGTAATTGATAGCGTTCTGGTTGTGGTTGCCAACGGAAAATCCGATGAGGATGGAAACTAGAAGAATTTTCGTTGAAGCACGTTTGAATAGCAATTCCAGAATGGCAGCCAAGAGCAGACTAGCACCAAAGATCATGGGCAGATTCAAGCGGTCATCCGGGAAAGCGAGTTTGGGGTCGAGTCTTGTGACCCAAAAGGGGATCGGGCTGATGATTAGGGCTGCCGCGCCTAAAAACAGCGCTTCCTGTCCCCAAAGCTTTTGGCGATCGTTTTCTTTTTGCAGGAATATGGTGGAGTTACCCCGGTAAGGTGGACACTAATTGACTTTCGGTAATAACGTTATGAA
>CAYTKR010000081.1:0-23223 GCA_964438295.1 uncultured Anaerolineales bacterium
GAAGCTTACCATGTCCTTTTCTATTCTATTGCGCAACTTTGCGCTGTAATACTAGGTTTATAAATGAAATCTCACTGTTACCACTTAAATGTGCTTCATAGGCGATGATTCTAGCCCCAGGAATAACATCAATTTGTACCCAGAAGGCAACATTTTTCTCGTAGCTAACGCCAAACTCCTCCCCAGAGGGGGCACGTATGCGCCAAAAACCTTTATGGGTTCCATAAGTGATGGGAGAAATCAATTCCACCGAGATATCAGCCGTTTCGCCAGGCGTTACTGCGCCAAAAACCCAATCCATAGCTTCAGGCCCATCCATCAAATCTCCTGAGTCAAATATCAGCATATAGTCTGATGTCCAGGTGCACGAGCCGGTGTTCTTCAACCGCCAAGTTTTGGTAAAAGGGGTTAGGGCGGTTATATCCATTCCATCGGGGATAGTGATGTCATCGACAAAGGATGCCATGTTGCATGACACGGGCGTAGGTGTGATTGTATCCGTTGGTGTGTTTGTTGATGTGCTGGTATTTGTGTTGGTTGGAGTGTTGGTTGATGTACTGGTAATTGTTTTGGTAGATGTATTCGTTGATGTACTCGTAAATGTTTTGGTAGATGTATACGTTGATGTGGGTGTGCGAGTAGCCGTAGGCGGTGTGATGACAGGTGTAACGGGAGTGGCTGTATAGGTTTTGGTTGGCGCGGGAGAGGGCGTGTGTGATTGCTCAACAATTGGAGCCGTTGTCAGTGTAGCTGTGATCCTTTGTGTGGGTGTCGATGTGTCAGGAAGTGGTGGGACAGGGGCTGGGTATTGGTTGAAGATGGTTATTATTGCGACGACTGCCGTGGCGGTTGCGGCTATTCCCCCCCCGATGGCAATTGGTCGCGGAATCCTGGGCACTTTGCGTGGTTTTGGCTGCGGCTTGGATGATTTCTTTGGTGGCGGTGGGGCGACTGCAAGGATGTTAAGATTATTTTGGGTAAAGCTTGCGCCAATTTTATCGCCAAGGGATTGTCGTAATTGCAGGGCCTGTTGTAATGATGATTTCGCCGTCGTAATGTCCCCTAAGCAAACCGCCCGTGTGCCCGTCTGGTGCAGCGCCCAGGCTTGCGTAGCCTGATCCCCAAGTGCTTGGGCCGCTTGTAATCCAAAACCGAGTATTTTTCCCCAGACTCCCCAAAGTTTTCCAAGCGATGCCAGGTTTTCAACAACGCGAAATATTTCGAGAATTCCTTTCCAATGATTCGCACGAACGGCCCAAGTCAGAATCGCCAGAATGGCCTCAATCTCAAAGAGCACATATTCGGGCTGTTCTTGGTGTTTACCAGCCCATCTTGTGAAGTGAGTCAATATCCTGGTAGCCCACTCAGAGAGCTCCCAGGTATGTTGTAAAGTTGCAGCTAGGTTGTTGGCAAGTGCGTAGCGGTTGTCAATTTCTCGAACTAAGCCGCGTTTCTGCAGCCGCTTTAAGATATTTTGGGAATCATCTATCCCAGCAAGGGCAGAGATATGCCGATTGTGAATCGACGCGCCGCTAAGTGATGCCAATACAGCGATCACCTGTTTTTCGACGGTCGATAATGATTGTGTGATCAGATTTGCAAGCGCCTGAATTGGAGCGCCGACATTCAATATCCGCCCTACATCCTCAAGCGACTGCTTCACCTCGCGCATATGCGAGGCCGCCTGGACGATCCGAGCTGGGTTGTTCCCCAAAGCAGTGCAGAGTGCCTGGGCAGCAGATTGTTCTATCGGAACTAGTTTTCGACCAAACTCATTTTCAAATAATTCGAGTGCGTCTTTAAGTGGGAATCCGCCCATTTCTATGCTATGTCCGCCCTGGGATAGGCAATTTTTCGATGATGCAAAAATGAATGTGCATTCTGGTGCGGATGCCATGAGTTCTTCTATTTCATCAGAGTTCAGCTCAACATCATCTAGTAGAATCAGAGCACGTTTATTCTGGAGAAAGTTTCGTATTTCAGCTCTGGTTGGCACGAATCCGAAATCACCTGCATAGAAAGTATCGAAGATCTCAAATTCCAGATCAATAACTTGGCGGCTACGAGCCAACAAATGCACAACACCATCTGGAAAGGTTTTCGCTAGAGGGTGATGTGCGAGATAACATAGCAAAGTTGATTTGCCTGCCCCATCTGGTCCGGAGAACTCCACGGGTAATTTTGGGCCAGCAGATGCTGCAGCTTTTACTTCCGCTTTTCTATCTATGATATCGGCAATATGGCATGGGCGGATATGTACTGGAGATGGACGGGGGAGCGACCGTGGTATTTGTTCTGGCGGTGCGTGTTTTATCCACCCGCCGTGAATTGAGCCGGTTTGGATGGTGTAATTCCCAATAGTCAACTTCGCAGCTAGTATTTGCTGGGAGTGTGGTTCTTGTTCATAAGACATGCCGATGTCTTTGTGCTGAACCGCTTGAGCAACTCGCCATTGTTGAGTTCCGAATGTGATCATATCCCCAGCATTGATAGCTTTTCTTTTCACACGCTGACCATTCACAAATGTGCCGCGGGCGCTGTTAAGATCAGTGATAATATATTGACCTTCTTCAAATTGAATAACAGCATGTTGGCGTGAGACAGTTATATCAGATGATCTAATCTGGTTGCCGCTTCCTCGCCCAATACTTATTGGCGATTCAGGTAGATGATATTGGCGATCAGGATCGTTTGCCGGGGTGAGCACCAATTCTGTTTCAGCAGAGACGATCCTGGATGGAGGCATTGGAGGAGTGCTTGGTGGAGAGCCTTCTAGCTGCCACTGCACCTTCCCAAAGGAGATCAAATCGCCAGGTTTCAGATTAACCCGCTTAACGCGCTTGTCGTTTACGTATGTACCGCGTGTGCTGTTTAGGTCAATCAATACGGGTACTCCAGCCTCTATTTGGATCACTGCGTGCTTTCGCGATACGGATTGATCGCGCAGCACCAGCGAGTTATCAGCACCTCGTCCAATATGGATTGGTGTTGCGCTGACTTGAACAAACCAATTCGGATGCTGGATAGAGCGTAGAGTAAACATTGATCTAAGAGGAGTGGAATATGATAAATTGTTGGGGTCGAGCGGTGATTATTGTGGAAGGAGCGTTATACCCAATATGACACAAGTAATGATTATAAGGATCAGGATTAGAAAGGTAAGCCAGGGTTTCCCGCGGGCAGTTTTTCCAGGTTCAGCCCAAGGTGCATGGGTTGGCGTAACATTACTATCTAGTGCACTTAGCAACTGCCTGAAACTATCCTCAAAATTTGATAACAGGGTAATCCGCTGGATGCCCGCTAATTGATACTTTAGGTACGTAGGAAGATCAGGAGTCTGCTGGAACTCTACCGGTATAATGGGTCGTTGAGCGCTGTCTGCTATATCCAATTCCTTGCGTACATTTTCGGATTGGACAGAGTTACGCGAAAGCCCGAGAATGAATACAGTACAGTTTTCTATCGCGTCAACGATCTCCTGCCGCCAATGTTCGCCACCAGAGATACCGCGACGATCGACCCAGACCCGATATCCCACCTGATCTAACCTTTGGATGAGAATATCCGCGATTTTTGAATCAGCGTGTGAGTAGCTAATGAATATATACCCAACCCTGCTTTGTGATTTTCTCGCTGCAGGTGCATCATAATCAAGTTGCCAGCTTTCACTGCCAATAGTAATCATGTCTCCATTGCGAAGGAGGCGATTTTCATAGATTCGTCTGCCATTGACAAAAGATCCACCCTTACTTTTTAAATCCACTAAAAGCACGTGGTCCCCACTTTGTTCTATTCTTGCATGGTAGCGCGAAACTGACCTTTCACTGATCACAAGATGATTATCAGATTTTCGCCCGATATTAAAAGGCACTTCGTGGACTATTATTCGCTGCCCAGGATCTGAAACCGAAAGAAGTTGTAAATTCATGGAATTATCCCGGCCCAATTATTTGTAATAGAATGCCCAAAAGTTCAATTCTTGTTCCAGAAGAACTCCCATTCACGAATAGCTATCCCCTCTTTTAGTTTATTTCCGAGCACCCAAGAGTCAATCGCGCAAATTATAACTAAAATTCCATAAACAACCCCAAAAGGCAGGAGACCGATAATTGAGATTATAAGGAGAACGGCACCTTTTGTTCCTTGGCCAAGGTATATTTGGCCGATTCCAGGTAAAAAACTGAAGACAGCAGCAAGCGTTGGACTTTTAGGTGGGTCAGGTGGATGAATCAGGACTCCTAAATCACTTTTATTTGGTTGAGATAGCCCCGGTTGAGGTGTACTGACCGAATCATGCTTCCCACTGAGTGCGTTATACAGTTTTATATAATCAGCATCGAGATTCGATGTGAGGTCGATCCTCTGTAAACCTGATAGCTGGTATTCCATTGAGTCAGGAATATCTACGATGGGTTGTATTACAACGGGAATAATGCGTTTCTTGTGTTTCTGGGCTAAAGTTAATTCTGTGAGCACATTGTCGGAACTTATCGAATACGGTGAAAGGGCGATTAGAAATACCTCGCATTTTCTAATCGCTGCCACGATATCACCTCTCCAATGCTTGCCCCCAACGAGGCTATCTGTGTCGATCCAAAGGTCATAGCCAACCGCAGTGAGTTTACTAATCAGATGATCAATGATTTTTTTGTTGTCACGCGAGTAGCTGACAAATAGTTGCCCAACACCATCTAGCATGTCTTCGCTGATTTCTGGAGAGGGGGAAGGCATTACTTCAGCCGCTAATCGCTCGACACGCCATTTGGATTTCCCGAAAGTAATAATATCTCCAGGCTTTAGGGGGGCGCTCTTAACTCGTTTGTCGTTGAGATAGGTGCCACGTGTACTGTCTAGATCCACAATTACTAAGTGCCGTCCTTCTTTCCTTATGACTGCATGATATCGGGATACAGATGTATCGCCAACAACGAGGTTATTGTCAGACCGGCGCCCAATTTTAAATGGAGCTTCATGGATCGTGGTTTGTTGTCCTGGGTCTAATAGTGAGAAAAGTTGTAATCTCATGGTGACTACCGGATATTAGGGCATATGAATCTGGTTATTTAATAGGTTGGCTGCCTCAATTAGTACTTCTATCAGAATATTTTTGAATAGTTCGGATTCATTTCTGGTTTGGGGTCCAATGATTGAGATGATCATTACATTATTGCCATACGTCAACCCAATTGCTTTTCCCAGTGAACCATCTTGCTCAATGGCCAAACAAAGAAAGAAACCATGATCCCAATTGCAATCGTAGTTTGTTGGGTCATTCATGACCTGGTGGGAATGAATATCGAATTCGCTCAGACGTGGACCTGCCAGAACCAGCAATCGATAGTCATCAGTAGATTTAAAATCACAGTCAACAAACCTCATAATTCGCGTCGGAAATGCGAGTTTGTCTGTGGGATACGAAAAAGTGCTTCCACTGATTGCGTTGAGTTCTGTAAGGTCAAATCTGTTGCAAGAAATCTCCGGCTCATCACCGGGAGGTATTGTAGACATTAAGGAAACTACATTGCGATCTGGCCAAAACAAATAATGCCATAAGCCTATACTAAAAATAGCACAGGAAATCATGACTAATATAATTAACCCAATTCCTAAAATTCCGAACGTTTTAGTATCTAGATTTGATTTTGAAGGAAAATTTGATTCCCTTGGTGCTTTTTCCTTTGGAGTTCTTATAACATATTGCCATTGCTGGTCGCCAAATACTACCATATCGCCATCGCGCAATAGTCGACGATCTTGGACACGCTCTCCATTAACAAAAGTTCCCCGCTTGCTGTTCAAATCAATCAAGATTGGTTGACCAGCTTCAAATATTATTTGTGCATGCTGGCGTGAAACAGATCCATCACTTATAACAACTGAATTATCCGTCGATCGCCCAATGATTACATGCTTGCTAGTTAAGGGGATTTGAAGATCAGGATTGTTAAGAGAACGAAGAATGTGCATCGTATTTTTCCTTCCCGAGGCCTTCCAAATAGGCGTATTCTATCTTGCGAGAATTTTCAAGTGGTTGTGAGCAATGATGACGAATCGCGCCGCACTATGGTGCGGGTCTCCATGCTGGATCAAAGTCATTGGCTAAATCAGTCGTAATCCTTTTTAAGCCTCCTCCTGTGACACTCATAATCCAGATATCATGATTACTGCCATCAGGCCAGCTTTCGAAGGCAACAAAATAACCATCAGGCGCAAATGTTGGATCTCTCATGGGATCTAAATTTGTGGGAGCCACGACTTGCTCGTCTTTTGGGTTTTGATATGGGACAAATGCTAATCCCGGATTATCGCCGGCTTTTATACTTTGCTGCGTAAATAGGATAATATTGCCATCCGGTGACCAAACTGGATGAGAGTAAAACATCTCCAAATTTTCTGTAACCAGCACATCACTATTGTGATTGTCAATATGCTGTGAAACGAGCTGATTGGGGGAACGGCGAGTGGAAGAATAAACTACCTCCTGGCCGTCTGGACTCCAGGATGGTTGCATATTTTGTGATAATTCATTTGAGATCAACTCAGATGTATTATCTAATAAATTTACTAAGTATATCTGGGCGCGGTTTTCACGCATTGACGTATACGCGATATAACCACCATCGGGTGACCAGGATGGATCATAATCCCCACTCGATAGTATCGGCAAATGTTCCACATCATCACTATCAATGTTAATAATGTGGAGACTGGAGCCGGTATAAGTTTCCCGATTTTTATCACATGGGCTTGTAAAAATTATCCTATTACCATCAGGTGACCATGAGGGTTGGCATGCACCTCCAGGCATAGAAGTTATTTTTTGGGGATCACCACTTCCATCAGAATTTATCAACCAGATTTGAACATCTCCTCCGCGATCTGACGCAAAAGCAATTTGATTTGGCCAATCACCGGCCGCCTCGTGCTCAAAAAATGGAGTCTTGGTACTCGTTGGGGAAAATGTTGGCGAGATTGTAATCCCAGGAGTAAGGGTCGTAGTTTTGGTTAATGTTGATGTTGGGGTTGGTGTATTAGTTTTTGGTTGCGCTTGGAATGTTTGGAAAGCAACATATGTATAATCTGGTGTGGGCGAAGGTTGTCCGATTTCAAAGAAAGGTCCGGCGAGCAATATTACTCCGCAACTTGTAATAGTTGCTAATAAGAGGAGCATTGTAACAATCCCTCGTTTCCTTTGTTTTTTTATGATGGGCTCAATTTTAGAAATTATCGCTTGTTTACCGCCCCTCGCTCCATCAGAGGTTTCTGAAATTGGACTTGGTATTATGGGTTTGCCATCGGATTGTGTAGATGGAGGCTCATCTAATGTTGTTGGCGGAATAATCTCTGGTGAGGGGGTTGGTTTATCTGGTTGAGATGCGATTGAGTCAGATATTTCCCTTATATCGCTAATCGAACTTGGTTTTTTCTCAAGAGTTTCGGATAAACTTCCAGTATCGCCATCAGTCGCTGCAAGAATTGCGAGCTCCAAAGTATTAAGCAATTTAAGAGTACTGCCATAGCGTTTTTGAGGATCTTTTTCCAGACACTTCATTACCATAGCATCTAATTCTAGGGGTATGTTAGGGTTATATTGTCTTAAAGTAGGGGGGTCTAAGTTTTGTTGTTCCCAACGTACCTTTTCGCTCGTATTCCCTGTAATCTGCGAATGATCCCCAATAAAGGGTCTTTCACCACCAGTAAGCATCTCATAGAGTACAATACCTAGCGCGTATATATCCGTTTGTGGGGTAGGGTTTTCACCGCGGATTTGCTCAGGAGACATATATGCGGGAGTGCCAATTCCTACCATTGTGGCTGTTGTGGCTTCAGTCAAACGGGATACACCAAAATCTGTTACCAAAACTTCCTGATTTTTATCAATCATGATATTACTGGGCTTCATATCACAGTGGACTAGACCTTGATTATGAGCAAAATGTAACGCGCTACATACTGGACGCATCACCTCGACAATGCGATGAAGGGCAAGGCCAATTTTCTGATTTTGAAAAATTTCTACTTTTAAGTTATTTCCATCAACATAATCCATCAAGATGAACGCCAAAATGTCATCTTGCTCAAGGCCATAAAAACGCACGATATTTGGATGTTGGAGTTGTGCTAGGGTTTGCCCCTCTCGTCGGAATCGGCGCACGAATACTGGATCCAGGGCTAAGTCTTCAAGCAATAACTTAAGAGCTAGATAAGACGCGCGCTCTGTATCCCATACCTTAAACACTTCGGACATCCCTCCCCTACCAATTGCGGATTCAACTTTGTAACGACCTTTGATTACTCGACCAATTATGCTGCTCATAATTCCTCACTTTGCCCGAAACTCAAAAATTTGATGATAGCCAATCTGAATGATATCCCCGTGGCAGAGCTGCAGAGGTTCGTAGATCCGCTCTCCATTGATATATGTGCCCAATGAACTGTTTTCATCTCGAATAAATACGCCGCGGGGGGTTCTGGAGATTCTTGAATGAGACCGCGAAACGCTGGATTCCTTCAAACGTAAATGGCAATTACTGCTACGGCCAATTGATAATCCCTTAAATGATATTGAAATTTTCTGCCCTGCGTAATCACCTGAGCAGACAAATAAGCGAGGCCCTTTCTGTTTGGGGCTTCTTTTAGACACACTTTTACGCTTAGGCATTGGCGGTGGTGTCATTTTCGGTTCATGGAAGTAACTGGTTTGCCTTATAGATTGCGTTACTGGGTCTATGTCACCCTTCGTGATGCGTGCGTGTTCAAAAGCAGCCAATAGGGCCATAGTTGATGGGTAACGTTGGTTTGGCTCTTTGTTTAATGCAGTTACAATCACATTCGAGACGGCATTAGAAATTTTCGAGTTTACTTCTTGAGGAGAAGGAAGCGGTAGGTTAATATGTTCCCACGCGATTTTTTCTCGCTTGGTGCTGCCTCGACTATTGGGAGTATCGCCTTGGTACGGAACTTGACCTCCGGATATCATCTCAAATAGAACGATTCCCATCGCATATACATCGGTTCTGGTATCCACTGATTTGCCGAAAAATTGTTCAGGGGCCATATAGGGCGGAGTACCGCCGCCCGCCTTTTGAGCGATATAGCGGGCTACTCCGAAATCAGTTAACAGCACTTGCTGATTTTTATGCAAAAGGATATTGGCAGGTTTTACGTCACAGTGAAAAACCTTCTTCTGATGTGCATAATTTAGAGCGCTGCAAATGGGACGGAGAATGTGCGACATATCCTCGAGCGAAAATGGTTCATTGTATTTTGAAATTGCCTGATGTAAATTGATCCCCGATACCCAATCCATAACAATAAAATCAACATCCCCATCTCTCTCAAATTCATAAAAGCGCACAATGTTTGGATGTTCTAACTCCTGTAAAAGTTTAGCTTCCTTAGCAATCATCTCGAAAAAACGTGGATTAGTGCTCAAATCTCGCCTTAAAACTTTAACAGCTAGCTGGACTGACCGAATTTTATCCCAGGCTAAATATACATCAGCCATCCCGCCAGAACCGACATGTTTTCGAAGAAAATAGCGTCCTAGAAGAGTTTTTCCAACAAAGTTTGCCATACGAATATCACTGCAAAAAAATAGAATCACTCACTAGGCATTATCTTTAGAATGAAAAGTGTATCGCCTATCTTGATGGTATCATTTTCGTTTAAGGGGGTCGCGGCACGAATTTTCTCGCCATTCACGTATGTTCCGTTGCGCGAAGCAAAATCCCAAAGCACAAATTGATCATTCTCCACCATGATTTTTGCATGAGGACTCGAAACTTTAGGATCAAATAGAATTAAATCGCCCTCGTTACGACCAAATATCAAACCTTCAGAGATTTTGTATATTCTCCCGCGACGTTGTCCCTCCATCACCCATAAAATGCCCAATAGGCCAGTTTCCTCTTCGTCTAATTCTGTTTGATCAGATCGATGGGATACAGCGCCAAGTACGGTTGGGTCTTCATCAATTTCTGCGAACCGACTTGCTTCGCGTTGAGCAGTAGCAAGGTCTGTGGGCGCTTCATCATCCCAGGCACGCATTGGGGGTGCACCATTGTCAAGGTCTGTAGTGATATCATCGTCGCTCAACGGTTTTGGTGCCTGAGGCCGTTTAGAAGACCTTTCACAGAAAGGACAATTCCCGAAGGATATATCGTAAGGACCATGGGTTGGGCAAACCAGTTCATTAGCCATTTCTTTTCTCCTCGTTTTTAGTGATTACGCATTCCAAAATGGTCAGAAAATTAGAAGAAATTTTTAGTAAGGATGTTTACCTTCATTGCGACACGTTATTTTTGCAGTACTTTATTAGGCGGGGACAAAAAATGGGTTATTAACTTCTGGTGGTCATAAAATACATTATGGTGTTATCTCCGAAGCGAATCTCGTCATCATGCTCTAGCGTTGTCGGTTGAACGATTCTTTGGTTGTTGACGAAAGTGCCATTCGTACTGCCCAAGTCAATCAATCGCAGATGCCCACTTTTCTCAATAATCTTTGCATGTTGTTTTGAGACAGTAGGTTCATTTTTTATCAAGATATCATTCGAACTAGTGCGACCAATTGTGGTTTCGCGATGGAATAATTGATATGTGCGACTGTCTTCTTGGGAAACTAACCAAGCTTGGATTTTCGATTTAATCTCTTGCACAGGGGTCTCCGGAGTTCTAGTTTCATTGGGAGTATCTTCATCAATTTGGGCGAGACCAAGGGAATCCTCCGATTTCTGCGGGGATATATTAACAGCAATGGAGGGCTGTGAATGGTTGGCGATACGTAGGCAATCTGGGCATTGCTCGTGATGTTGCTCGAAAATATGACCTTGGGAACACCCGCGCATTCCCTGATATGTGATGAAGTACCCTACGGCTAGGACCATTGGTAGGAGACCAGCCATCATACCTAAGTAAAAGATGAGTTCCATAAAGTTTCCTAAAAGCCCCGATTCTTGTCCAGTGAATTTGAATAGAATTGTTGGCAGCATCATCCCAGTTATTACAAGAACTCCGATTCGCCAACCCACAGCCGGAAGACGGCGGCTCTGACTGTCATAGAGTAACCATATGACGGCTGCCAAAGCGATCAATAAGAAGAAGACCCAACCTCCTAATCCGGCCAAGCCCGTTGTTAAAAACCAATTGAAGAAAGCAGCAGTTCTAGTCATAGAGTTATCCTTTAATACGTGTATCGAATATTAGGGCTGATTCGGATTTTTTTGTATTACCAATGGTATTGGGGTTCCACCAGCATCCTCGCAGGTATTTGGTTGAATGGCTGGGAAAATTAATACCCAGCCGTTAACAGCCCATCTACTACCTGCTTTATATTCACACTCGGGAGATTCATCTAAATCACATTTAATTCTCGTTGAATAATTCTCATCAAAATCATCTACGCTTATATCCATTCCGAACTTTTTATTCAATAGCACCCAAACAGACCTTGCCGGTTTCCCATCGTATTCGAGAATGTCTCTTTCCCAATTGATCACATATTTGCATTCAGTGAATTGAGGGGTGACCGATGGTTCAGGAGAAAAAACTATTGTAGGTGTCAGCGTGAAGGGAAGAGTGGCGGTTGCAGATTGTGTAAGTGTCGAAGAATTCGTCGGTGTTGGGGTTTTTGAAGGAATTGCTGACGGAGTTTCTGTCCTTGAAGAATTAGATTTGCTTACGAGAGCGAATGATGTGACGATAGCGGCTATGCAAATAAGTACAGTGCAAGCCAATATAATTGGGATGTATCGTCTATCAATGCCTAATGGTCTGGTTCGAGGTACATCTTTATTGGTAGATCGCGCTGATTCAACTTCCCGTTTGATTGTTGAACTTCGTTTTAGATCTTCAATAATTTCTTCTTTCTGGTTTACTGAGATCAGAATTGCAGAAATATTGTCAGCACCACCCTTTTGATTTGCAAAATCAATAGCTCGGTGGACAATATCCTCAGGTGTGCCACTTGAAGTTATTCGAACAATGTCATCGCGCAAAGCATATCGTGTCAATCCATCACTACAAAGAAATATCCTATCTCCAAATTGAAGGGGTATATCAGCAAATAAATCCACGCGAACGTCAATTTCCCCACCGAGACTTCGAGTAAGTCGATTCTTCACATTTGAATGAAGTGCTTCATTTTCAGTTATTTGCCCATCCCGCATCATTTCCCCCACGATATTGTGATCATTTGTGATTTGTAACGCCTTTCCTTCCCGAATAAGATATGCGCGGCTATCACCAACATTGGCAATAGTTAGAGTTCCATCCCTCACGACTGCGGCGACCATTGTGGTCGCCATACGAGCAAGACCATCCCGTTGCTCAGCAAAATTATAAATTTCGTTTCCTACATGGCGAAAAATGCGTTGGAGTCGTTCGCCTGGATCTATTTGTGGAAATCGATAATATTCGTGTAGTACCTTTTGAGCGGCATATTGGCTCGCGCGTTCGCCTTTTGCTGCCCCGCCAACTCCATCAGCGACAATATAAAGACTCCCACTAGCTTGTAATTCCTCTGGGTTATCTGGCTCAAAGTGAGCGACAAAATCCTCGTTGATTTTTCGTTTATGACCAGGGCTTGTGAATGCAGCAACCACAATGTTCATTGATCTCATCACTTTGTCCTATAACCCATTAAGGGAAGACGCATTCTGCTTGACAGAGTATTCATATGAAATTACTCCATAATCAGGCTAAGAAAAAATGTTAAATACAAACTTTACTGAAATTAGCCGTTAGTCTATGATTATGTTTTATGCCAAGTGCAATGAGAAGTGATGGGGGATGATGAGCAAGAGATGTTCTTTTGGCCCTATTTTGCATATTCCGAATGAAATTCGGCACTAATAATTATGATTAATCCCATCTAAATGCTGAACGCAATTCTTAGGGATACCTTGCGTATCCCTCCCTGGGATCACAATATTTTTATCACAAATTTAATAGGTTGTCAAAACTCGCAACTCAATGGTATCGAAATTTTAACGAAAATAAAATTTAGATCCAATTACATCCAGCTTCCTGAAACCTCCTGTTTTGTTTGGAGGATCTCTTTCCCCTCTTCAGTTGAATAGAATTTTCGGATGGGGATGATTCTTAGTTGATAATTATTTTCTTCCGCCCATTTTGCTATCGCATGTAGTTCTTCAAGACTTTGTAGCATCGCCTCGCTTTCCTTGGGTCCAAAGCGGTAGGTCAGCAAATACGTGTATTTCGAGTTGATGCTGTCGAGGATCTGTTCGATGGCGGCCTTGAGTTCGCCAGGGTTGGGCTCTTCATGCAAACGCTCGAGGGCGTCAATAGAAAGTTTCAAATTTGCCCGAAAGATCTTCAAGATCATGGGTCGATGCAGGAATTTTGACAGAGCCTGTGGGTAGGTGATCTGCAACCCGGGTGGAATGGCCTGTTCTACGCCCTCGGCATCCTGCGCGCGAATCTCCAATTCAAAACGTTCATCTTTGATCTTGACATCCAGAGCAGGATCATCCTCGGGCAATAAATTCCTCACTTGAGCCATAACATGATTGGCATATTCCTCGAAGTATGTTTTGCGTCCCAGACCAGGTGTCAGTTTCGCGGCAGGGATCAATTCTCCCATGCGGATAGTCAATCTTGGGCGTTTGAATTTCAGCGCCGCGTCCAAAGCCCCGATGGTGCCTCCGAAGCCAATCGGCAGCACAGGAGCCTGGGAGCGATAGCTCAACCAGGCCACCCCAGTTTGGGCCTGCATTTGCCCGGGATTCCAAATGCCTCCTTCAGGGAAAATGCCCAAGAAACCACCCGCTTCGAGCACTGCCAACGCTTTTTGTAATGCCTGACGGTCCATATGGCCACGTCTGATGGGGATGTACTTATAGATGGCCTCGAAGAATTCGGTGATCTTCTCTTGGGGGAGATCGCCTGCGCCGAGAAACTCTACCTGCCAGGGCGAGTACACTGACATCAACACGGCCTCCATGGCCGCATTGTGGTTGCCCACCAGGATGATTGGCCCATTCTTGGGCAAGCCAACTCCGCCGACTTTCTCAATGTGGAACAATATTGGCAGTATCAGACGTCCAATCAATCGTAGGACGCCGCGCACAAATCGGTGGCGGGGATATTTAATGGGAGGTTGATTTTCTTGGAGCATCTCGGCATCTCGAAATATGGATATTGGTGTAGAATTAGGCGCAGCCTAGCGTGTGATTCTCGAACAGCGCGATTATATCTTAGGTTGGGTATTCAAACTCTTCGCCGGGAGGGTTTTCGGTAAGGTAGATGAGGTGAGTGTTGCTGGCACAGGATGCAGGTTATTTACGTGAAGACGATCTTTATAAGGGGTTCAGTGCTCTGTCTCGTACCATAATTCTCCGTTGGCGAAATTATGTTGTAGATTATGGGGATCTCCAGAATATCAAATCGAAGTTTGACCAGATGAAGAATCACCTGGCATCGAATAATTTGATCGTGTTATTCGATCACCATTATGCTTTCGATGCCCTGCCACTGGGATTAGGTTTGGCACGCTTTGCAGAAAATGTCTCCAGCGTAATCATCCCATATGCCGTTCACCTGGATATGGGGATTGGCAGAGAAGGAGAGCCATCTTTGCGCTATTTTTTGCGCTCCAAACTGTTCAAATGGTTTATCGAAGATATCCGCAAACCCAATCCGAGTATTCGATTCTTCCCTGTGGTCCGAGAATTTGAGAGAGAAAATCCCCGGCTTAACCAGATCGTGGAACAGGAATTCTCTGGGATAAATTCGACCTATTTGAAATCACTCGTACGCCAGTTTCGAGGTGCAAACTCGGGTCAGGTCTGCTTTCTGACTCCCTTCTCCGGGATTGGTTTCCCTGAGAAGCCTCTATTGCACCCGCAACTCTATCGTTCGATCGATTTGGTCCAGGCAAAATGTGAGCGAGATTTTCCAGTGTTTATCGCTGGAGCGTATCCAAGTTGGCGTGCGTACTCGAATTATTTCGCCCCTCTACTCACTCGGCATTTGATTGTGTTGAGAGGGCCTTTTTATTTGCCTCGCCAGGATTACGAGGCTGCATACCAAGTCATCGAAACCGAGATAATGGAACTCCGCCGAACGGCTGAATTCTCACCCCCTGATTACAAGCGCATACTAAATAAATAGAACGATTCTACTCATCCCGATACTTAAAGCTGGCCCCAGGTGGGAATGGACTCGACCCACGTTTGAAGTGGAAACCTGCGGCCCCGGCGTGCCCGCCGCCCCCAAAGCGTGAGGCGATCTCAGCCACATCCACCTCATCTGAATAAAGCGACACAAAGGTATATAGCTCTCCATCTAGCAGGTTATCGATATAGCAATATGCGATCTGATAGCCGTGGTTTCGAATGTGCTCACCTAGATCACCCGAGCCACGCATGTTGATCGCCAGCGTTCGGTAGCTCTCAAAGATCACCGGGAACCCATAGCGCGCGGTAGAGCTCTGGATGGACTTCAAGCGCGCTTCTCTCAGCGCGCGTCCATGCTCGACAATCTCGTTGAGAAGTGAGCGATCATCATCCAAAAGCGGTCCCCAGAGTCTGTCGTTGCGTGGGTTGGTATTGAGCTGGTAAAGGCCTTCGTTAAACGCCCCGGTATCCTGGTGATCCCAGCGCCAAATATCGCGGTCGCCGACCAGTTTGACGGCCAGCGGGACGGGTTTGTCTGGGTAGAAATAATTCCACGTTAGTACACAGGCAGCTTCGCTAGTGTCACGCAACCCGGGCCACTGTTCAGAAATATCAACCAATTCGTTCAAGGCTGTTTTGTGGTGATCGATCCAGGTCAGTTTGTGATAGTTAGATAGACGCTCCATATCCTCGCGTTCGAGTGAGAAATCGACAATGATGATGTGGTCTGAGACCAAGACATCCTCGAGAGGCAGTGAGTCGCCGTACTTCATTTCGCACAGGCTGATTTCAGCACCCAGCGCGCGGCGAACAATCGCTGCCGATGCGCGACCATCGGCGTCATTATGGTAAAGGCAAAGAGTTTTCATAGGGGCAGAGAAATTTCCTTGTTCGCTATTCCAGCAGCGCTTGCAAAGTCGTGTTCATATTGACTAACCGCTGGCTGGTGTTTTCGACCATGTACTTGTGGAATGCGGCTGCAATAGCGGGGTCATCCTTCTCCATTTTCTTTAGAGAATCTAGGGAGAGAAAATAGACGATACATGATATGTCTGTTACCACGGTGGCGGAGGCTGGGTTGCCCAGGTAAGCCCCAATTTCGCCAACCACAGTACCTGAGCCCATGGTGCTCAATCGTACGACCTCGCCATCATCTAAAGTAATTTGCACTGTCACTTGACCGCGCTCGATGAAAAAGATGCCTCTTGGCTCATCCCCCATAATGATCAGTTGGACATCCTTTTCGATGATCTGCTCTTCCAGGTATGCCATAAAGCTTTCAACCTTGATCTTGCGTGGGAACGATTCGGCGATCTGGGCTCGAATAGAAGGGATCATGACAGCAGTTAGATCCCCCGTTTGAAGAAGTTCATTTTCGCACCATTCCACCGCGTAATCGATATCTGTGAAGAGCAGTGAAACCTGACTCTCTTCCTCAAGAATGCTGCTTTTTTCTAATTGTCGCTGAATGCTTGGACTTAGATCTGCAAAGATGAGTTTGTAGCCCTTGGTATCGGCATGATATTGCATACTGATGAAACTATTTAGCGCCGAGGAGTCCACTCCGCTGACAAATCTGAAGTCGAGCACCACAAATTTTAGGTCGGGCAAATTCTTGTCGCGCGCGCGTTGTTCGACTTGTCGTTGCAGGTTATGTGCGGTGCCGAAGAAGATAAACCCTTGCAATTTAAGGATCATCACCTGATCACCAACAGATCGCAAATAATGTTGGTGGTGAGGATTACGCTGGACGTTACTTTGGAAATTTGCCCCCGAAAGAGAACTGCGCACAATATCGATTTGGCTGTAATTCAGAGCGAACAGGACGATCGTTGCCAGCACTCCCACCAGAACGCCTTGCAATAATCCCAGACTGATGATCACACCCAAGATCACAAGCAAGATCAGGTATTCCATCCTGGAAATCATTAAGCGTGATTCGAAAACCCAGCGTATAAGGAATGATAACCCCAGGTAGATTAGCAGTCCCCCTATCAATAATTTTGGAATTAGGGATAGCAGACCAGCACCAAAATAGATTGTTACGCCAAAAATGCCAGCAGCGACGATGCCAACCAATCGATTGCTAACCCTCATTTTGTGTGAAAGGGTGGAAAGACTGGCAGAGTGATATCCCATGATGCCGCCGCCAAAGCTGGCCAGTATATTTGCGAACCCTGAAGAGACGAGCTCTCGATTGAAATTTATTGGCTTTCGAGTTGCTAACTCGATCCCATTGCTGTTAAATAACATGCTGATCAGCGCTGTTGGCAATAATGTCAGCATGGTTAAAACTTGCTGGGCAATCACCCACCAGTTGGCACTTTGGAACTTCAATGAAAGATAGGGGTCCCACAATTCAGCACTAGTGAAGATACCAAGCAGCCAGCCTTGTTCCGCCATGGCTCTTTTTGAGATCCCATTTTGAAACCCGATTAAATGGAATATGCCCAGTCCGATAATGAAGGCAATCGGGATTACGGCGTCGTGTTGGTAGCGCCTTTGCATTAAGTATACAACGATGGCGAAGAGCAAACCTGGCGCCCAGCGCAAGATCGAGTAGGGGTAGAACCACTGGGGGATGAAGTCGATTTGGAGTGGAAGATCGATCATCACGCCAAAGCCGCCTTTCAGCAGCAACCAACCTAGTCCGGCCATAAACCCGCCAGTGACTGGATAGGGCATGAAGCGGATGAAGCGCCCTAAACCTGAAATTCCGAATAACAGGAAGAAGACCCCAATTCCCAGGGTGCTTATCGCAAGAGCCGCGGCAACCGATACAAAGATTTCCTCCGACGATGCTGACGACGGCATGCCCAGAGCAACCTGGGCAGCTAACAAAGCCAGGATGGGTGTAGTGGCAGCTTTAGGAAAGGCGATCGTACCGGGATAAGAACTAGTCAGTGCCATGGCCGCCGTGAGGACCATTCCACTGAAGAGCGCTAGCCCAATCCCCAGGGAGACAAATTGTGCAAGCTCACCAGAAAAAATCGTTGCCCCATAGGATATGGTATTGCTGACAGCGACAATCCCCGCTAATGCTCCTGCAAATAGAGTGAGCATGAATTGTTTAGAAAACCTGCCAGGTTTGCTAGGAGCGTTGTCGGCCATGTCCGTGTGTTTGGGTTATCCGCCGAAGGGGGTTGCCAGAGGTACGGGTGTGAAAACCAGGATGAAGATGATCAATCCCAAAATGGCAATGGAACGACGTCGAGGGTCCAAGGTCGTAATCTGGTCGAGGGGCTCGGCATAGGTGCGGCCCAGCATAAAGATCAGAAAGGCCCACAACCACCAACCGGACCATACCAGGCCGAGTAACAGCAGCGCTCCCAAAATGATGGGCATAAGTCGTCGAGCTTGACGGCCAAGGAGAACATAGATCAGGTGACCACCATCGAGCTGGCCCGCGGGGATCAAATTTAGCGCAGTCACCAGCAATCCTGCCCACCCAGCCCATGCGACAGAATTCAACGTCACATCGATGCCGCCTACAGGCATTGGCATTCCGGTGAAGAAATAGCGCGCCCAATACAATAGCGGGTTTAGTCCCCCAAAACTAGCGGGTTCCGGTAACCACTTTCCGGTGACAAGAAATTTTATCCCCAGGTAAAGGATGGAGTTTCCCTCGAAAGCCTGTCCTGGCGGGAAAACATCGGGTAGCTGGTGTACTTCAGATGTGCTCAGGCCAATTAAGAGCACGGGAATGGCAACAACCAATCCAGCCAGAGGGCCCGCAACGCCGATATCCAATAAGATGCGTTTATTTCTGGGCGGCTCTTTGAGGCGGATGGCTGCGCCCATGGTACCAAACGGGCTGAATGGAAAGGGGATGAAATAGGGTAGGGTTACATCGGTTTTATGGTAACGGGCTGCCAAATAGTGTCCAAATTCGTGCGCGAGCAATATGCCCAACATGCTAACGGCGAAGGGCCAACCACTGGCAAGGTTTCCAAGGATGTGAATAAGATCGGTGAATATTTCGCCGGTTACAGGACCATCATAGCCATAGAGCGCTCCAGCAAAAAGCACGCTCAATAAAGTCAGGACGAACAAGATCACATTGATCCATGGATTCGAAGGCGCGGCATGGTTAATCCCTTCTACTAAAATAACAACATGACGACCTTCTTCTTCCCTGAATAGGGGCGTGATCTCGTAGGGGCGCAGTGCTTCCGCTAACTGTTCGTAAGCGATTTGGGATTCGCCCCGGAGCTCCCCACGGAAGCGGGCCAAATAGCCCAGTTTTGCAGAACCCCAGGTGGTATCATCCACGCGCAGGACGCGTTCAACCAATCGAGCGATGATCGCCTCGTTTTGGGGCACTACCGATATAGTTTCAGTCATAGGTGTTTTTTCGTATTCCTCTACCTGACTCCATAGAACGACACTTACGCGTGAGGCTGAACATCTCACGCCCTGATTTTTTTCATTGGAGCCAATACCTGTAATTGATCAGGCGGGAGTGGATGGGAGTCGAACCCACCGCGGCCCGCAGAACGACCCGCCACCGGTTTTGAAGACCGAGGAGCCCACCGGGACTCAACCACCCCCATATGCAAAATTTCGGGGATGTGCAGCGATTATACCGCAGAAATTAGAGAGGTTTTGGTTCACTGAAACGTGTGTTTGGCCGTTCGAGAAGCCCTCTGGGGCATCCCTAGAGAACCGTCATTTGTCAATGAGTGGATGTGACAATTGACTGTTGACGTAGTATCTTGGATCAATTAACCTGGGGTAGTTATCCTTGAAAATAGACAACCTGGAGGTTCTGCTATGGTTATGACAATTACCGATGACTGCATTTCCTGCGGCGCTTGCGAGCCGGAATGCCCCACAGAAGCAATATTCGAAGGCGACGAAATCTTCGAGATCGATGCCAGCAAGTGCGTCGACTGTGAAGGATATTTCGACACCAACCAATGTGTCGATGTCTGCCCCGTTGATTGCGTTGTCCCAGCCTAATTAAAATATCACGAAATTTCTATCCAGATCACCCTCGCTTTAGGAGCGGGGGTGTTTTCTATTGACACGCTTGAACTCCCTATGCTATCATTCGACAGCTGACAGGCCTGTCGGCGTAAAATAGAATATTGGAGAGATAGCGGCTGACCCCGTAAGTGTGTGCGGGGTACGAGGTGGAGGTTCCTCCCAGCGATGGGAGTGCTAACGGCCCAAACAAGTTTGGGTCGAAAAATCGGATAGATCAGCGGATGACTCTGAAACCTGATCACAGGCTTCTCTTTCCCTTCCGAATAGTGCCGGAGTAAAACCAACCAGCAATGATTGGGCCAAAGACCTGCACAGTGGTCCAAACCGTTTGTTGAAAATGCAAACCGTTTGTCGATCGAAGGAAGGGCTGCCGCAACAGTTTGTATTTTGTTAACTGGGTATGCCCATGCATATCCAGTTTTTTGTTAATGCTCAGGAGGCATTCAAATGGATAACAAAAAGTTATTAGATAGAGTCAAGGCGGAAAACATAAAATACGTCTCATTGCAATTCACCGATGTGATCGGTTCGGTAAAAAGTGTCGATATCCCACCCAGCCGGCTCGAGAGTGCGCTGGAAGATGGTGTTTGGTTTGATGGTTCATCTGTGGAAGGTTTTGCCCGCGTTCAAGAAAGCGACATGCGCCTGGTGCTGAACCCTGATTCCTATTCGATCCTGCCCTGGTCATCGGAAGAGTTCAAACGGGCGCGCATATTCTGTGATATTTACAGGCCGGGTGGGGCTCCCTTTTTGGGTGATCCACGTGGTGTGCTGAGGCGTGTTCTCGAAGAGATCGAGAAACGAGGTTGGATTTTCAATGTGGGGCCAGAACCGGAGTTTTTCCTGTTCAGACGGAACGGCCCCGAGGGGATTCACCCTGTTCCCCATGATGTCGGCGGTTATTTCGATTTTTCGCCTGGGGACGAGGCCGTTACAGTACGTTCTAAGCTCATGCGCGCGCTGGAAGTCATGGGCTTGGATGTCGAAGCGGGTCACCATGAAGTTGCCCGCGGCCAGCATGAGATCGATTTCAAATTTGGGGAAGCACTCAGAACAGCGGATAATGTATTGACGATGAAATACACTATCAAAGCGATCGCTGCGCAGCATGACCTGGTCGCATCGTTCATGCCCAAGCCCATTTTCGGAGTCAATGGTTCTGGGATGCACTGCCACCAATCCTTGTTTGATAAGGATGGCAAAAACCTGTTCTTCGATGACAGCGATGAATATAAACTCTCGAAGATTGCCTATGGCTTCATTGCTGGGCAATTGAAGCACGCCCGGGCGTTAGCAGCCATTGTGGCCCCCACGGTGAATTCTTACAAACGTCTGGTTCCCGGGTATGAAGCCCCAGTCTATGTCGGTTGGGCGCAGATCAATCGCTCGGCGCTGATCCGCATCCCCAGACACACACCAGGGAAAGATAATTCGGTGCGCGCAGAATTGCGCTTCCCCGACCCATCCGCTAACCCGTATCTGGCCTTTGCGGCCATGCTAGCGGCTGGATTGGACGGAATCGATAATGAATTGGAATGTCCCGATCCCTTGAACAATGTCAATATTTGGTACCTGACGCCAGAAGAACGTGCCGCTCGCGACATTGCAGAATTGCCAAACTCTTTGGCAGATGCGCTCAGGGAACTGGATAGGAATACTATGTTAAAGGATACCTTAGGGGCGACAATTTATGACGCCTTCATCCGAGCAAAGTGGGCCGAGGTGGAGGAATACCGCACTCAAGTGATGGACTGGGAAGTCAAGCGATATTTGGAAGTTGCGTAGGAAATTCTTTGAAAGAGGGGCTGTCGGCTTACGCAAGACAGCCCCTCTTTCAAAGTCAATTTGGTTCAGTGTATTCCACCAATCTACAGAACGCACACTTTTCTGGCGCCGTGGTTGGTTGGCCGCATGTTATGCAGGCATTCATTTCTTCTTTGCGAATCTCTGGTTCAGTGAATAGCCCCCGCTCCCGAGCTTTGAGAAAATTTAGATAGAAAATAAGCTTAGCCCCTGGACGCTTTGATTCTAGTTGGTTGAGAATTTCCTTGTAATAGATCGTCTTAGCGCCCACAGAATGGGGGCATTCATCGTAGATATAATCAATGCCACGCAACAGAGCATAGGCCGCTGTCTCGCGTTCATAGAATCTGAAAAGCGGTTTGACTTTGCGCACAAGTCCAGGATGTTCTGCCTCCAACACTGGCCCCTGGCGCAAGAGATAGCTATCAAGCCAGTTGAGTGTATTGCCAAAGAGAACTGCGGCTTCATCATCAAGATTGTGTCCGGTTGCTAGGACATCATACTCTCCATCACGTGCAACCCTGTTCATGATATTACGTTTGCTCATTCCACAAACTGCGCAAGGCTTATCTTTCCCACGTGGCGTTTTTTCGTTTAGTTGGGGCACCGTACTGCCATAGCTTTCAGCGACATCGACCACGATCAGATTCAAACCATATCGATCTGCAAATCTTTGGCTGAAGCGCAATGACTTTTTTGAGTATCCAAAGCCACCATCAATACCCAACCCTATATACAGCCCATCGACGTGGTAACCAAGCTGGACCAAGATATCCCAGAGTGCCAGGGAATCTTTGCCGCCGGATACCGCCACGAGGATTTTGTCCTCGGGAGAAAACATGTTGTACTTTTCGATGAATCGCTGGGTTTGGGCGGGAATCCATTCCAGGTAGTGGTTTTTGCAAAGTGCCAGTTTGTGCTGGCGCATATTGATGGCAGCCTTGCCGCCGCATTTGTTGCATTTCATCTGGTTGTTGATTAGCCTCCAGAGATCACGGCGATCAATAAAATTTCATCTCCGTGATCGATTAACTCATCATCGGTCATCAACTCGCCTAGGCGCGTGGCGATAACGGACTCTGGCAGGATCTCGAGCTTTTCCAGGGCCGACCGGACGGTCATGCCTGATTTAACTTCAAATTCTTCTTCTCGGAGGATTAGTTTTGCAGTCATTGCTCTACCATATTATTGTAGACAAAATGAGAAATTTCGAAAAAAAAAAGGGTGTGAGCCGGGGCGCAGCCCCGGCTCACACCCTTTTTTCGGTCAAATTGTTTCCATTCTACCTTGGG
>CAYTKR010000082.1:0-23069 GCA_964438295.1 uncultured Anaerolineales bacterium
CAGAGCAGATGACCCGGCCCCTCGGGGGGGGGGCTTATGGGTGGGATCGTCCTATTGGTTTTGAGGGGGGGAATGACGATAGCTCTCTATGCATTTCTAGGCTGGGCATTGTGGTTGCTTTGGCAAGATCTCAGAAATCAACCGACAAACTTTGGAGTTCAACATATTGCCCCGTTTCGTATTAAAATAGTTGTTGGAGATAACAGCCGCATTCAATCAGTTTCCTCTGCAGAATTTATCATTGGGCGAGACCCAAATTGCGACTGTGTAATCGACTCAAAAACCGTCTCTACACAACATGCTCGTCTGAGCTTTGACCGTGGTCAATGGTGGGTGGAAGACCTCGCATCGACCAACGGCACCCTGCTCAACCAAGCAACTGTCTCCGCCCCAACGGTTGTGACACCAGGTGATCAACTCCGCTGTGGGGAGGCAATACTCTTAGTTGAAAGGCCCCCTTCCGAGGGTCAGCACGAACAATCGATATTCGGACAGACGAGGAACGAGGATAATTAAAGTGTCTTCAAAGATAGAAACAAATCGCCCCCCAGCCTTCCTGATCGTTGATGGGAAAAAAGTATTCATCATCGAAAAGGACTCTTTCAATATTGGCCGCAAAAAAGACAACGACATCATCATCGATAGTCCCCATGTATCCCGACATCACGCAAACATCCGATTCATAGATAACCAATATGTGCTCTTCGATTTAGAGTCAACCGTGGGTACTTCAGTCAATGGGAAACGGACTCAAACAGCCGTCCTACAAGCAGGTGATGTGATCTCTGTTGGAGGAGTCCCGGTCATATTCGGCATGGGTACGCCCGATTCAGCACTCGAAGCATCCCAGCCGACAAGTACGGGAACAGGACCGACAGAATCCACTGACATCGAAAGGTTGGATGGCTATTTAGATTTATTCGAGAGCGATGAGTAGTAGCCTAACTGAAAGCGAATATTAAGAAAGATGCTCGCTGGGATATATGGTGGCGGTGGCTCGCCACCATATATCCCAGCGGAATCAAACAATAGATCCTTGCTGAGAAATAGTGTCAGGTAATTAGAAAAAAATTATGAGAAACAGTCCTCTCCTTGCCATCCTGGGCGGCTCAGGCTTATACAACATGCCTGGGCTTGAAACCACCCAAGAGTTTGATGTGGAGACCCCTTTCGGTAAGCCCAGTGCCCCCATAGTCGTTGGTTCACTGGAAGGACAACCTGTGGCATTTCTAGCCCGTCATGGTGCTGGTCATCACATTTCCCCCAGTGAGATCAACTTTCGAGCCAATATCTACGCTCTAAAATCCCTGGGCGTCGAACGCGTGGTCAGCATTAGTGCATGTGGTTCGCTGCGCGAGGATTATGCCCCCGGCGAAATCGTCATCCCCGACCAACTATTCGACTTTACCAAAGATCGAGCGCGCACGTTCTTTGGGGATGGGATGGTCGCGCATATTAGCGTTGCGGACCCATTCTGCGCTGACTTATCCAAAGATGTCTATGAGGCGGTTAATGCTGCTGGTGGAACGATCCACTCCGGGGGTGCGCTGATCACCATAGAGGGGCCGCGCTTTTCCACACGGGCTGAATCAAATACCTTCCGTTCGTGGGGTATGGCGGTCATCAACATGAGCACTGCTCCCGAAGCGTTTCTAGCCAAAGAAGCCGAGATGTGTTACACGGTGATGAACCACGTCACCGATTATGATGTCTGGCACGTTAGTGAAGAACCGGTCAATGTGGAAATGTTGATCGCAACCCTCAACCGTAATGCCGAGCTCGCCCAAAACGCCGTCCGGAATTTGGCGCGCAATTTCAATTCCGCTCGAGAGTGCGACTGTGGAGAGACCCTGGCATCAGCACTGATCACTGACAAAAAAATCATCCCCGAAGCGACAAAGAAGAAACTTGGCATACTCGTAAAAAAATACCTGTAAAATGATCTACGATTTATGATTGCAGATTGGCGAAAATCGAAAGCCATCAATCGTAAATCATCCATCTTCATCCTTATCAGGAGGCCACTATGCAAGAAGTCACTATCCCCATCTCTGATGAAGTCATCCGCAAACTAAAAGTCGGAGACACGATCGCGTTGACCGGGCTGATGCTTACCGGCCGCGATGCCGTCCACAAATGGATGATCGAAACCTTTGTCAAGAAAACGCGTGAACCCCAAGGCGACGATATGGAAGTCTATGAAGCGATTAAGCCTATCCTGGATGGCGGGGTGATCTATCACTGCGGGCCAGTGGTCTCGGGCCTGGACACCGGCGATTACAAATTCGTTGCTGCCGGACCAACCACCAGCATCCGTGAAGAACCTTATCAGGGGGATGTAATGCGCCACTTCAACATGAAGGGCGTTATCGGTAAAGGGGGCATGGGAGCCTTAACCTTGCAGGCTTGCAATCAAGTTCCAGGGGTGTACCTTCATGCAGTCGGCGGCGCAGCTTCATTGATTGCCGAATCTGTAGAGAAAGTATTAGGCGTACACAAAATGGAATTTGGCGTTCCTGAGGCTATTTGGGTCTTGCAGGTCAAAGAGTTCCCCGTCGTCGTGACTATGGACTCGCACAATAACAGCTTGCATGCCGAGGTTGAAGAAAAATCTAGGGCCAACCTAGAAAAACTGATCTCTTGATGGAAGCGACTGTTCTGCTCGTCGATGACGAGGAAAACATCCGCTCTTCTTTGGGAGATTACCTGCAACGAGAGGGTTTTGAAGTCGTTTTAGCATCAAACGGAGAAGAAGCTCTCAAGTATTTAGGGCGGCTATCTCCAGATCTCGTCATCCTCGATGTGCGCATGCCCAAAATGGATGGGCTGGAAGTTTGCCAAGAGGTCCGTCGTCGTTCGCATTACATCCCCATCATCATGATCTCAGGGGAGAAAATGGAAACCATAGATCAAGTCGTCGGTTTAGAAGTAGGTGCTGATAAATATCTCATCAAGCCCGTCGGATTACCCGTATTAGTCGCCGAAGTGCGCGCCTTGTTACGCATGGCACGCAGTATGAATGCGTCTGGCAATACGGCTGGTTGGCTTGAAGTTGATAGTTATCTGCACCTCAATCGTGAGCGTCGGGAAGTCAAAGCCGGGGAAAATCGCCCATCGTTGACAGTACTCGAATTTGATCTTCTGCTCTATCTTTTTGATCGTGCAGGCTCACCCTGCTCGCGCGATGACCTGATCGAATTTGTGTGGAATGATGACACTGGGACGGTATCTGACACCGCGGTGAACACTTGCATCGCCCGGTTGCGCAGAAAGATCGAGCCAGAGCCTGAAAGGCCTCTGTACATTCTCTCAGCCCATGGCTGGGGCTATAAATTCAAGGATATCTAATGCCCTTTTATCTTGAATTTGGTTTCCCTGGCTTAGTTCTGATCTTGCTAATATTGCTGGGCATTCCAATCTTGATCATAATCGTGTGGATTTTCTTCAAAAGATCGCGTCGCGCTCAAAAACACCTGCAAGAACTGGGGGAATATTATGCACACACAAATCGACCGGTTCCGAGAACAGAGCAAGCCTATTTGGATTTCATGCGCTTCATATCACATGAAGCATCCAACCCTCTGCAGAGCATCCTGGGCGGCCTGGCGAATTTACGTCATGTGGTGGGAGAGGGGGATCCTAGCGAAGTTTATATCGATCAAATCGAGACAGAAGCACAACGCCTTTCACGACTGACAACAGACCTCCGCACACTGGCTCAACTTGAAAATCCAGGGCTACACATCAAATTGCAGCCAGTGCAAATGCGCGCCGCGATTGCCAATGTAATCATGTCACATTCTGACCGCGCTGCAGATCTGGGAATTGAGTTGACCTACCACGGACCTGATCGCCCGCCCAAAGTATTAGCAAATCGAGATTGGATCACCCGAGTCGTTGAAAACTTGGTCGACAATGGCCTTAAATATACGCGTGGAGACAGTCGCGAGATCATTATCAGTATCACCATAAAGGAAAAATTCCTCCAGGTATCAGTATCGGATGATGGTGCAGGAATATCAACGGACATGCTCCCACATATCTTCGATCAGGCTTATCGGGTCCCCGACGCTCGGAGCCAACAGCAGCCTGGCAGCGGTTTGGGACTACCCATTGTCAAACGCATCATCGAACTTCATGGCGGGACGATTCAAGTATCCAGCGAGTTCGGACAGGGCACCATTGTAACGTTCATTCTTCCCCAAGCGCCAATCTCAGAAACGCTCGATCAATAAGATCGCAAAATCAAAGGGAGGGTTTTAGCAGCAAGCCAGGTAGATTTTGGAGTATGGGCGTACTCCTCACACCCCATACCCAAATTGAATTTTTTCATGGTGATTTCCGGGGAATCCAAAAAAATGATCAAGATCCTGAAATAAAAAAGTTATAATCTGCCATGTTTCTGAAAAGCAATCAGGCAACTATTCAAGTACTCTAGTACTGGGTTTGCGATACCCTGTATTGAATGAATGTGGGGCTCAGCAAGAGGGGGTTGAGCCCCAATTTGGGGGATGCCAAGTTCAAATAAAGGTTTGCAAATCTGGTGGAATGGATAACACATGCAAAAATTTTTCCGCCAATTTATTCTTCTCGTCTCCATTTTTCTAATACTACTCAGTTCAGCCTGCGTTTTCAATGTTGGTGTGCGTCCATCAACAAACGAAGACGAACAGGGCGGACTGATCGAGTTCGGCGTCAACAAACCCAGCGATCTCCCCCTGGCATTTCAAGATGACTGGGAAACCGGTTTTGACAGGGTGATTTGGAAACCTTGGGGATCACCCAGCCCTGCACTACGCAGTAATATGGGGTACGAGAGCAATACGGCGTTAAATCCAAATGGCGACGTGGAGTATCTCAGTGGCGTGGCATCACGCTTCAATTTGGTATTAGAGGGGGGTGCAGCAATTGAGTTCTGGGCCAAAGGCTCAACAACTGAAGCAACTCACCAAAGTCTGCACATTGGCATTAGCCAGTCAACCTCGATGGATTATGCGGACATAGACAGCCAGCCCGATGGGATTGCCAAGATTTATATCGCGGCCGAAACTGACTTTAATTATATTGAATATGGTCTAACGTCAAGTGACAGGATCACCGAATCTTTCGAGTCGCTGAATGATAGCTGGCACCACTACCGAATTCAGGTAAATGAGAATAGTTCAGTCAGTTTTTTCCGAGATGGGGAGCATAAATATACTTCCAACTCAACCATAGATTTCGACGTTTACAAGGAGCAGGCATTATACATTGCAGGTTCATCAGTCAACACCCAAATGCTTGTAGATGATGTAGCGGTCTTTGGCCAGATCACTTCACCTCCGCAGCTTGAATTCGAAAGCCTTTCAGAAACATTCGTTCACGGTCATGTTGTCGCCACCGGTTTAGACCCGGCGCGCTTTATAACTCTGGCTGATCTTGATAATGATGGCGACAAAGACATCATTGTTTCTCGCAATGGCGGCGGACGCAATCGCATTCTGGCGTGGGAAAACCCTGGAACATTATCAGGTTTTCCCTGGGATGCACACATCATTGGGAAGGGGAACGCTGGGTTCATCCATGTAGCTACCGCTGACTTTGATTTGGATGGCGACCTGGATCTTGCTTCAGGATCTAATCAGGCCGCTGAATATGAACTGATGCTTTGGGAAAATGATGGTACTCCATTTGATGGATTGTGGCCCTCAAATGGCATTGGAAAAACTACTCATGAGGTAGGCACTATTGCATCGGATGATTTTGACAAAGATGGGGATGCAGACCTCGTTTCCGGTGCAGCAGGTGAAGCAGATGTTGAAATTCGCATTTGGGAGAATCCAGGATCCCCCTTCGAAGATGAATGGATCGGTTATGACTTGGGCGTGACCGACGACAGCATTTTTGATCTCGATGTCGCTGATTTCGACCAGGATGGGAATATAGACATTGTCTCTGGCGGGAGGCGTGACGAAGATTACGAAATCATACTTTGGCAAAACGATGACACACCCTTTGATGGAATGTGGGCTTCCAATGATCTCGGAACAAGCGAAGGCGATATTCAGAAAGTGCAAACCGCTGATTTCGACCAGGATGGCTGGCCAGACTTGGTCTCTAGCAGCGACTTCCGGGAGGATTTCGAAGTAATTTTATGGTACAACAACGGCCAACCATTTGATGGCCTCTGGCAGAGTAACGATGTTGGCGAAACCGACGTTCATGCCAATACATTCACAATCGCCGACTTCAACATCGATGGCATATTGGATATCATCTCTGGAAGCGGCATGCGTGGGGATGCACCTGAGTTGATCTTGTGGGAAGGACAAGCACAGCCACTTCGTGGGTTATGGGAGAGAGACCAGATTGGTGAGATTGGCGAATCTGCAAGATGGATAGCGGATGCCGATATGGATGGTGACGGTGATCCAGATCTGGTAATTGCCTCCCAAACGATGGTCATCATTTGGGAGAATAGTTCGAACGACAACGAATGATAAACAGGGCGAGGGATGGGGGAGGGGGAACCCCCCTCGCCTTTAGGGGCTCTATTTATGGAGACGATAATTTCAATCGTAGGCAAACGTAAGTGGGTCAAAAAGATGACGTCTACAAACAAATTGCTCAATCGCGCTTATTTATTGTCAAACAAGGGTAATCATAAGGATGCCCGCAAACTCTTGCTAGCCGTGTTAGATCAAGATCCTCAAAATGGTCGCGCGCTGTTGCTATATTTAGATACATTCGAAACGAGAGAAGAACGCGCCAAGGGGTTAGAATTCCTATTCAGGAAACACAAACCTTTGAACGGTCCATCGAACTAAGTTGGGGTTGGTCGCAAAACCTCCAGATTGCATTCTTCCCTAAACAATTGGGAGAAAGCTGTTTTCTTGTGCCGCGTTGAAATTCAAACGGTCCGATGGCAGGGGAAAATTACCAAAAATCCTTATCGCTTATCTGTCTGAACAACAGAAATGTAGTAGAATGCTCCCAATCTATCCCACCGCCAAGGGAGCAAGCTGTGAAAATAACGGCGCTAAAAATCAGTGCTGTCAATATCCCCACGCAAAAAAGCTATCATATTGCCGTAATGGGGACGGTTACCAGCACGCAGTCCATAGTGATAGAAATCTATACTGACGAGGGGCTAATTGGCATTGGGGAATCCGATCCCGCGTTGATGTTCACTGGGGAGAGCCAGCAGACGGTGATGAGCATGCTCAGGCATCACCTGGGCCCGGCTATTCTTGGTATGGATCCGCGCGCGCTTGAAGCGATCCACGCCCGGATGAATGCCGTTTGCGTGGGGAATCCCTTCGCCAAAGCCGCTATTGATCTAGCTTGTCACGACCTGCTGGGCAAAGTCTTGGGGGTTCCCGTTTACCAATTACTTGGCGGCCTGGTGCGTGAGCGCATTCCGATCATGTGGTCTTTGGGCAGTGAGCCTCCAGAGGTCAATGCCCGTGAGGCCGCGGCGAAAGTCGAGGAAGGTTATCGCACCATCGGGCTTAAGTTGGGCATCCTACCTCCAGAGCAGGATATTGCCCGGGTTGCAGCAGTCCGCAAAGTCGTCGGGGCAGATATCCATATTCGCTGCGATGCCAACCAGGGCTGGACAGTCGGCACTGCCATTAATACCATCTACCAACTCGAAGAGTATAACGTTGCCATGGTAGAGCAACCTGTGCCACGCCACGATATCGAGGGCCTGGCTGAAATCGTTCGCTCGGTCAACATCCCGATCGGGGTGGATGAAAGCTTATCAAGCACCCAAGATGCCTTACGCATCATCAAAAGTAGAGCGGCAGATTTCTACAGTATCAAAACCACCAAACAAGGCGGTCTGCTAAACGCCAAGAAAATAGCCGCCTTGGTGCAAGCCTCGGGAGGGAAGCTGTTCGTCAATTCAATGATCGAAATGGGGGTTAGCGTGATGTCCGGTTTACATTTTGCCGCTTCGACACCCGGCCTATTCGACATTGGACACGCACTGACATCGGTACGCCGATTGAAAGATGACATTCTCAAAGAGCCTGTCCTCTATGAAGGTGCAGAAATCATCGTACCGCAAGACCGCATTGGCCTGGGAGTAGAGCTGGACCAAAAGAAAATGGCAACGTATAGGACGGGAGAATATTTATTGAAATAAAAACTCAAAAACAATTATTGGTATCGGACGACCAGAAAGGAAATAGCCATGGAGATAACAGCATCTGACGGAATTAAACGCGTTGCAGTTTTAAGTGCTGGCAACGGCGGTATCACTTTTGCAGCTCATTTTTTGGAAAAAGGCGATGTCGAATGGGTATCGCTCTATAATCGCAGCGCCAATCGTTTGGAGCCGATCCGGGATAATCAGAACTGTATCTTCGCTCGCGGTGAAATCGGGGGAGACAAGGGGCGGGAATTTCAATTGGCAGTGGTTACAAACGATCCTGTTGAGGCCATCAAAGGCGTTGATTTGATTATTATGGCTGGTACCCAACCAGCCATTGACCACCTGGGGCTTGCCATTGCTGACAATATCACACCCAATCAAATTATGATGATTGGCTCCGGCACCTTGGGATCGACCTGGGAAATGCAGGCTTCCCTGCGTGCAGGTGGCTGTGCAGAATTACCCATTGTAGGTGAATTCAACATTTTGCCTTACGCTACAAAGCTGGATAATGGTATACAAGGACGGGTTTGGGTGCGGGGAGTCAAAGGTGCATTGGATGCTGCTTTTTCACCGCCCGATAGGCTTCCTGATGAATTCAGAAGCTGGTTGTACAAGGTTTATCCCCACATCAATGTGTTCCCAGACGTACTTTATACAGGCCTTTCTGGCGCTAACATGGTTGTGCATCCTGTGGTAGTATTGCGCAATTTGGACAAAGTGCGTGCCAGAAAAGCTTGGGCACTCTATGCCGAAGGCGTAAACCCGGAAGTTGGTGAACTGATGGAACTCGTCGATCAGGAACGTTTGGCAATAGCCGAAGCCTGCAATGTGCAAATGATGCCCCTTTATAAATTCCTTGAACGCGCGTATCCACCTTTCGAAGGTGTAGAAGTGACCAATCTATATGAATGGTTCCATTCGCGCATGCGCTCGAGAAGCGGGCAAGTGCACCTTGAGGCAGTGCCAGGTCCAACAACCACCCATGTGCGCCTTATCGAAGAAGATATTCCTTACGGAATGGTACCTCTAGAAGGATTAGGCAAATTACTTGGTGTACCCTGCCCCACTGTTTCAATGTTCATCGATAAGGCCTGTGAGCTTCTCGATGAAGATTTCCGGCTATCCGGAAGAACTGTTAAAAAAATGGCTTCAGAAATTAAAACATCCCTGACCAATACTGGAGTAGAACTAGATGACTGATCAGCCAGTCTTCGCAGTGATCGGCGCGGGCAATGGCGGTTATTGCACCGCAGCTGACCTTACATTGCGCGGATATGAAGTGCGGCTTTATGAAAGCCCTGCCTTTGAAGAGAATATTGCACCTGTACTCAAAAGGGGGGGAATTGCCCTACGTGGTGTTGCTGGTGAAGGGTTTGCCAGCCTAACGTTGGTATCCACTGACATCAAAGCAACTCTCAGCGGAGCAAATATTATCCTGGTGATTACAACGGCTCAAGGGCATAAACCCATCGCTCGTGCTTGCGCGCCTCATTTGAAAAGTGGCCAGACAGTCATTCTGATCCCTGGGTGTGTTTGTGGGGCCCTGGAATTTCGTCAAGAATTACTGGCCCACGGCAGCCCTGATGATATTGTGGTGGCTGAAACCACATCTTTGATGTATGCTGTCAAAAAGGAAAATGGCAACGGAGTATGGGCACGAGGCTTCAAAAAACACCTACCCCTGGCTGCTCTCCCCGTCCATTCCACAAAAGATGTCATCGATCAATTGAGCCCTATTTTCCCTCAGTTTTCTGCCGTAAATAATGTTCTCGAAACCAGCTTCAACAACTTAAACCACGTTGTCCATCCACCGGGTGTCTTGATGAATCTGGGATTTACAGAAAATGCGCAACAAGAGGAATGGTTTTTCTATCCCGATGGATACACCCCTGGGACTGGCAGAATCGGGGATAAACTTGATGAAGAACGCCTGGCAATTGCTAAGGCATATGGGATCGCTGCGACTTCAATTCTCGAAGAGTTAGATAAGTATTATGGACACCAGGGTATGTCCGGTAATAATTTGCATGAAATGTTCAGGGACTCCCCCATTCACGGTCACGCCAAAGGCCCACACTCCACTGACAGCCGCCTGCTGACTGAAGATGTTCCTTTTGGACTCGTGCCCTTGGCTTCGCTCGGGAACTTGGCAGGAGTGTCCACCCCCACTATGGATGCCATTATCACCCTCTCTAGCGTGGTCAATCAAATAGATTATCGCCAAACCGGACGAACTGCCGAATCCTTAGGATTGGGCGGCTACACTGTGCAAGAGGTGTTAGATTTTGTCAACAATGGGGTGAAGGTGGTATAAATGATATTTTGTGAACTAAGCACCCCTCGCATAAGCTGATTATATTTTTCCGGCGATATTCTCCAGTCGGGCTTGGTTGGAGATCATAAACTCAGTGCGGTTGATCTGAATGACTCCTTGATCGGCAAATTTATATAACTGACGGCAAACCATCTCACGCGTAGTGCCGATGCGCGCCGCCATCTCGTCTAGAGTCATATCTCGGGCAACGTAATCGTCCACCGCCTCTCCAAAATGATCAAGTAGAAGGCGTGCTAAACGGCCAGTCACTGGCTGGAAAGCAAATTCGTCGAGGATATCGCTCGCATACTGCATTCGCTGCACCATCAGGCGCGTCAACTCCCAGGACATTTGTCCATTTTCCAGTAGGAGCGGCTTGATATGGTCGATCAGCCACATGGAAATTCGGCAGTCCTCCTGAGCAACCAACGCCACCGGCATAGGCACATCATCTAAAAAGAAACTCAACCCCCAAAACACTTCCCCCTCTCCCAACTCAACCACGATCAAGCTGCGCTCAGATGATTCTTTGAGCGGTGTTACACATCCATCCTCTACGACGAAGAGATATGGCCAGATATCACCCAGATGGGTTATCCATTCACCCTTCTGATAATTGCGCGTGATCGCTGATTGTGCGAGAGATTCTTTGTCCTGAGTGCTGAGGCTGGCAAAGATAAGGTTATGAGATAACAACTCAAGTAGTTTCATGTGTTCCTCTGGGCGTGGTCATCTGAGAGTAAATTGTACAACAAAAAATACTGCAGATACAGGATTGGGTTTTTGGGAACTCCAGGATTGCACCCGGCGATTTGCCTTAAAGCAAAGACCCCCTGTTCATGTTTGGGATATATTTCACATATAGAATTATGCTGCTTGGAGTCATCAATGAAGCAATCTGTGAAATTGCTTTTCATGTTAGTTCTCATCCCGATTTTATCGCTTTCCGCGTGCGACCGGGAGAAAACGGTCTGCACACCTGAAGCTGGAACCCCTAAACCATCCCTGCAACTGGCTGATCTTCTTGTGAGCACTCCCGCCCCTGGATCAATGCCCGTGCCTATCGAAGTAAATATTGGTGGCAAGCTGATGCTTGTCGATAAACTCGTTGATTACCCAATCTGCAACGATGATTGGAGCGGGACGGTTTATGTAAGCTGCGAGGCCCAAGTCGCAGCCTGGGACCCCGAAGAAGGCTCGCGCTTCTTTGATGGCTGTACCCTTCTCATTGAACCCGATGCTGTAGTCTATGTGGCCGCCCACAACGACGCGCCTCATTATAAGGGTTGCTCGTGTCATACGGGGGATGTTTACGAAATCATTAATCCATGATGGAGAATTCAATGAAACGATCAAATATTATATTCCTGCTGCTATCACTGCTAACAATTCTATCTCTCACGGCCTGTGAGCGCGGAAAAAGTGTCTGCCCACCAGAGATCACCCCCAGGCCAACATTGGAATTGGCCGATCTTTTGTTGACGCCTGCACCTGATCTAGATTCAACGCCAGTGCAGGTAGAAATCAAAGGCAAAATGACTCTAGTAGACCAGATGGTCGATTATCCAATTTGCAATGACCACTGGAGCGGGGTTGTTTACGTTACTTGTGATGCACAGGTAGCTGAAGCAGCATTAGACGAAGAAGATAATCCCTTGTTCTTCCAGGGTTGCGATCTGACGATCGAGCCCAATACTGTCGTCTACGTGGCGGCCCACAATGATTCCGCATACTACAAGGGTTGCTCATGCCATACGGGAGAAGACCCGCCGTACTAGGAAAGTATCGAAAAGCAGAGCCTTGATTCACTGCTCCCGGCACGGCTCTGCGTTGAAATCTTTTTAGCGATTTGCGTTAACGCAAAGACTCACCCAAAGATTTGTATTATATTTCACATATTGACACCACTATCCACGCGAAAAGGAGAAATCTAATGGAACGGAACAACAAACTTGGTGGTTATGTCGCTCTCGTGGGCGGCCTGATGGGCATCATTGGGCACTTTATCATCTTTTTGAATTGGTATTTCAAAGGCATGGCAGCCGAGGCCGCAGAACCGGGATGTGAAATCCTGCTGAAGTGGATTAACCCTGCTATGTCTGATATGGGCATACTGGGCGGCGTGATCTTCCTGGTCAGCGCATACGGTTTCTTCAACAAGAAGAGTTGGGCATTCTTGCTTTCCGTAATTGCAATTGTGCTGTCGCTCCAGGGTGCCTGGTTCATCAATGTGCCTTACATGGCCGCAGGCTTACCCCCAGTATATTTCACAATCTTCTGGCCTTTCTTGATCGTATACTTCTTGATCATGGTCCCGGTAGGAAAACTGTCTTGGGGTCGCACCATGTTCGGCTTTCTAGCCGGCATGGCCTGGGTATTTTGTTTGATGAACGGTATCGCCAGCCTGAGCCGCATCATCACCATCGGTGCACCCTTCTACGCAATGGTACAACGTTTACATTGGATTGCGATGCTTGGCTGGGGAATTGCTACTGTTTCCATTCTTACAACACCAAAAGAGTGGACGTATGTCTTGGGTCTAACGGCTAGCACCCTCGAGCTTGTTGTAGGCATTCCGCTGGCATTTATCACTACTCAAGAATTAGGTCGCTTCTCGCTGTTCTCGTTGGCGCCAATTTGTTGTCTTGTCTTGATTGTACTAATGCTCTGGCCAGGGATTTGGGAAAAAGTCACAGCTTCTCGAAAAGCAGAGACATCAGTGCAGGAGCCAGCAGCGCAGGCAGCATAAGAGAAATTCAAGAGATAAATTGTGGTTCAAGTTTATATCCCCTTCCAGCTTGGTTAGGAAGGGGATAATTGCATATCAATCTTTATGAAAATAAAAACAATTTCAACCTCTTTGGGTACTAGAGAAACGAACGGCCGAAGAGATCGCGTTGCTAAGATTTTAACAGAGGTGCCTTACTTCTCTGATCTAGATCATAAAGCGATAAGGCATGTCGTTGCAGCAAGTATTCGCCAAACCTATGATGCAGGCAAAATTGTTTTCACAGAAGGGGAACCTTGTATTGGCCTGTACGTTGTTGAAAGTGGTTGGCTCCGGGCTGTAAAAATTTCGACCACAGGCAGGGAACAGGTTATTCGTTTTGTGGGGCCCGGGGATGCCTTCAACGAAGTGGGTGTGCTTTCTGGGGGAGTTAATATCGTTATGGTTGAAGCCCTGGAACCTGCGTCTTTGATCATCGTCCAAAGAGAAGTCTTGCTAAACCTCATCGATCTTCATCCAACGCTCGCAAAATGCATCATTGAAAATCTAGCCATGCGCGTGTTATACGCCATGAGCCTGGTCACAGATCTTTCGCTACATTCGGTCGAAAGCAGGCTGGCACGCTATTTGCTAGAACAGGCAAAGGGAGGTGATTGTATAAACCGCAAGAGCTGGGCCACACAGGCTGCCATCGCAGCTCGCATTGGTACAGTTCCCGTGGTCATCAATAGAGCGTTCCGGTCTTTTGTCGAAAATGAATTGATCGAACTCAAAAGAGATCAGATTCAACTCTTGAACCAAGCTGCACTGCAAAAAATCGCATCTTCCCAAGAATAAAACAGCAAAATTTCGTAAAATATTCCTGGGCTTCCCGCGCTCCAGGAATATTTCATGTCTTAATTGTGAAATAATCAACTAAAGTTGATGACAAAGGCATTCTTGATTGCTATGCTAAGAGACGCAAACAAATTCTATTCAGCAAAAGGAGAGACGAAATGAAGAAATTTTTCTACATACTCTTGGCATTGATCATTGCCACATTGGCCGTTTCTGCATTTAGCTCATTTGAAGCGGATGATGCAGAAGGCGATGCGATCTGGTCGCAAGATTATATTGATCAAGTCGAGCCAATCATGATGCGAGATCCCTATCTGGAGATGTTCGGCCAGGCAGAGGGGCCAATCCCCTACAGCTATGCTGAAGCAGTCAAACTATCAGGGCATTCGTGCGGCGCGACATCGGGGGCATGGGTCATCGCTCGCAAAGCTTTGGAAGCACTCTACCCTGACGGTGAATATCCTGTGCGCGGGAATATTCTTGTCGAGACTCCCGGGGCTGAAGACGAATGGAACATTGGTGTTTTTGGTGAAGTGATTACATATATCACTGGAGCAGCGCCTAAAACAGGCTTTGTTGGCGCTGAATTTGGCAAAGCCAATGAGGTTTTTGTCCGTCGCGATAAAATGATCTATGCGGAAGAGCCTGTCGGTACCGCACCTCCTCTCATGCAGTGGATATTCACACGCGCCGATACCGGGGAAAGTGTCAGCGTAAATTTCAATCTCATGCTAGTACAACCCCCGGTCAGCGAAGAGCGCGTTGCCATGGGCAAGAAAATGGCAACCAACCAGGCTACTGCAGAAGAAGCCGCAGAGTATATCCAATACTGGAATGATCGCGTCATCTTCATCTTCGAGAACGCAGACAGCCTTGAAGGGCTTTTCACTGTCACCGTTTTAGAGTAGCTACTGACTTGTAATAACCCTACGATATACTGCGAGCTTCTAGATGATGCAGGCATCTAGAAGCTCGTTTCACAAATAAGCCTTAGAAATATCCAATGACCAAAAACTAAAAGAGAATTGAAATGGGAAAGAAAGATTTGAGTAAAAAGCGATTAGGCAGAAGAGATTTCTTAAAATTAAGCGGGCTTTCTGCGGCCTCGATACCAGCCATATTAGAAACTGCATCCCCCTTGTGCAGACTCCCCAAATCAAGTGAAACAGATGGTGGATTCATCATTCATAGGAACGCAAGAGCCGTCTCCCCACATAAAGTTAATGTTTCAGTTTATAAGCGCTTTAATGCGAAAAACACAGCCTTGGGGCGCGGCGTTTGGGATGAAGAAGTAATGCGGCAATTGGAAAACCTACAGCAATCCGACAAGGAAGTGATTGTAGCCAACAAGGATGGATTTCGAAAAGAAGATTATTCCCTTCTTAGAGCTAGCTGGTCCATCGCACATTCACTGGGCTCTAATGCCGCTATGCATGGCCGACACGAAGGAATGTTCCAACTTGCGCCCTTGGATCTATTGCCTGATGCTAAAGATTTCTATGAGATGCCCTGGAAGCGTGATCACCTTACCAAAGGAAAAATCACTCAAAAGGTAATAAAAGCTGCAAAATTTTTTGGGGCCTCTCTGGTGGGGATCACCGAACTGAATAAACGCTGGATCTACAGCAACGCATTTGATCCTGCATTGCCTGAAGAGAACGGTGCCATCACCTTCATCGAAGCCGATCAAATCGATATTCCCACGACTGAAGAATGCCAGCAAAGCATTCTCGATGAACTGCTAGCTATGGAAGATGATGTCTTGAAAGAATTCCTCATCACGACATTAGAGGGCATTGATTCCGAAGCATTGCCCCCAGGCTCTCCCAGTCCCTTTCTGGTGGGCACCCTGCCAGCCAATCAGGTGGCACAAATGGTGCCGATGATGATGGACATCATGCCTGAAATTGTCAAGGATGCGATTGCGCGTAATTTGGGATTGCCCTTCTGCACTGCCGACATCGATCCCAGGCTGTTTTCACAGGCGCGCTATCTGGACGATGGTCTCACGCTGGGAATTCCCAAAACCATGAAATGGGTAATTGTGCTCGCCTTCGAAATGGATATAGATGCAATCTCCAGCTCGCCTATGGCAACGTGCGCAGCCAGTGCTGGAAATGGGTATTCTCGCATCACCGCAACCGTTAGCAGCCTGGCTGAATTCATTCGCATGCTGGGATTCAATGCCATTCCCTGCGGGGATATGACCGGGTTGAGCATTCCCATGGCTATTGATGCTGGTTTGGGCGAATTAGGCCGCAATGGCTTGTTGATCACACCGAAATATGGGCCGCGTGTGCAGCTAGCCAAAGTGATAACCGATATCCCACTTTTAACTGATCAGT
Source organism: uncultured Anaerolineales bacterium (assembly GCA_964438295.1). Taxonomy (GTDB): domain Bacteria; phylum Chloroflexota; class Anaerolineae; order Anaerolineales; family UBA11858; genus NIOZ-UU35. The sequence goes on from CAYTKR010000082.1 coordinate 16,368, forward strand.
CCATAAGCTTCGGTGTGGCTGAATTCTGTCAGATTTGCAACCGCTGCGTCGAACAATGTCCTGGGAAAGCGATTTCATCAAACTCGCCCACCAGTGCGGCGATTGACATCAGCAACAATCCTGGAATCGAAAAGTGGCCCATCAAAGCGATTGATTGCATGACTGCATCCACTGCGCTGGGGTCCGCATTTTGCAGCACTTGCATTCATGTATGTCCCTTCAATAGACCTGAAGGGTGGCTTTTTGATGTTACCAGACGATTAATCAGTGTGAAAAACGAACCCATAGATAAATTGATCCTTAATTTGAACGCCGATTATATCGATGAAACGCAACCCAACGTAGATGATTTTTGGGAATCAGAGAGATTTATCCATATCAAAAGCTGAATTCTGATTACTCTGAAATCACATCAAAAAGTCGCCAGAAGTGCGCGACTTTTTGTTTTAAACGAATGCAATTATAGAAACAGAATTCCATTACCCGACAGAAAAGAGGTCTCAGCTTCCCTAGTTGTGCGACCGCTGCTTGATTTACGCGTCTTCAATGAGGGTTTTAAGTGCATCAAGATCATTTAAGGTGATGCTGGCTCGGGTGATCTCTAAGATATCTTTGTTTTGTAAGTCATATAAAATTCTGCAGACCACTTCTGGTGAGGATGCCACCATGTTGGCAATATCTCCAAGTGTGAAATCCCTTTCAATTTCTCCGACACGATCATCCGAAATATCCAGTAAAAATTTAGCCAAACGCCCGGCAATAGGTCGAAATGCTAAATTGATAACAACCTCTCGATTTCGACGCATAATGCCAACCAGGCTTTTCCCAATTTCCCACATTGCATCGGGATAATTATATAGCACAGGCTGGATCATTTCCCTTGTCCAGGAGTATACAACTGTTGGTTTTATCGCGACCAAAGAGGCTGGCATCGGTTGCTCATCGAAAATTGTATGACCCCAAAAAAGGGAGCCTGACTCTAAGGTAAAAAAGACATACTCATTGCCAGAAGCTGAAATTAACGCCCATTTTAACGCACCTGTTCCAACAATGATCAGTGCGGGCCACCAATCTCCTTGATAGGCGAGAAACTCGTTTTCTTCCAGTTTTTTCCGATTAGCGATCTGGGCCAGTTCAGTCCGTTCACGCTCAGGTAATTGCCGAAAGACATCAGACGTTGAAAGGATCTCATCCAAAGCATTGTACTTTGTCATAGTTTCTAAGTTGTGGAGGTTTTGTAGATTTAATAAGGGATTGTATTTTCAGATCTTAATAAATGTCAAAGACATACTGTACAAGTATTACTATGATTAGAGGAACATTTCATAATTCGGCATGCTAGGTGCAATTCAAATTAACCTTCTAAATGTACTAAAGCTGCCGAAAAGGATTTCTATCAGATTATAGTATAGGAGATGCTTTTATGTTATCAGAAACACCCCAAAAAACCCGTTTGGTCATTGTAGTTGTCATGGTCATTGCGGCTTTAGTCACAATATTTGCTGAGCCGCTACTCGTCAAACAAATACTACCCCCCATTATCGAAGGCCAGCAAGCTCGCTATGAAAAAATGTCGGCATCTGATAATCCAGAAGATAAGGTCAAAGCCGAGATAATCAAGGATACCCCCTATCTGGTCAGTTTCTTCTATCCATTTTGGATGGCGCTGGGCGTATTCGGTGGAATCGTCGTTTTGGTAATAGCCCGTAATTACTACGAAGGGGAAAAATGGGCACGAGGTGTTGCATTACTCTGTTTCTCATTGCCTGCAATGGGTGGAGCGTATATGCTGGTGCCAGCGATCAACTTCACCGGCTTTGGGACATACGTGATCTACGCCATGATCATCTCCCTATTGGGCCTGATCCCCTATTTCACAATCATATTGGGGGAAAAAGCTGCTCTAAAGAACAAACTCTGGGGCGCTTTCGTTTTCTTGGTTTTGGGTATTCAGGGCGCCCACAGTTTCGCCAATGGGCACGCGGCCATGCGCATCCAGTGGATGCATCCTGCCCGCCCAGCCTGGGCTCCGGGGACCTGGGTTCTGTGGCTTGGAGCTCAAGTAATGTGGTTGGGGACCATTTGCATCATCCTCTCCATTTACTATCTCGGATTTCGCAAAAAAGTTGGCTGGTATCTAGCGACGATTGGCGGCGCCACAACGATGCTCGCCAATTACTGGGTTCACCTGGTACGCGGTACAACCAGCGACTATATCCTGGGCGGAAGCTTGGGACTGGTCGTTCTCGTTCTGATGTTAATTCCAGCTATCAGCAAAACGTTATACGACGAACCTGAAGCTGCCTCTGCATAGTTTATAAAAGACGAATAACCCATCTGGGATTTTGAGAAGGTGGATCTCAGGTGGGTTACTAAAACTAGAGAGCAGCAATGGCGATAAAAACGAACTTCTATAACTATTGGAAACTGATTAAAAGTTTGCAAACCGGGTTGTTGTTATTAACGGGTCTAACAGGGTATATGAGTTCCCGTTGCCCTTTTACAAACTGGCAAACTATCTTGGCTGTTGCTGGGACTTTGTTCTTGACGATCAGCGGCAGCACGGTGCTCAATATGTGGTACGACCGGGATATCGATGCCCGCATGGACCGCACGCACTGGCGTCCTTTGCCTTCAGGGGAAATTGAACCGGGGGAAGCTTTGAAGTTGGGATTGTTTCTGTCTGGTTTAGGTTTGATCTGGGCATTCAGCCTGGCCCCCTTATATGGATTGGTAATTTTTTCTGGTTTGTTCTTCGATGTGGTGATTTACACCATTTGGCTGAAGAGGCGCACTTGTTGGTCAATTATTTGGGGTGGAATATCTGGGGGAATGCCAATATTAGCCGGACGCATTTTGGGAATAGGTACATTTGACTGGATCGGTATCGCTCTATCTCTGGCGATTCTCTTATGGATTCCTACCCATATGATGACATTCAGCATGCGCTACTACAATGATTACAAAATAGCAGGCGTGCCAACCTTTCCATCCAGGTATTGCTTTCAAACCACCCGCATCACCATAGCCGTTTCCAGCATTCTGGCAGCCCTTTTTATGGGGGTCGCCGCTTATGGTATTGGCATAGATTTTGGCTTCTTGCGGATTTTTGCAGTTCTTTCTTTTGGCTTATTTTCTCTAGCCGTTATCAGTCTGGTAAAGAAATCTGAAAAAGCGAATTTTGGTTTGTTCAAATATGCTTCATTATATATGCTCAGTGCGATGTTCTTAATGATATTCGGTACCGGATAATTGTTGATTTTCAGCCTTTCATCCGGCCACCTATTTCTCTCAGGTCTTTACGACTTTTCACCGTGAGTTCCGTTCTCTGAATCTCAATAATTTGCTTATCTGAAAATCGATACAGGATCTTGCATACCATTTCTCGTGTCGTTCCAATCCGCGCAGCCATTTCATCAAGTGTTAGATCTCGCGCGATCACGTCACCTACAGTCATCTCTAATTGGTCGAGGAGCAGGTTTGCCAACCTGCCTGTCAGGGGCTGAAACGCCAATTCTTCCACAATAGCACCTACTCGCTTCATCTTCTGGGCGAGCAGATAGAATAATCCCCAGGCAACAGATGTATTTTGAGAAATAATTTCCTCAATTTGATTTTTGTGCCACAGGAGCAATTCACTATCCTCTGATGTCTGAATCGTGGCTGGATTCGGCTCATTTTCCTCAAATAACGCCAGCCCCCAAAAAATTTCGCCAGGTCCGAAATCTTCAATTACAAAAACGCGTCCGCTGGTCGACTCTTTCAATACTTGGAATTTTCCTGACTTGACGAACAATAAATAGGGCCATACGTCGGCTTCATGAGTCACAAACTCACCTTTGAAGTATTTTCGAGATATGGAAACTGAGATTATTTTCTGAATCGCTGTTTGCGGTAACGCTGAAAAAACTCTGTTTTCGCTTACTAGATTTTCTATATCCATTTATTTTCCTAAGCGGACTCTGGGAGGTCCTTTATTTTCTTGTCAGGCTGTAGACCCGCACCCGTCGTGAACCCCGTAGGGGTGACACTTGCACGTGCGCTGCAAGTGCAGGTAAGAATCTCTGCCCCGCTAGCAGCGCGCCGTAGGAGAGGGGAGGAGACTCTTCGCTTCGCTCAGAGTGACACATTTTGCAGTCTTTTTCCGATAATAATAAATATATGTTGGGACTTACGCAGTTCAGCGAGAAAATGGCTGGGAATAGGGGGTGGGGTCTTCGCCCCCACCCCCTATTCCCAGCCCAATCCACTTCAAGTGCGTAACTCATATATGTATTGAGACTCAAAAATTAGAATGCAGCCAAAACGCATGTTACCTTAAGGTAAAGATATTGTAAGTTAAATTTGTAACAATTCAAACAATGCCACAATTATATTCACATTCATAGGAGAATAACCATGTTAAATACTTCCAAAAATAACCGCTTGATCATGTCTATTATCGCCATTGTCTTGGGCTTGCTGATGGCGTATGTGATCCCGTTCTTGACTCAAACAAGTTTAGAGCGAGTCCTAGTCAATTTGCTCGCCCATATTGAGGCGGGCAACCCAACATTTTCCAGCGGGCCGAAGCTCTTTGACTTCTTCTATCCAGTTTGGCGTGCGCTCATTTTCGTTGCTGGCACAACTCTGATCATCATCTCACAAGAGATCCGTAAAGGGAAAGAATGGACCTATCCCCTGGCAATGACGCTTTTCGCTGTGCCAGCCATTGGCGGTATGTTCATGTTCTTACCTTATATTAGCTTTGTGGATGGGTTTCCGCTCCCAATGACGATCTCTTGGATTGGGCTGGCTGGATACTGGAGTTTCATATTTTTAGGAGACGGCGAAAAAGCACAGAAATGGACCCGATTTGCCGCGCTGACCTTTATCGGCATGCTGGCTACCCATGCCTTCACTATCGGGGTTGGCGCGCAACGCACCATGTGGACGCGTCCCGGACATCCATTGTATCCCGATTTTACCTGGTGGCTATTCTTGTGGGCGGGTGAAGTCAACTGGGTTGCAGTGATCTTGCTCTTCTTGTCCATCCCGAAACTGTCCATAGGCAAAATCCAGGGATGGTGGTTAGCAGTGATTGGCTCAATATCTATTTTGATGATCGACATTCCAACCCAAATCTTCCGCACAAAAACCCTGGATTACCTCTATGGTTCTTTGTTGGCTTTGGGAGTGCTGATCTTTACAGTCGTGCCATACTTCAAAAAGAATCTGCTGGTCAACGAAAAACTCGAAGAGTGATCCAAATTTAAGGTTCTCCAGGAATTGCCGGGGCGATCCCCCAGATTTAGGGGTGAGTGGGGTGTTCCACTCCCCCCTAAATCTGGATAGTCCCAGGGCGTTTTCCAAAGAGCCAAATTTAATCTAAGTCATTGATGAAAATCAACACCGACCACTTTCCAATCATCATCATTATCACTCTGGTGTTCTTCGCAATTCTGGGAATTGCGTTGGGATTTACCCCCGCACATTGAACAATGGCTACGACTGAAACAACGAACACTGGACAAACGGGCATTTCCAAAATGCGCCATTGGATGCAGGGAATATTTTTGGTGGCCACCATCCTCATTGGGCTGCGACATACCCTTCCGGGCGAATCATCCAAAGGTGGCGCTTTTGACGCCTTTTGTCCCTTTGGTGGCATCGAAACCTTGATACCCTATATCGCTACCGGGCGAACCCTAAAAACAACCAACCAGCTAAACTTTACCGTACTACTCGCTGTAGCTGGCGTTTCACTGGTCGCCGGACGGGCTTTCTGCGGCTGGATGTGCCCGTTAGGCACAATTCAGGATATGATCGCAAGCTGGACGCGGCGCCTTGGAGGCGAGAAGAAGCACATCCGCGGCAAAAAGAGTAAGGCGCGCTTTCCGCTACAAATTTCAAGTAAGATCGATCTGCGATTGAGCTATCTCAAGTATTTGGTTTTAGCTGCAATCCTCATCGCCAGCACCATGGCAAAGTTTCCCCCACTCCGGAACCTTTGCCCGGCACGCGCCATCTTCGGATTTCACTGGAACACGTCCCTTTTGGCAGCGGTTTTGATAGGATTCATCCTCACCTCGATGCTGGTAAGGCGCTTCTCGTGTAAATATTTGTGCCCGCTGGGTGCTGCTTTGGCAGTCTTCAACAAAATATCCCCTATCCATATTGCAACCAACCCCGAGCGTTGTACCAACTGCGGGCGCTGCGAAGCTGAATGCCCGGCTAATGTAGCAGCAATCCCTGAGAATACGCGCTCAACAGAATGCATCCGCTGCCTGGAGTGCATAGAAACTTGCACCCAAACGGATGCCATCGAATTACGGATTGGATAAGTACTATTTCCCCTCCTTGCACGCCAAGGAGGGGATTGTGCCTAAAGAAACCTCAGTTCTAACTTGAGTACTCCGTCACGCAAAAGTTCCGAAAATTTATTGGCAGCATGAAATTTAGAAATTTTCGGGGCAAACTTCGGAACTCTGTGTCAATCGAGTTATTGATAACTTCAGCGACACTGTATTGAGGTTGTTATCTTGTCAAATAATTTCAACTGATAGAGTTTCTTGGAATACATGTTCAGGAAACTCTATCTGGTTAATAACGTACTTATCGAGAGCGCTACTTGGACAATTGCAATGAAATCTATACTTTAAGGACATACGCCGTTCAGCGAGAAAATGGCTGGGAATAGGGGGTGGGGGCGAAGCCCCCACC
>CAYTKR010000083.1:0-22981 GCA_964438295.1 uncultured Anaerolineales bacterium
TGGGATATGAACTATCTTCTCAAGGTGATTTCTGTCTAAATGCGATTGCCCTGTACCACAAGCCACCTCCTCTTGCCACGCAATATAGCCTAGACTATAATCCTACGTCGGATGTGAATAATTGCACTCACAACCGCAAGATCCCTTCAAAACGAGGCAAGGATATGATTGACGTTAATGAACTACGCAAAGGCGTTACCTTTGAGCTAGAGGACAAGTTATATAAAGTATTAGAATACACGCATCACAAACCTGGGCGAGGAAAAGCGACGATTCGCGTTAAAATCCGAGATTTGCGCAACGGGAAAATTGTTGATATGACCTTCAACTCAGGCGACCGTGTACAAGATATCCGCTTGGACCACCACGATGTGGAATATCTTTACAGCGATGATGAATTCTACTATTTCATGGATTTGGAAACCTATGATCAACCGGCTATTCGTAAAGAAATTCTTGAAGAAGTCGTTCCTTACCTGTTAGAAAATATGCATGTAAAACTGACCTTTTTCGAAGGCGAGCCTATCGATATCGACCTACCGACAACTGTCGATCTAGAGGTCACCAAAGCTGATCCGGCTGTACGTGGGGATACAGCTACAGGCTTGACAAAAAAGGTCACTGTACAAACGGGTCTCCAAGTTGAAGTGCCTGCTTTTATTGAAACTGGCAATGTGATCCGTGTTGATACTCGCAATGGATCGTACGTAACAAGAGTTTAGTAACTTCAGAAAATATTTTTGCACAAAGTGAATGACTCATTCCAAAATCTATAATCGGGATGAGTCATTTTTTTGATTTCATCTACCTGAAGAAATTCAGGTGCTAAAGATGGAAAACCCTTAAGCACCTAAATTTCTTTCACTAAATCGTTGCGATAAAGCAGGAATTGCCCCCTGTTGTTGTAGAAAATATCAGACTACATGCTTCCCAATATGGATACCGCATTCGATTTGTGCTTCTTCGGCAATATCTCGAGCTAATTTTTCATAGTACTTTATTTCGCCCATGGTGGTCGGGTCGATCACTTGGGGGTCCAAGGAAGTCGGATAGGTGTGGTACTTGGCAAAGATGTAATCCATGGTCTGTTCATAGTAAGAATCTAAGTTGCTGCCAGATATTACAAGTACATGTGTCATAGTGTTCTCCTTATGAATTGTGCGGCAGCGATGAACAAAAATTTCTCACCCTTTTGTTTCCATCCATTCAGATATTGTGCAAACAACGCTGCTGCGGAAATATCGCAGCCACGATTTAATATTGATTATGATTGAATTTCGAACCTTTGAAGAAATTAAATCCTGCTATAATCAACATACCTGATTCGCCTGCCGGGGGATCGGGTTAAGGCGCTCCGGGGGAAATTTCTCGGAGCGCCGATCTCCAATAATTAGAACATATATTCTAATTATGTCAAGGCCGAAACTAAATTTATTAAGAATAATACCTGTTGACTACTTCATTTCCCCCCACCTCCAATTCATACTCGGAAAAATCGACGCTCACTGATTCGATAATAGCTTTCCTGATGAGCAACCTTTCAATATCCTGAATTTCTGATACCTTAGCGTAAAAGTATCTCTTTGTAATAATGACTCAGAACCCTCACTTCGTTACTAATTGCATAATTTGTTATTTGGGACCGGTAGCATCTAATGGTAGAGTCCCAGTTGAGCCTCGATACGCACCCGCGGGTCACACTCAAAATCGTCGGGGGTTTTGTTGAATTTCAAAGGATCTGTGGAAATCTCAGGATGCCATATGGAAAATATGGCACATGGTGATCGTTAGCAATCTGATGTTTCGATTGCTAACTTTTTTCATCATTTATTCTTTGTCAGAAGGACGGTCAGGCGCACTAAGCACATCCATCAGCCAAATTTGACAAACATGAAGTAATTTATGCAACTGAGAGACGATACTCACGTATAATAAAGTGAATAATTACTCAATAATTTTTTTTGAAGGAGATCGAAATGAAAAAGAATATTAATAATTTCCATTGGCTGGTGACATTTGCGCTGGTGCTCATCATTAGTTTTGGATTCGTAGGCACTGCCAGAGCTGTTGAGTTTATCGAAAATGAAGACTTACCTGCTGGCGAGGTTGTGGATGATGATCTTTTTATCGTTGGCGATAATGTCATCATCAATGGCACCGTAAATGGTGATCTGATTGCTTTTGGCCAAACCATTGAAATCAATGGTGTCGTAAAAGGCAGCTTGGTCACAGGCGGTCAATTCATCGAAATCAATGGTGAAGTCGCTGGTAGCGTCTACTCTGGATGCACTGCTGCCACGGTTGGCTCATCGGCCACAATTGGCCGCAACATCTTCTTTGGTGGTTTCTCTCTAAATATCGAAGATGGTGCTCAAGTTGGCCGCGATCTGGCATTTGGTGGGTATCAGGCTATCCTAGATGGAGAAATTGGCCGTGATATCTACGCAGGTGCTGGCGCGCTGGAGATCAACGGGACGGTTGCAGGTGATATCGTTGCTGAGGTCGGAGACCCTGACGAGAGCATGCAGACGATGCCATTCTTCTCATTCATGCCTCCTGGCACTCCCGCCATGGTGCAAACCGGATTACGCATCTCAGATTCCGCGGAAATCGGCGGAAAGGTACGGTACACCAGTAACACTGACCAATCTGCAGAGATCGACGCCGCTCCGGGCGAAGGAATCGTTCACAGCACTCCTGTTCCTGATACTCAACCTTCACCTGATCAGTTTTCACCTGGCCCTCAGGTGGGGACCACGCTGAATGTTGGGCGCTGGCTTTTGCAACGTGCACGTGAATTGGTTACCTTGTTAGCATTGGGTGCGCTTGTTCTTTGGCTGATCCCAGACCTTTTCAACAAAGTGATCACCAAAGCAGTTAGCGAACCATTGCCATCTTCAGGTTGGGGTTTGGTGACCGTGATTGGTGGCTACGCTGGCGCGGCAATCTTGGCTGGCCTGGTTCTGGCTGCCGGCATCTTCTTTGGAGTACTGACCTTAGGTGGCCTGGGACGCACAATCTTCGGAGTAGGCTTCTCTAGCCTAGGCCTGGCCATGGCAATCTTTGTGTTGTTGATTTCCTATGGATCGAAGCTGGTGATCGCATTCTGGGGCGGAAAATGGACACTGGAGAAACTGTTCCCTCAATATGCGGAATCTAAGGCTTGGCCACTTGTGTTGGGAGTATTGATCTACGTGTTGATACGAGCTATCCCCGTACTCGGTTGGATCTTCGGTGTGGTAGTCACCCTAATAGGCATGGGTGCCATGTGGCTGGTCTTCCAGGATTGGCGTAAACCCGCTCCTCAAGTCGAGGCCGCATAACTCACATCACCCGTGGTAACTGTTTACAAACCGGAGGTCAAAATGACATCTAGGAAAAATGCCCTACGTCGCTCTCGTCGAGACCGCGTTGTTGCGGGGGTTTGCGGGGGGTTGGCAGAATTCTTTGGAATCAGCGCCTTTTGGTTCCGCTTGGCCTTCTTGATCGCTCTGATCCCAGGCGGAATCCCAGGATTGGTGCCCTATATCGTCCTTTGGGTCGTGATCCCAAACGATTAAGATAATATCGTAATATTTGGAAAAAGGTGCTAATGGCGCAATCGCCGCTAGCACCTTTTTCGTATTATTAGGGGTCACAACCTAAATGTTTTGAAGTGCCCGTAGAAGGATATAGTATCTATTTTCTGGATTAAATAGGATTCAAACTGAAGTAGAAAATAAACAATATCAGTGAAACCACTGAATAGGCAGCAAGCGCATTATTGATATACCCGCGCTCAGTTTCGTCCAGATCTTGGCGAAGATATAGTGGGATGATAAATGGCGGTGGCAAGACTAGCAGTGTGAATATTGCTGCCTCGAAAATTGGCGCTAAACTCAACCAACGACGGATCAAGAAGATATTTATCAGCAATGCTAGCGGAACTAGTATTGCGAACCGAATAATGATCAATCCTATCACGCTCCGAAATGCCGCTGGTCTGAAATCGATCCCGTATCCGATCAACAACAATATCAGCGGAACGGTAAGATCAGCGAGGAATTCCAATCCACTTACAATCCCACCAAGAACCGGCAAGGTGCCTAACAATGAACCCAGCCCAAGGACATTCAAGAAGATTCCTGCTAGTATGGCGATCACAACCGGTGAAGAGAAAAATGATTTGGCGACGTCACGGATATTCTGCGCGCCGTCCCGCTTTAGCAGAAGCATCGGGAGCATCACAAACCAGATGAAGATCTCATGTCCTAAATCGACGATGGCAATATATCCGATCCGCTCAACGCCATACGCCGCGCCAAAGAGACTGATCCCTAACATGCCATATTCGAATCCAGTGGTGAGAAAGGGAAAATATTCTGTACCTACACGGAAGCTTGATTGAATTCCTAATCCAACAATGTAGAGCAAAATACATAGGGAGAAAATCAACACAAAGATAATCAGATATTCGGATACCAATGTGATATTCAAAAAAGAGATAAACAGCACCGCTGGAAGTGCTAAATTAACGACCAGCCAGCGCAAATCGGCGATGGTTTTTTCACCGATTAGGGATCGGCTGCGAATAAGGTATCCCAAAAATATAAGGAATACGATGGGGATGACACGGTTGATGATTTCTGGATTCATGAGGATTCAAACTTTCTTGCCATAGCGATACGTTTACTCAGCGAGGGATGAGAATGCAGCAACCATTCGACCCAAGGTTCCGGATCGACATCGGCCAGGTTTTGGTTCGCCAGGCGAGTGAATGCAGATGCGAAGGCAGCCTGATTGTCAGTGGTTTCCAGAGCATAACTGTCTGCCATCCGTTCACGGCTGCGAGACCAGGCATTTCCCAACGGCATCGTCACCAGGCTGAAGGCTCCCAACACCAGACCAAAGAGAGGTAAGGCAGCAATATCGGCGGCACTCTCGAAGCCAAAGAGGTTCACTCCCCAATCCAATCCTAGAGATGCCAGGTAGAACCCTACCAATGTTGTGACACTGCTGATAAGTATTCCCAAGGGAATATCTTTGTGCACGTGATGGGCCAGTTCGTGCGCCAATATGGTTTCGATCTCATCGGCGGTAAATTCATCGATGAGTGTATCACCTAAAATGATGCGGCGGCTATTGCCTATGCCCGTCAGGGCAGCATTAGCCGCTTTGGTGCGGCGGGACATATCGAATTTAAAAACGCCATTGACCTTGGTGTTCGCCCGTTCAGCCAGCTTTAGCAGCCTTTCGACCAAGTCAGCGTGCTCATCCTCCAGGGGGACGAATTTGTAAAAGATAGGGAAGAGCAATATCGGCGCCAGATTCGTGATCAGCACATTGAATACCAGCAGAAAGCCGGCCGCCCAAAGCCACCAGGTTGTGGGATAACTACGCAGGATAGCGTAGATCACTTCTAAAAGCAGCAATCCAATGGGTCCAGAAACCAGCAGACTTTTGACCTGGTCTGTTACCCATCCTTTAAGGGTCTGGTTCGAAAGCTCAAAGCGATGGGGTAAGACAAAGCCGGTGTAATAAGAAAGCGGCAACGTCAGCAGCGAAATGAACGCCGCAAATACAAATCCAAATCCTGCCACCAGGAACCACTCATTGGATGTCCATTGAAGCAGATAATTCTTCAGGTCTACAGACCAACCAAAACGTAGCCAGGCCAACAGGTAAAGGGTCCCAAAGATTAAGTCAACGAGCGTGAATCTCCGCTGAATGCGAGCATAATGCCTCGCTCGTTCTTGTCGTTGAGGGTCTAGAGTTGCAGCTTGCATTTATTCTTCCTTCATATATATCGGTATTAAGTGTTTTGCGGTTTGTGGTTTGTGGTTTGAAATAATACTGATCGGTTTCACCGCAAAACCTGTGTAAATGCCGGTATTTTCTCACAATCTATTTTGGGATTCTTCCCGACATTTACTTAAAACCATGAGAGTGCCAGAATTTATATTGCCTTCATGGGTCCCTCATAGATTTCTGATGCCAGAACAACAATATTTTCAGGACTTACGCAGTTCAGCGAGAAAATGGCTGGGAATAGGGGGTAGGGGCTTAGCCCCTACCCCCTATTCCCAGCCCAATCTGCTTCAAGTGCGTAACTCCTAATTTTTTATTCAATCTCTCCGTCTGGCTGTTCATTGAGGGGTAAGATCACGAAGAATGAGCTGCCTGGGTTGCGATTTTCATCGTAGCCAGGGCTTTCGGCCCATACCCGACCTCCATGAGCCAGCACGATCCCGCGCACGATCGCCAGGCCAAGACCTGGTCCACCACCCTTGAATTTTGTTTTTCCTGAACTATGCAGAGCGATATCACCTGTCTGATAGAACTTGGTGAAGATAAGTTCCTTATAACGCGGATCGATACCAATACCGGTATCTCTGATCTGGATCTCAACTCCACCCTTGGGGAATTTCACAAACCCTTTTTGAAGGTGACGACCTGATATGGTGATCATGCCCTCATCAGGGGTGAATTTGACTGCGTTGCTGATCAGATGGCGAAAAACTTTCTTCAACGCTTCTTGGTCTCCACGCACGAGAGGCAAAGTACTGACATTCTTATCGATGAGTATTTTAATTTTGCGTTCACGGGATATCGAAGCGAATTTCCTACAGACATTGGAGATTACCAGCTCGATCTTGATAGACTCAGCGGACAAGTCTAATTCCCGAGTGTCGATCTTGGCAACTTCAAGCATACTTTCGACGATCTCATGAAGCCGGTCTGCACCATCCAGAACGCCTTCCAATGCATCGGAATAATCTGGGTTTGATTTCAGATCTGGGGCTTCCATGAGTATTTGACCGTATCCACTCAGCACAGTCAAGGGAGTGCGCAACTCATGAGAAGCTATACTGATGAAATCGGACTTGGTGCGGTCGATGCGCTGCAACTTGGAGAGGGCCTCATCCATTGCGGAATATGCCCGACGAAACTCAGTATTGACGCGCATCAGGCTCTCTACCAGACGAGTATTCTGCAATGCCACTGCGGTTTGATCCGCCATCGTGCGCAGCAATTCGATATCTTTGGGAAAATAAGACGCACCTGAGGCCTTTGGTCCCAGCGCAAGCAATCCCACCCACTCATCCTGGGCGTGAATAGGAACAAAGATATCCATCCCTACACGCGAAAGCCACCGACGCGTATCCGCCTGAATGGATTGATAGCGCGGCAGCATATCGATCTCGTCACGTGTCAGAGGCTGGCGATCTTTATCCCAGGTTTGAGCCAGGGCAGATTCTGCTGGCATCAACCCGGTCAGGGATGCGTCTTTTCGCTTGCGACCTTGCTGAATGCGGAACTGTTTTTTGCCATCTGTGCTCACTTCTAACTCAACCAAAAGGAGAAGGCCGCTCTCTACCCCCAGCATATCTCGGACCAAATCTACTGCCACAGCGGACAGCAACTCCATATCCAGGATGCTGCTGATATTCTGGCTGTATTCGCTCAATATACTCGAAAGATCTTGTTCTTTCCCAAAGAACCAACGATCCATCCACCTACGCAGGCGCCTCAGCAAGGGATTGATAACGACAATGATCAACAGCGACAAGCCAAGAGCAACCAAGAGGTTATCGATCTTGAACCAGATTGCCAGCAGATATTGAACGAAAAGAAAACCCACGCCATATGCAAGGAACTCTAATGCCAAGCCCATTACCTTATTGATCAAACCCCGCAGTGCTATACCCAAATGGGGTAACCGTGGAGTCAGGATGACATAGGTGAGCACTGACATTCCCAGCGCGCTCATGATCGTCCCGATGTGCTCCTGGCCAACTAAGCTAAATACATTACCAACATAAACTCCCCCCAAACTTAATCCCAAAATGAACAGGCGGTTACGAAATGTAGGAAAATTCGTTGTTTGATGCCCTTCAAATAGCAGTCGAATTGTCAACACCGTGAAGAGCATCCAACCCAAGAACAGCCAAGAGGCAAGGATCGTTCGAAATTCGATCTGCCAGCCTGCTACCCAAAATGTAATATTTGCAAAGCCAGGGATAAAAATAACACCAATAGATAAGAGAAACCAACCCACACCCATGAGCCACCACCAATAGTGGGTTTTTCTCCGAGTAATCTGGGAAATTACCTGTCTGATCAGTATCGATCCCAATAAGATGCCGTAACCCGTCCAGCCCAGCACGAGCACATCCGGCAAAAGATTAATTCGGAAATCTCCCCCAAACTTGATCGCTAACCCCACTTCTAGCAAGATGTAATTCAGTAATAATCCGTTAAGATGGCGCGCCTGTTCATTGACCAGGCCTCGTTTCACAATCACAAAAATCAACAGAGATAGGAAGATTACGGCGCTGATGACATGAATCAGCATATAAAGATTGAAAGCCATAATCGGGATTATAGCTTACTTTCATTGGATAATACTTGGGTCTCTTGGAACTCCCGTGATGAACTCCAGATTTGGGGGTATGGGACGTGCGGAGCACGGCCCCATACCCCCAAATCTGCCAATTTCCACGGCGATTCCGAAAGAGCCTAATACTTTCTTGAACCCAGGAATTAATCACTGCGTTGGATTTCAAACACAACAGGCCTGAATCCGTCAGTACAGCATGCCACCACTTCTCCAAGTTGTTTGGCTAGTTCAAACTTCTTCTTGATGTCCACCCAAGCCCACTCACAGAATCCATTTGGGGGCGTTTTCCAGTCTTCGACGATAAACTCTTGCCTATCACTGAAGATATCACAAGGCACTACTGTCTCGTGCTGGTATTGATCGATAAGATCAAAATTGGCCATTCTTTTTATTATCGTAATCTTCCCTTTTGCCATAAGAACGAGAATCCTTTCAAAGATTATAGATAGCGAAGCAGGACAATAGATGGGTGACGCGCCTTGAATTTTCCATATAACAGACACAAGGGGTAAAGGATTGCTAACCCTAGCAGCCAATATGGATACATCATGGGGATACTCGTCCCTAAGGGGGTAAACCAGGCGCCCAGTGCAAGATATATATATAGGTGAATGATGTAGAAGAAAAGTGGTACTCTTCCATAGACGGTGAGTGGCATTATCCACTTGGATGCTCGGGCTGCAATTTTGCAGAATCCTGCCAAGAGGATCAGATTCACCCCGGTGGTCATCAAACTAAATGCCATACTCGGGGGGTATTTGACCACATTGAGGAAGTCAATCCAGCCATCTCCGGCTCGCGGACGGATATTTCCAAATCCATCCCCAAAACGGATTACGAGGAATCCCACCAAGAAGATAACGCCCAACCAGATAATTCGTTTAGCAGCCTTTGATGAGTCTGCTTTCAGCCAACTCCCCACAGCCATACCGAAGAATACCAACTCAAGCCAAGGCAAGACAGGATAATTGGACCAGAATTCCCAGGAACCGCCGCTGTAGAGAAACAACAATCCCCAAGGATCGTTCAACCCCCAAAGGCTAGGGGCAGGATGAATCATTTCAGTGCCTAAGAAGAAAATACCCGCGATCATAAGCCAGTGCAGCGGTCTTAGCCTCAGGGTAAGGCTGGCGATGATCATGCAGCACCCTAAGGCGAACAACACTCCAACATACATCTGTGGGAATTCACCTGGGCCTAACTTCCAAGCCTGGTTGATGAGGGTGAACTGGAGCAAAATCAAGATCAAACCACGGATGAAGAAGTGTCGCAGGATCTGCCATTCGCTCCAGCCGGCATTTCGTCGCGAGGACGCGTACATGAACATCCCGACACCCATCAAAAAGAAAAATCCCGGCGCGGAGAGATGAGTCACCAGGCGAGTGAGAAAAGTAAGCGCATCCTGATAGACCGGGAAATACCCGCCCCAGTGCTCACCAGACGGATGCTTGTGCGCCACAAAATGATTAGCGTGGTCCAAGGCCATCAAGACCATGATCACGCCGCGCAGGGCGTCAACTTGTAACAGACGGGAAGGTTTTGGATACTCCATTTTGGTAATTATGCGTAGAAGTAAACGATGAAAGCGATTTGATATTATTTTTCTATGCGCCACACCATCTACTTTATATCCCAGTTTGAGGTTCGATAACTATTGATGATTTCAACCAGGAAGGCGGTTCCTGAATGGAACCGCCTTCCTATTCGGTCCTGATGCTCCCCAACACGCTTTCAACTTCTTTGATGCAATGCTCTAGAGTCTCTCCAAAGGTCACTCGAAATAATTGATCATAGATCACAAACTGAATTTCTTGATCATCATTGAGAAATGTTGTTTTTGAAAATTGATGATCCCCCAGGAAAACTTCACCAGTCTCGAGAACCCAATCCATGGGGACACCACCCCCAACGTTGAGCGAGAGATGACATCCATCAATTTCGCGATGCACAAGCACCGGACCCCCTTCATAATATAGCGGGATGAATTCATCAAATTGTGTCGATTCCCACTTTGATTGATCGAATTCGATTTGGATCTCTCTAGCAGGGTGCTTGATAAGCCAGGAACCTGATGAAGTGGTAACGGGGAAGGGAAAGTTGAATGTCGGCTGAAGAAGTTGTTGGGTTGCAGTTGCTGTAGGTTCGAATGTTGGAGATCGAAGTGGATGCAATGTCGCTGTGGAATTATCCACAACATCAGATATCGATTCTACCCCTTTGCACCCAGAGAAAAATCCAATCCCGCAAGATACCACGATCCCAAGAAAGAAAAATCCTCTCATTAGCTCTAATCCTAGCCTTGCATTGTGTGTCCCGAAATTTTCTACCATTCCAGGCGATGATTGATCCCGGAGTACTTCAGGCGGAATCCCACCCTTTCGTATAACCCGCGTGCATTTACATTCTCATCGCTAACCGTCAGTCCAACCTGGGGCATCTCACATTCATCAAAAAACCAGTCCAGCGCTGTGGTTAATAGCTTGCCGCCAAGCCCTTGCCCGCGGGCATTCCCCTTAACACTCAGAAACTCAATATAACCCTCTTCTGCCCAAGGTTCATTGATGGCAAAAATATATCCCTTGACTTCACCTTCAGAAACACAAACCCAGACCCGGTGATTAGCATCTAACTGTGAGATGATCTGTTCACCATTATAGTAAGTATTGGGGAAGATCGCATCATGCAGTTCAGCGAAACCACTTTGAGCGCTTAAGTCCAGTTCCACGCATTCGAGCCTGTCATCGGCCATTGATCCGCGAACCCTATCAGCTTGCGCAGCCACATAGACATGCGACTGTCCCTTGCGCTCGAAACCCAGCTGCTCATAGAATTCTTGACCGAGAACATTTTCGAGATTCAGAAAAGAATCCAGCCTCTTGATCTTTGGAGACAGCGCTTGCAGGAGTCGATCATACATGCTAGAAAATACACTTTCGTACCCACTCAAGCTAAATGGTCCCCTTAGCCAACCCCGCTGACCGTCGCTCTCGAACTCACAGCCCATTACCCCAACGAGACGGTCCTTTACCAGTGATTTGATGAAGATGATCTCACCAGATTGATGCCATTTCAGCATTTCCGCGACCATGCTCTCAGCACTCTCGCCAGTGCTGCTGTGGATGCACTGTGTATCTGGGTTTTGATTGAGTTTTTCAATCAGTTCAGCAATAGTGGGAAAATCTTCAGGGGAGGCGAGGCAGATCTGAGAAGTCATTTTTATTCCTGGGATCCAATTAAGCAGCAGTGTATCACCAAATCTCACAGTAACCTATATCAATTAATTGGCTTTCTAGGAATTGTCGCGGACTTTTTCATAATATGGGAGAGTGTGGGGCGCTCCACACCCCACACTCTCCCATATTATAGTATGTCCCACTTTGGTTACTGGAGAACTAAACGAGTCATAATCAAAAAACTTGCTTTCTAAGATATAATCACCCCCGCTATGACAGATAATGTCTTCAATAAATGGGCAAATGGGTTGGCGCGCACCCGCAAGACAACCTTTGGGCGTATCTCCAATTTCCTGGGGACCAGCCAGATTGATGCTGATACATGGGATGAACTCGAAGCTTTGCTCATTCAGTCCGATATGGGGTTGGAATCGACAGAAGGAATCATCGCAGCGTTGAAAACGCGTGTTCATGATGAAGGGCTAACCCAAGCTAACGAGATTGCCACAGCTATCAAGGATGAAATGCTAAAGCGGCTCAAAGCGCCCCCAGAGATGGTCTTCGCAGATCAACCCAGCGTGATCCTGATCGTAGGGGTCAACGGGTCGGGGAAGACGACCAATATGGCCAAATTAGGGGCGCGGTTCCAGGATCAAGGCCAGGATGTAATCTTCGGGGCAGCAGACACCTTCCGGGCGGCGGCCATCGACCAATTGCAAATTTGGGGTGATCGTTTGAATATCAGCGTGATCGCAGGACAACCGGAGGGCGACCCTGGCGCGGTGGCCTACGATACCGTCCAGGCGGCGATCGCCCGCAACATCGATGTAGTAATGATCGATACAGCGGGCAGGTTGCATACGCGCTTCAATTTGATGGAGGAACTCAAAAAGGTCCATCGAGTGGTGGGGAAAGCGCTCCCCGGCGCGCCGCATGCTGTGTGGTTGGTGATGGATGCCACCACCGGTCAGAATGCCATGCACCAGGCGCGTGCCTTCAAAGAGGCTGTTCAAGTGACGGGTGTGATCCTGGCAAAATTGGATTCTTCGGCGCGCGGCGGCATGGCCTTTGCCATTCAACGCGAACTTGACCTGCCGATCTTGTTTGCTGGTCTGGGGGAAGGTGCAGAGGATTTGGAACCTTTCAATCCCGAGGCCTTTATTGAGGGCATCTTAGCCGACTTCTGAATACCTATTGAGACATCTCTACGGGATGTTGCGTAATCACCAAATTCTTTATGGACTTTCGTTTGAAGCGCTACAAGAGGGATTTCGAACACTCCTACACATTTGGGGTATTCCCTACATTGGAATTGCTCGCACACAAAGCTGAACAGATTTTGGGGGTAATTGTGCATCCCCAAGGGATGGAGAACCAGGGGGTTGCCAAAATACAGGAAATCTGCCAGAGGACCAGCATCCCTTTGGAATTCCAGGAGAGGACATTCTCTCGCCTGGGGGCGCGTGAAAATGATTATGCGGTAGGAGTCTTCAACAAATATCGATCCAGCCTTGATCCGAAGTCCGATCACATTGTGCTTGTCAACCCCAGCAGCGTGGGCAACCTGGGGACGATCCTTCGTACAATGCTTGGGTTTAGATTTTCCGATCTAGCGATTATCGCCCCGGCGGTTGACCATTTTGACCCGCGCGCGATTCGCGCTTCCATGGGCGCTATCTTCAACTTGAGGTTGGCTACCTTTGACGATTTCGAAACCTACCAGCAAAAGTTTCCGCGCATATACTATCCACTGATGACTGACGGGGGCAATCTCATCCACGAGGTTGACTATCAACAACCATTTAGCCTGGTATTTGGAAACGAGAGCAGTGGTCTGGACGAGGCATACCGATCAACCGGTCCGAGCATCAGCATTCCTCAATCTGAAGACATTGATTCTCTCAATCTGGCTGTGGCAGTGGGGATAAGCTTATTTCAAGTAATGCTGGCACGAGAACCCTGATCTGCATATAATTGAATAGACAGGAAAATGAGGAATAATTATGGAAGATCTGATCGCTCGCCTACGCGCTAGTGAGGCAAAAATCCAAAATCTATTGGTGCGGCTTTGACGTCTCTGGCAGGGAAGAAAAACGCAGAGAATACCAAAAAGAATCTGAAGCCCCAAACTTCTGGGATAACCCTCAGCACGCTCAAAAAGTGATGAAGAACCTCTCTCAGCTTAATGAGAGTATCGATGGCTGGAACAAATTAAAGGACCGCCTAAACGATGCCCTCGAGCTGGCCGATTTGGGCGATGCTTCTCTCTTGGATGAACTTGAATCCGAAACTAGCGCTATCGAGGCTGAGGTCGAGCAGCGTGAGTTCCGAGCGATGCTAGCGGGCGAATTTGACCGAGGGGACGCGATCCTGGCCATCCATGCCGGGGCTGGTGGCACCGATTCCCAGGACTGGGCTGAGATGCTTCAGCGCATGTATTTGCGTTGGATGGAAAAGCACAATTACGAGACTGAGATCATCGATACAACTGCCGGCGAAGAGGCAGGGGTCAAGAGTGTGACGATCTCCGTAGATGGGCGTTATGCCTATGGGTATCTACGCGCTGAAAAGGGCGTACACCGGCTGGTGCGCATCTCTCCGTTTGATGCCAATAGCCGCAGACATACCTCATTTGCTATGGTGGAGGTGCTCCCTCAGGTTGATGATGATACAGATATTGAGATCAACCCCAACGATATCAAAATCGACACCTTCAAAGCGGGCGGTGCCGGTGGCCAGAGCGTGCAAAAGAACGATACTGCCGTTCGCATCACGCATCTCCCAACGGGGATCGTCGCAAGCTGTCAGAATGAGCGTTCGCAAACCCAAAACCGTGAGATGGCCATGAAAGTATTGCGCGCTCGCTTGTTAGAAATCAAAGAGCGCGAGAAGGCCGAGAAGATCGACGAATTGCGCGGCGAGTACACCAAAGCTGAGTGGGGTAGCCAGATCCGCTCATATGTGTTGCACCCCTACAAAATGGTCAAGGATCATCGCACTAATCACGAGGTCGGCAACGCTGAAGGGGTGCTCGATGGTGATTTAGACAGTTTAATCGAGGCCTATTTGCGCGCCAATGTGGGCGGGAAAAATTCCTCTTGACACTCCCCCACCCTATCGTATAATCCCTCCGCTTATCAATAGGATAAGTTTCGAATTGGAAACAAGAGTTTTGCAGGAGTAAGATCATGGCTGTCCCCAAACAAAGAACTGCCAAGTCACGACGTGACCGCCGCCGCGCCCACCATGCCTTGAAGGCCAAAAACATGGTGCAGTGCAGTAATTGCGGCGAGATGCGTTTACCGCACCGAGTCTGCCCCAACTGCGGGCATTACAAAGGCCGCGAGGTCGTCGTCGTAGAAGAATAAATATTACAATTATTCAAATGGGCCGTGACCATCACGGCCCATTGGCGTTAATATAAGTGACACTTTTTGCCGGGCAATGGCCCGGCTTTTCTTTGCGTGAAAGGCCGTATTCCAATTGGCCTTTCGCCACCCTGGTGCTCTTGCACCGGGGAAAAACGGGTTTCTGGGAAACGCTTGGGACTATCCATATATGGGGAATCACCCCAGCATTTCCTTGTGAACCGGAATAGAATATGAAAGGAATTGTGAACTATGATAGATCAACACAAAACCGCTTTTCTTTTCCCAGGCCAGGGTTCTCAGGAAATTGGCATGGGAAGCACGCTGGCCCAAAAATATCAGGCTGCAAAGGAAATCTATCGGCAAGCGGATGAGATCTTGGGATTTGGAATCTCACAACTCTCTTGGGAGGGACCTGAAGAGGAACTCAACGATACACTCAACACACAGCCTGCACTGCTGGTGCATTCGGTAGCAGCATTGCGAGTATTCCAGGAGATGAATCCCAGCTTCAAACCTGCTTATGTCGCTGGTCACTCCATGGGGGAGTTCAGTGCGCTGATGGCTGCCGGAGCGCTACCCTTTCAGGATGCCCTGAGCTTGGTGCAACGACGTGGTGAATTGATGAAAACCGCGGGGCAAACATCTCCAGGCGGCATGGCAGCTATTCTGGGTTTGGAAATTCCTGTCCTGGATGAGATCTGTGCCGAGGCCAGTATTGGGGATCAAATTGTGCAGGTCGCCAACGACAACTGCCCTGGGCAAGTGGTGATCTCAGGGGAAAAAACTGCCTTGGAGCGCGCCATGGCAGCCGCCGGTGAAGCTGGGGCGAGGAAAGTCGTACCCTTGGCAGTCAGTATTGCCGCACATTCACCCCTGATGACACACGCTCAAGCAGGTTTCAACCAGGCGGTTGAGGCGACACCTATCAGTCCGCCAGAGATACCCATCATTGGAAATGTTAATGCCAAACCATTGGCGACAGACGAAGAAATCCGCGCCGATTTGCAAGCGCAACTGACGGAGCGCGTGCGCTGGACGGAGACCATTCAATTTATGCTTGAGCAAGGGATCGATACTTTCGTCGATGTCGGCAGCGGCAATGTGCTTACTGGTCTCGTTAAACGAATTAGTCGCAAGACCACGCGGCTCTCACTGGGCACACCAGAGGATTTTGAAAAGCTAACTAACTAAAGGGAATAGGAGCTTAGGAACTGGGGAGATTCAAATGCAATCACCCCTACCCACCAACGCACTCCTGACACATCAATGCGGTATAATTAGCCAGCCTTAAGGAGAAATTAATGTCAACCTTTGCAACTCAGTCATTCCAAGGGCGTTCAGCCATTGTCACCGGTGGTTCAAGGGGGATCGGGAGAGCAATAGTCACGTTGTTAGCTCAACTAGGAGCAGAAGTGGCTCTGGCAGATAGCTGTTCGGATACATCCCAAGCGACTGCTGCTGAAATCTCTGAAGCGACCGGCCAAAGGGTGATTTGCTCGATGATCGATGTTTCAGATTTCGGTCAAACCCAAGAGATGGTCAAACATGTCTTAAGTGAGTTTGGGAAAGTCGATATCTTGGTTAATAACGCCGGCATCACACGCGATGACTTGATCATGCGTATGCCCGAAGAGGATTGGGATGATGTCATTAACGTTAATCTCAAAGGGGCCTGGAATTGCTCGAAAGCCATCATCCGCCCGATGATGAAAAAGCGCTATGGTCGCATTGTGAACATCTCTTCAGTTTCGGGTCAAGTTGGCCAAGCAGGCCAAACCAATTATTCTGCGTCCAAAGCTGGGTTGATCGGTTTCACCAAGGCATTAGCAAAAGAGGTCGCTTCGCGCGGCGTTACGGTCAACGCAGTCGCTCCAGGCTTTGTTCCAACCGCGCTGACCGAAGACCTCCCCGAAGAATTGGTCGAGCATATGTTGGGCCTAACCCCGATGGGCCGCATGGGAACCCCTGAAGAGATCGCCCATGCTGTCACTTTTCTTGCATCGGAAGGCTCATCTTATATTACCGGACAGGTCATCGGGGTAGATGGCGGCATGGTGATGATGTAAACAAGGAACGCAGGGACCTTTTTTGGACATTCCCTAGCCTCGTTTTGTATGACATAACTCATCTGCTCAAGCTTTATTCTTCACAGTAAAATATAGATCCTCCTCATCGAGGATTGAGAAAGAACGATATCATGAGTGAAACAACTCGCCCTCCAGGCAAAACAACAGTAGCAACCAATGTTTTATTGACGATTGCGCGCCTGACCACTTTACAAATCGAAGGGGTCAGCCGAATGCATAATCTACCCAGTGGCGTAAGCCGCATATTCCATAAGGGTGATTACGGCGAAGGTGTGCATATCAAAATTGAGGATGACCGCATTTTCGCGGATGTACATGTCATTTTGGAAAATGACGTCAATATTCGAGATGTAAGTCGCAACATCCAAAATGAAGTCAGGCGTGCCTTTTCTGAGATGGTTGGTATGGATGTTGGGCGCATCAATGTACATATCGAGAATATCGATTATCCATCCCCACAAGTAGAAAAAATTCCAGAGCCGGATAGCGAATGAAACCCCGCACCAGGGCACGAGGCACAGCACTACAAATCTTATATGAAATCGACCTGGTCGACCACCCCCTCGGCACGGCACTAAAATATAGACTAGATGATGCTGAATTAGAGGATCGTTTAGCGGATTTTGTTTCTCAACTTGTGCGAAGCATCTGGCCAATCCGGACGCAGCTCGACGAGGTGATTGCTGAACACGCGCCCGAGTGGCCATTAGATCAAGTTGCGATTATCGACCGCAACATACTCCGCATCGCACTTTGGGAGTTTGCGGTCAAGGGAGACACCCCTGTAAAAGTAGCTATCAACGAGGCTGTAGAATTAGCTAAAACCTATGGATCTGAGAGCAGTCCCCGATTTGTGAATGGCGTCTTAGGGAGTTTGGCATCCCGTCACAACGAGTTGCGCCAGGCATTTGTGGAACTGTCCTCAAGCTCTTCAAAAAACTGATATGGATTTTCTAGGAATTGGACCTTTAGAACTAATATTCGTACTTCTGATCGCGTTGATCATATTTGGACCTAAGGACATCGCTAGGGCTGGGCGCACTGTTGGACGTTTCTTAAGGACAGTGGTCAAATCTGAAGGTTGGAAAGCCTTCCAGGAGGCTTCCAAGGGCATGCGCAATCTACCCAATACCTTAATGCGCGAAGCCGGCTTAGAAGAGGAAGAACTCAAGCGCATGTCGGGGATGAGCGCTTTAGAGGAAGCCACCAAGGATTTGGACAACAAGATAACCCCATGGACAACTCCCCCCTCAAAAAAGGCTACCCAACCCAAATCTCCAGAGGGAACCTCCACCTCCAACGGAGAGTCCTCCCCTGGAGTTCAAACTGAAGAGACATCCTCACCATCTTCCCAATCCAAAGACGACAATTAATCTATGCGTAAATTTCTCCGCACTATCTGGCGTGTAATCACTGCCCCATTCCGCTTTATTTACTGGATCTTCAAGCGGATATTTATATGGATCCGTAACGTCTTCAGAGATATCGGGGCTCTCTTCACAGAGGAACCTGATGATAAGCCAATTACAGATACAGTAGCCGTTGCCTTGGATGAACCCAAGGAATTCTGGTGGGCTATTGTAGAGCACCTGGATGCACTCCGAAAACACCTGTTTAGGGCACTGCTTTTCATCATCTTGACCACGGCTGCGTCCGCATTCTTCATTCGAGATTTACTGGCATGGATATCAGAACCAGTTGGAGGCATCGATTCGCTGCAAGCAATCGAAGTCACAGAACCCCTGGGAGTAGTGATGAGGGTCGCATTATTGTCTGGTTTTGCGCTTGCCTTGCCTTATATTACATTTGAACTGTACCTTTTTATCGCACCAGGTTTGCGGACGCGAGCCCGTATTTGGGGGTTGATTTCTATCCCGGTGGCATTCCTTTTCTTCGTAGGCGGGATGGCTTTCGCTTATTATGTGATGATGCCGACGGCTTTACCTTTCCTGTTGAATTTCATGGACATTCCTACTGCAGTCCGACCGGCATCGTATATCAAGTTCGTAACCGGGCTGATGTTCTGGATTGGGATCGCATTTGAATTTCCATTAGTGATCTTCGCCATGGCTGGAATGGGTATGGTGAAGGCCAAAAATCTTGCTCAACACTGGCGCATCGCGGTATTGATAATCGCCGTGCTTTCGGCAGCCATTACGCCCACGATTGACCCAATCAACATGGGATTGGTGATGGGCCCAATGATCTTGCTTTACTTTCTGAGCATCGGCCTAGCATATCTCGCCCAGGGCCGACGCGAGCAGGAGATTGAATGAGTTATCACGACCCAGCACATGTGCTGGGTCGTTTTTTCTTACTTTGTTTTCAATTTACTCAACCATACCGGGTATCTCCCAAAAAGGGTGAACCCCTTCGGTAATTGAGTAAACCTAAGAAACTATTCCAACCCTAAAGGAGGCAATCTATGAACCAACGCGTCGCCGTTGTAGGCGTGGGGTGGGCCGGTTTTCGGCCTGCAACACCCGAAGTGTCCTACAAGGAACTGATGTACGACGCTGCCGTGCGGGCCTACACCGATGCCGGTGTTGATCCGCGCCGAGACGTGGAGAGCTTTGTTACCGTTGCCGAAGATTTCCACGAAGGTACCAGCATCTTCGATGAGTATGTCCCAGATCAGTTAGGCGCAGCGCTCAAGTCGATGCAAACCATTTGTGGCGATGGTCTGCACGGGCTGGCCACCGCATACATGTTAGTGCGTACGGGTCAGTTCGACATCGTCGCTATCGAGGGGCACAGCAAAGCATCCAATTTAAAAACACATGCTCAAGTCACCGGCTATGCTCAGGACCCGGTGCTCAATCGATCATTGCGCTTCAACACCCATTTCGTGGCTGGAATGGAAATGAACCGCTATCTGCATGAAACAGGCACTACACGTGAACAGTGCGCGGCGGTAGTGGTCAAAAACCGATACAACGCCATCGCGAATCCTTCGGCTCCGTACGGCGCTAATCTGACATTGCAAGACGTGCTCTCGGGCCCAATGCTCTCAGCGCCCTTAGGTCGCCGTGAAACGGCCCAACATGCCGATGGCGCTATCGCAATGGTCCTGGCTTCCGAAAAGGCCGCCAGAAATTTGACGGATTTGCCCATCTGGATCGCTGGAGTTGGTTGGTGCAATGACTCGCCTTCGCTGGAAAGTCGTAATTGGGGAGAGGCGAATTACGTGACCCGCGCTGCTCGAATGGCCTATCGCCAAGCGGGGATCAACAATCCCTTACAAGTGATCGACTTCGCTGAAGTAGACGACCTTTACGCGTATAAGGAACTTCAGACGCTAGAAGCTCTGGATTTCTTCCGTCCTGGGGAGGCTGGAGAGGTGACTGCCGAGGGCTATACTACGCTCGAAGGGGACCTGCCAGTCAACGTTTCGGGCGGATCCCTAGGATGGGGACATTTACTCGATGCCACAGGGTTGGCACGCGCGCTTGAGGTTGTGCTACAGCTTCGAGGAGAAGCTGGCGCTCGCCAGCTCGAAGACGTCGAAGTGGGATTGGCTCAAGCCTGGCGCGGCGTTCCAACAACGAGTGCTGCTGTGGCCATTTTGGCGAATTAACCGCAGAGAACGCAGATGGAGAGAACAATATGAGTATGCGAAAAGTTGCTGTTGTTGGCGCAGGCATGACCAAATTTGTCCGCCGTGCGCAAGAAACCGCCAAAGAACTATCCTGGCAGGCTTCCCATATGGCAATGGAATCCTGCGAATTGACGATGGATGATATCGAAGGCGTGTGTATGGGCACAGCCCCAGACGCCTTTGACGGAATACATATGAAGGGAGAATACCTCAGCGATGGGGCTGGTGCCTGGCGCAAACCCTATATGCGCTCTTACGTCGGAGGGGGCACAGGTGTATTCGTCCCCATCCAGGGGTGGTATCACGTCGCTTCTGGATTATTCGATGTCGTCCTGGTCGTAGCTGAAGAAAAGATGTCTAGCTTCTACCCCCATGCCCAGGCCGCCTTCCTGACCATATTCGATCACACTACTGAGCGGGCGTTGAAACCTAACTTGCTGTGGATCTTCGCTATGGAGATGAACCGTTACATGACCAAGTACGGCATCGCCAAAGAGGATATCGCCCGAGTATCCGTGCTGCATAAACAAAATGCCGCCAAACATCCTTGTGCTTTGTTGGGGGATGCTGAACTTACCGTTGAAGATGTGCTCAATTCGGAGACCCTGGCCTGGCCAGTGCAGCGCTACGACGTTAGCCCTGTTAGCGACGGAGCCGTGGCCATTGTCCTGGCTGCCGAGCATGTTGCCAAACGCCTGACCGATAAACCGGTCTGGATCGAGGGGGTCGGATGGAACCTGGATAGCGCCTATTGGGCAAATCGCGACCTGGTATAC
Source organism: uncultured Anaerolineales bacterium (assembly GCA_964438295.1). Classification (GTDB taxonomy): domain Bacteria; phylum Chloroflexota; class Anaerolineae; order Anaerolineales; family UBA11858; genus NIOZ-UU35. Next base: position 21,386 of record CAYTKR010000083.1, read on the forward strand.
CCGCGCTACGTGGAGTACGCCGCCAGGCAGGCCTATGAGATGGCCGGGATAACCGAACCGCGCAAACAAATCCATATCGCCGAGCCTTATGATCCCTTCGATTACAAAGCTCTGCATCACCTAGAAGGCCTACAATTAGCAGATCGCGGCAAAGCTGTGGAACTGTACATCGATGGCACTGCAGCCCTGGATGGCAATATGCCCGTTTGTCCCTCCGGCGGGTTGCTGGGGACCGGCAATCCCATCGCCGCTGCTGGCTTGATGAAGATCGCTGAACTCTTCTGGCAGTTACGTGGTGAAGCCGGAGAACGACAGGTTGCCGGCTCACCCAAGCGCGGCTTGGCTCAAGCCTGGGGAGACCTGATGCAGGTCGGCACCGTAGTAATCATGGGTAACTAGGAGGAAAATGATGACAGCAAATATCAAAGAATTTCCTGGCACCCCCTTGAGTGAGAAAGACTTCAAAGAGGGCAAGGTGCTCTTCAATCATGACGAACTGGAAGGCAATTTCGCCTGGGATACGGGGATTGCGATTGGCTCCTATTTAGCAGCATTCAAAGACGGTCAGATATTGGGGTCGGCTTGCTACACTTGCCGGAAGATCGTCGTGCCCCCGCGCACAGTTTGTGAATGGTGTTTCAATCCCATGGATGAATACATCCCGGTCATGGATACGGGTGTTGTCAACACATATTCATTGTGCTATGTCACCTGGGATGTCAAACGCATCGAGGAGCCCGAAATCCCAGCCGTGATCATGCTGGATGGTGCTTCTTCATTGGACTCGGGGCCCATCATGGGCGGATTCATGCACCTTCTGGGAGAAGTGGAGAAAGATGCAGTCCATATTGGCATGAAGGTGAAGGCTGTCTGGAAACCCCCTGAAGAGCGTGAGGGTTCCGTTACTGACATTCAATATTTCAAACCAATTGAAAACTAGTTTTCTGTGTTCGGTAACCAGTAATCATTTGAAACCACAATATCTCACAGTGATTACGAATACCTGTTCACTGAAGATTGGAGAGAAACCATGACCTTATTAGAACGAAACCCCAACGCACCCCAAGCCTGGCATGGCAACTTACCGGTAACCAGTCGCTATACATTCGGCCTCGGCGGGGAGCGCTTCTTCCGGGCAATCAAAGATAAAGGTGAAATCCTGGGCACACACTGCCCCAGATGTGAGCGAACCTATGTCCCAGGCACAATCTTCTGCGAGCGCTGCCTGGGGAAATTAGATGAATGGATCGATGTCGGCACCACCGGACAGGTCCACACGTTCACGCTGCTCTACGAAAATTACGATGGCACTGAGCGAGAAGAGCCCGAGATCATCGCCTTTGTATCCATGGGTGATGGCGGCATCGTCCACCGCCTGGGGGATATCGACCCCGAGGAAGTAGAGATCGGCATGGAAGTGGAAGTGGTTTTGAAACCGAAATCTGAACGCGAAGGTTCCATCCTAGATATCGTTCATTTTCGGCCCGTTTTATAGCCATTCAATGAGAACTCAAGCTGGGCGGGCAATTTCCCCGTCCAGCTTGACTCTATAAGAAAAACTACAGAAAAAGGGTCTGGGCAGGGGGCTGCGCCCCC
>CAYTKR010000084.1:0-22947 GCA_964438295.1 uncultured Anaerolineales bacterium
CTTACTCATGTACTGTTGTTGATATTTTGGAGACACAACAAGAAAAATCTCAACTGAATGATTTTAGTATGCAATTTCAGCTTAGGGAGGAATTGAGTAGAAAGGTTCTTTTTATAAGTGGTTTTATCAAATATCTCATGGACGAATATCATCTGGCGATATATTTCTTGGATAGGGCATTGAGTGAGGCTAGTATTGATGAAAGGCCGCTCATATATAAATATAGAGCGTATGCCCACATAAAGCTTGGATTAGCAGAAAATGCAATTGAAGATCTCACTAAAGCATTGGAAATATTCTCCAGTGACAAAGATTTGATTGTTTTTCGTAGCTTAGGGTACTCTGATTTGGAAGAATATGAAAAGGCTCTATTAGATATTGAAAGTGCAATAAAAATTGATCCCGATGATCCTCATAGTTACTACCTTCGAGGCAATTTCCTTATGGCATTGGGTGATGAAGAATCTGCATTAGAAAGTTACAGCCATGCAATTGAAAAAGGAGAGGCAACAGCATGTGTTTACAACAATAGGGGATTAATGTTTTCTGATCTGGGAGATTATGAAAATGCTGAAAAGGATTTTACTCAAGCAATTTCTATTGAACCTGATTTCCCCTTTCCATACTTTAATAGAGGTGTAGATTTTAAAGAAATAGGAAAATTCGAAAATGCAATTTCAGATATCAGCAAAGCCATAGATTTGGATCCAAATTCAATAGGGAGATATTTCGAATTAGCAAATGTTTATCTTGAAATGGGAGATTTGGTCATAGCAAAACAGACGCTCGATAAAGCGAGAGAGTTGGACCCGGATAATCCAAGTGTATATTTAGGGCAGGGACATTATTTTTTCACACAGGGGGAGTATCAATTAGCTATCGATAACTTTGAAATAGCATCATCACTAGATCCTACTGATTATCTCGCTGTACATAATCAAGCAATATCATATTATTATTGGAGAAAATATGATCTGGCCATTGAGCGTTTCGATATTGCAATTAAATTAAATCCTACATTTCATGAATCTTATTATATGAGAGGAATGTCATATTGGAATGTTGGAAATCTTGAGCAAGCCTTGATTGACCTAAAAATCTCATTGACTCTATCTGTTACTGAATTTGAAAAAGAGGAAATCGAGAAAACCATCAATCGAATTGAAGAATTACTAGATAATAAATGATCAGGAAACTCGCGATCTCTCCAGCGCACTAATATACTGACAAATACTGCGGAAGCGGGAATTCAAGGACATCTTTTGTATATAGTTAGCGTTCTAACATGTATTATCCTGTCATAATTGCTTGTGATTAAATGTACCTCTTTTGAGCTGGGGCTAGTCTTCCGGTTATCGTGTTCCTTGAATGAAAGGCGCCCAATGACGGAGCGAGGAGTTCGGATTTGAGAAAATCTATTATGATGTTGATCGTAGTTTTGTTCTCATCAGTTGGTTGCCAACCCACTACAAGTCCGGCTTTAATGCCAGAATCAGGGTTATCGACTCCAATTCCGCCTACTTTATCCCCGACATTTACGCAATCAGCAACATTACCACCTTCGGCTACTGTAACACCCACACCCGCGTCGACTCAGATCACCATAACCGATTTATACGATTTCGAAAAGCAACGGACGACTTTACCCAGCGGCTTCGAGGAATCATTGGGCGCACAAATCCAAACACAAAAGGAGGTCTGGAGTGAGTACAAGATTGATGGCACAGTGTTTCGTACAGGAACCAAATCGCTAAATTTATCCAGCGACATCAACACGACAAGATGGTACGCGATTGGTAAACAGATTCCATCTGATTACAGGGAAATCAAGATTTCATATTTCGTTAAGGGGCACAACATTCGCACAGAAGGGAACCAATTTGACAACTGTTACATCGGCTTCATAATTACAGACAGTAGAGGGAAAAAGAAATTCAAGGTAAATCAGTATGGAAGCACTTTTGATTGGCGCTCAGGAGAAATTCGGTTGGAACCCGATGAACTACAATCAATAAGAGATAGAGGCTCCAGTATTCGGTTTAGCATATTTTTGTCGAAGTCAGGGGAATTTTGGATAGATGATTTGAAATTTGAGTTTGTGCCGTTTACTCAATCGACTTCGTTGCTCACTGCCACCACCACTCCTATTGTTCTCCAAGCCATGCCATTGCATTTTGAGCATCCCTTCAAGATTCTTCCGTCGAACAAACTTGAAGAAGAAATTGCTATGTGGCAGTTTCTAACTGATTCAATTGATGAGCTTTCAGCTGATGAGCTAACCGCCAAACCAAAGAATCTGACACAATTGACAAGCGCTCAGGCAGTGGACGATGTACAGTATTTATTTCGGCTTTTTAAGCATGGTTATGCTGGTTATGGAGCATTCAACGAAAACGGTAAATTCGACCAAGCACTGACGGCTATCCTCCAAATACTGTCTAAAAGAGAGACTGTATCGAGTGATGTGTTCGCAAGAATCATTCGATCTAACCTCGACTTCATCTTCGACTGTCATTTGAATATTGGTGGTTATGGCCTGTTTCAGCACTGGAGCTATTACTATTGGGATGGCATTAATTTTTTCCAAGACGGAGAACATTTTTGGACATGGGGTGCTGGTGGGAAAAATTGGCTTGAGTCAGTAAATGGCGAATCTCCCGCTGAATACCTGAAACTGTCCCTCACCAAGGATGGAGATCCTGTGTATCAGTTGGGTATTATTGCATTGAAACAGCCGAAGGATCTTACGCTCGAACTTGTCAGTGAAGACGGCACACGCGAGACGAAAACAGGATCATGGCTCAGGACACCCTTTACCGGTGGCACCACTGTATTCTCTCGCTCTACAGAGCAAGGAATTCCAGTAGTTATCAATCGCAGTCTCAGTAGGGATGATGTAGCCCTGCAAAGATTTCAGGAAGATGCAAAGAATCTTGTTGATGAGCCCATTTTCATCTTGGATTTGCGAGGCAACAGTGGAGGAAATTCGGACTGGGCCGAAGGATGGATGACGAATCTGACAGGTATTGTTCCCCAGTGGCCTTTCACATATTCCGAACTCAATACTCGGACAGCCTTCGCAGGAAAAGTTAACTGGGCTTCGAGCAGTTCGAATGTAACAAAGTATCTCGAATCATATGAGATTGCGATGAATGAGATAGATCGGGGGATAAGGGCACGTGGTTGGACTCCCTTGGAAATGCCTACATTTTCTATCATCCCAAATGAGCATCAATTGGTGGTGGTGTTAACCGATGGTGACATTGCATCTTCAGGCGAAGCCTTTTTGGGCTACCTGCGGCAACTAGATAATGTTGTTTTTATTGGAGAAAACTCGATGGGATGTGGGGTTTTTGGAGATGTTACCTTCTACTATTTACCCAATTCTGGATTGCCAATCCAATTAAACTATAAACTATTTGTGCCGACAGATTTAGCCAACTCCGAAGGCAAAGGATATATGCCTGACCTATGGGTTCCAGCGGACAAAGCGTTGCCTTACGCCATTGAGGCCATTATGCAGGGGTGGTTACAGCCTCCCTAGCGTGCTAACTAAAATCAATCCAACCCAGTGAGTAATTTCGCCACCAAGTCGGGGTTTTCGCTTAAAACTCGCAGTGCATTCATCACTGCTTGCACATCACCGGTGTTTTCTTTCTTCTCAGCAGCTTGGTCACCTTTTCCCAGATTCCGGATGGCATCATTGACCGCTTCGTGAGTAAGCCGGCCATAGATCCCAGTTGTGATGCTCAAGTTGGCATGCATCATATTCTGAGAAACTGCCTGCAGCTGCTCGATATCCTTGGCGTTTTGCACCCCATAGACTCCGTGGCCATGCCGCAATTTGTGGGGAGATTTATACTCCACGCCGGCCATTTCGCATAACTCGGCCATTGTGTCCCCCAATGTTGTGCGCATCGAGAGCGGATTCTTGGTACTTCGATGATCGACATTGCCCTCGGTATCCAAAACTACGTACCAGGTGCCGTGGGGAGCTCGCTTGCGAACGAATGAATCCCACTCTGCTACATAATCAATTAATTCGGGGATATTGAGTAGGGTAGTGATTGCCGCTTTATTCCCCTTGGTTTGCACACCTTTGGCTGGTTCCTGTTCCACACGCCGGGCTTTGATATCAACGCAGCTTACCGGTAGCGTCAGGAATGCTGAGGAACGCATCCCTGAGAGAAACAAAAAAACGATAGCAGCCTGGGTCCGCCATAAGCGAAGATTGTCACGTGGGATCTCTAACGATCTAATTTTTTCTACTTCTTCTAAGGTCCAATACTCGCGCTTTTTTACTCGCGCCAATTTCTTGATCTCTTTGGGCGGTCGTAGGGCATCCATCCAGTCAGGCTCGATTTTCTTGTATCTGGATGGCCATTTGCGTTTAGCCCATTCGAAAAATACCCGGGCATGGTTAGTGATCTTTTCTAGATGTCTCAGGGAAAGTATCCCATCCTTGCCATCTTTGCGAGCGGTCAATAAGTATTTTGGGAATGTTGGTTCTACGCTCTGGGCCTCGGTAAATGAAGTGGATCCAGCCCATTCAAGTAGATAGTTATAACTTAGCCGGTATCCGCGAATGGTTTGGTAGACATTCTGGAGGATGTCAGCTCGATATTTCAAATGGTCCTGGATATCCTGATAATTCTTTCTTGAAATGAGACCCCGTCTAGGATCAGGATTTGAAAATACTTTCTTATATCTCGGGGCTGGAGTAGGCTTGGCGGGAATTGGCGTTCCATCTTCTGAGATTCGAAAGAACCGATTGATTTGGTTACCACAAATTGGGCACTGACCCATTAGATTGACAACCTTATTTCGAGGTTCCACTCCAGGTTTTGGGTTCAACATAGTCACTCGCTTGCAGCAAGATACACAGTACGCCTCATCGGGTTTGAGGGGCTCCTTGGGGCGTCGGCTGCTCGTTTCTGAAACGTTCTCGGCCCATGTGGTAAAATCCGTGCCTACGATCCAAAGATAACCGGATTCATCCCTGCGATATGGCAACCCAGCTGGTAGATAAGAAACATAAATCGTTTTTCGAGTAACTCCTAAGATCTCTGCCAACTCGCGTGGAGAGTACTCCATTCTTAGCAGTATGTGGGTCTTTTTCATCAATCCCCGAGAGATTTTGGGGATATTTGCATCTTCATATCGGCGTGCGGCGGTCATAATCTCCTCCTAGAAAATTATAACATTTGTTCTAATTATCTTGGAAGTCAGGGCGGAATCTAGTAAGCCGCCCAGCGCATCAAAAAGACCGCCCACATTCCGAACGTGGGCGTTTTTCTTTTCTGTGCTCTGTTTGGTGCGATTGTCCCTGAGAAGCCTAAAAGGCATTCAAAGGCAATCAGCTAAGGACGCTGAATATTTGCTGCTAGTTTAAATATTTTGGAAAATTCATGCCAGAAATTGCTGTATTAACTGCAGTATTCAAGGAGGATACAATCCTTCTAACAAAGAGGGAAGATTTCGAACTCTGGTGTCTTCCTGGAGGGGGAGTAGAGGAAGATGAAACTGTGGCACAGGCGGCTATTCGGGAAACTAAAGAAGAGACAGGAATAGAAATCGAATTATCCTCATTAGTCGGGATATATTCTCGGACGGGGATCATTCCCACGGCGCACATCGTCCTATTCACCGGGAAGCAAATTGGAGGGGAAATCAAGACCCAACCGGGGGAAACGATTGATGTGAAATATTTTCCACTAGATGAAATACCCAAATACCTGACACCCGGGCACAAAAAACGAATCGAGGATGCAATTTCTGAAAGAGGTGGAAGCGTAGCAGTTCATCAAATAATTTTATCTAAAGGTGGGCAAAACCTGCAGCGTGAAAACATCATTGCATTGAGAGAACTTTCTCGAGATGAAAGACTAAAGGCATTTCGAGAAAAGCTGAAGGGAGTAGAGATTCGAAGTGAAACGGAAGTTGGTTACAAGAGTGAATTCTCGTGAATGAGCGATTATTCGTTTACGGAACACTTGTGCTTGGCCGGCCAAACCAGCCAGTGCTGGCCGATGTGGCAGGGACGTGGGAGCCTGCTACTGTAAAGGGCACGCTGGTGATGGCTATGAGCGCGTTGTCAGGTCAGCCAAACTTGAGGACGGCACGGTTGTAAAGGCCCATATTTACGCATTCAAAGGAGATGTATGCAGGCTTTAAAACTCGATGATTTCCCATTAATTACCTTCGATAAGGTTCGTTATGCCGATACGGATCGGCAAGGTCATGTCAACAACACGATTTTCGCCGCATTTTTAGAAACCGGTAGAGTTGAAGTGCTCTACAATCCTGATCTTCCAATTCTCTCAGAGGGGTCAAGTTTTGTGATTGTGTCACTTAAATTAGATTTCTTGAAGGAAATTATTTGGCCTGGTCAGGTAGACATTGGGACCGGGATAATAAAAATTGGGAATAGCTCGATAAAGGTGTATCAGCAGTTATTCCAAAATGAAGCCTGTGTGGCCAGTGCCGAAACTGTTGTCGTTCAAGTCGATGACAGAAGCGGACGAAGCTTGCCATTGACCGAAAATGCGAAGAAAACATTAGCTGGTTGGTACTTGCCTGGGAGTGATAGGTAAATCTAGGTTGGCATCGAACCTATCTTTAGTGAACCCTCATTGCGAATTCCTAATTTTTTGCTACACTTAGATAGTTGGGATATTTCAGAAAAGCGCACATTTACGTGATTATTGTGCCCAGCAAAAAGTAAGTGTCATATGAGCGATATCTTTCTCAGTTACACAAAAGAAGACAAGGCCAGAATTCTACCCATCGTGAAGTTGCTAGAAGAAAGAGGCTGGACTGTCTGGTGGGATCTCAATATTCCACCTGGTAGTAAATTCTCCAAAGTTATCCAAGAAGCCATTAATTCTTCAAGTTGTGTAATCGTATTGTGGTCTGAGAATTCAATATCTTCAGAATGGGTGGAGATTGAGGCTGAAGAAGGTAGGGAAAAGGGGATCTTGATTCCAGTATATTTAGATGATGTAAAGGTTCCCTTTCAATTCAAGCTCATAGAAGGTGCTCGTCTCGAAGATTGGGATGGAGATTCAGCCCACCCAGAATTGATATCTCTATATAAAAGTATTGCTGCAATTACAGGCAAAGAGCCAATAGACACTCCACATCCAAAGGATCCCCAAATCCCGCCGGGGCCTGAAAATGGAGATCCCGAAAATCTATGGCAGAAATTCACAACTTTACTCCAAAAACTTCGCCATTCCATTCAGATTAGTCGGAAATTTTGGTTTTCTGCAATTCGAATTTTCATCATATTGGTAGCAATGTTACTGATTGTTTGGGGTTCGGCTCGACTTGGGTTCCTTAGACCCATTTTGGAGCCAGCCATTAGGATGGTCAATCATTTGGAGAATCCAGTAAGCATTTACATCGATGGTTCCTATCGAGGGAGATTAGATGCTGACGCATCCAAATTCTTTTATGTTGAAGAATTTCCAGTGGAGGTATCTTTTACGACAATCCGAAGTACTACGACAGCTGGAAACTCTATTGGGGACTACATGACTGGTTCTTGGAGTGCTGTGGAGCGTTGGGAATCAATTCAAATCGAAGCTACGATAGCATCAAAAATGTTTTTTTATCCTGTCGTAACGAATGAACTAGAAACCGATTGTACGGTTACTGTGAATGAAGGGTATAAAGCTGAAAACTCTCCTGGTGCTGTGATTGGGAGATCCAAAACGGTCCAATTTGGGTATTATCAATTGTTCAAAAACTCCAATATATTGTTCATTTGTAAAGACGGGAAGACCTATTGGTGGGGAGATAGAGTTGGCCAGAATAGTGAAGGTACTCCTTTGTATCAAATGTTGGAAGGAAGAAGTGGGATATTGCGAATAACCCTGAAATGAACTTAACTCTCTACACTATGCTGAGGTGAACTACCAAATTCTGGAATGAATGGAACCCTACCAAGGTTCATGGAGGAAAATCAATTGTAATCAAATCTTCGTTGGGGCCATATTTAAAGGAGGAAGTAAAGATGTCTCAAATTCATTATCGCCATCTCAGGCGCTATAAATACCAGTTGCGCAAAGATTACACTGTCGATATCGAAATCCATCCGGAAATTGAAGTTAGGATTTCTGATTACGTTGTGTTGACCCCCGAGGGCAAGTTGACCATCAAAGCGCGTTATTCCTGGGACGGCCCCAGCGGACCCACTATCGATACAGCAAACTTCATGAGGGGATCCTTGGTCCACGATGCGCTCTATCAGTTGATCCGAGAAGGGCATCTGGACGGTGAAGGGTATCGCCGCAAAGCAGACGATCTACTGAAAGAACACTGCTTAGAAGATGGGATGAGCGCTTTTCGCGCCTGGTATGTCCATAAAGCGGTCTGTTGGTTTGGGAAACCAGCAATTATGTTGAAAGAAAAATTCACAAAGGAGCGTACTGCTCCCCAGCGATCCCTTGAGAAGAAGCGCTCGTGACATTTGAACCGATAATCATCGATTACAGTAAATGAGACGCTTATCTTGAGAGCTGATCGAATCAACCGAAGATGTACATCACGAGGAGAGCAATTCATGGAAAGCGGATCTTATGCCTCAGTCGCGTTAGTTCAATTTCTATTTGGCATCTTCTGTGCCTACTGGGCGCAATCAACGGACCGCAGCGCCTGGGGGTGGTTCTTCCTAGGGTTTTTCTTTGCTCCCATTACAGGAATCGTATTACTTAGCGAGAACAGCAAAGAACTCTCGAAAAAACTCAGCAACTAATCGATTTGGTGATCCAAAAATTGTAGGACGGGAAATCTAAACCTATTTTGCGTCATTGCTTTCTAATAGTCCTTCATCTGTCATGCAGAGGCCGCAGGCCAAAGCATCTAGCGAAGCGAAAAAACATATTTTTAGCTAAATTCACGTTGCGCTAGATCCTTCGACTTCGCCTCAGGGTGACAAAAATGGATATTTCAATTTGCCCACAACGACTTTATGAAAGCCGCGATTTTGAGTTTCCCGTTCTGCGCGCCATCTAAAAATTGTGTATAATGTCTTTACATGTGGCTTTGCAAATTTGGGAGGGATTTTGCAGACAATAGAATGAGTGTATTGAGGTCTTGATATGAAGAAAATCCTGATCGTTGAAGACGAAGCCGATATCCTGGATATTCTAAAAATGACCTTGGATTTTGGGTCATACCGATTGTTGACAGCCACCAATGGAGATCAAGCCCTGGAAATTGCTCGCAGGGAAATCCCCGACTTAATTTTGCTGGATATCATGTTGCCCGGCCGGATCGATGGGTTAGAAGTCTGCCGCCAGTTGAAGGATAACACGGCCACAAAAGGCACGTATGTCATGTTCGTGACTGCCAAGGGAATGGATCGAGACCGGAAAGCAGGTGTTGAAGCAGGATGTGACGATTATGTGGTCAAACCTTTTAAAATCACTCAATTGGCAAAATCCATCGACAGAATTCTTGGAAACTAAAAGGTTGATATGGAAAAAGAGTACACCTCCAGCAGGTTGACAAATGGGAATTTTTGGTTCCCTGATCGCGTGACTATTGCGTCCGATGGTGTACACTTCCTGAAGAGACGCTTGTTCGGCTCCGATGAGGAGATCATCAATTACGATCAGATTGCCTCGGTGAAAATCAATACTGGAATTCTGTTTGCAGATATCAGTATTGAAACGGCAGGGGGATCCCAACCAGTCTTCATCAATGGTCTGCCAAAAGGGGATGCCCAGGAAATAAAAGATGCCATTCGGCGACACCAACAATAAATAAGACTTTCAATTAATAACACTGATCTTTGGGGGCCTTGCGAGCGAGCTCGTCATGCCCCCAAAGATTTCAGTTTTAGTGTAAAATGGCCCTCCATTTTCCTTGATCTTTTTCGCACTCTCAATTTTTTCTACAGGATCACTGGGAAACGCTGTGTGACTCACCCCTAAATCTGAGGGATTCCCCGGCAATTCCTTGAGATCCATTCAACAATCAGGATGGCGACGATGACACACGAAGACCTTGTTCAATATCATATCCAACTAAAAGCAGGGGATATCGGGCGTTATGTGCTGCTGCCCGGAGACCCAGGGCGCAGCGAACGCATCGCAGCCTATTTCGATGAACCCCAGTTTGTCGCCCAAAATCGAGAATATACAACCTATACAGGCACTCTGGCCGGAGAGAAAGTTGCTGTGGTTTCGACGGGCATAGGCTGCCCTTCGGCGGCCATCGCTGTCGAAGAGCTGATCAAGATCGGTGCGGACACCTTCATCCGCGTAGGGACCTCGGGGGGCATGCAGCCCGGAACCAAGACTGGGGATCTCGCGGTAGTGACCGGCGCAATCCGTGATGAAGGCACGAGCATGCATTATTTGCCATTGGAATTCCCCGCCATTGCAGATCTCGATATTGTCAACGCCCTACGTGAGGGAGCAGAGAAACTAGATTTTCCTTATCAACTAGGCATCACCCAATCCAAGGATTCCTTCTATGGAGAAGTCGAAGCTGACCGCATGCCCATGTCCGAAGAACTGGAGTCACGTTGGAAAGCCTGGGTAGCGGGGGGAGCGATCTGTTCGGAAATGGAAGCCGCCGCCATTTTCATCATCGCCAGCATTCACCGTATGAGAGCTGGGGGCGTGATGATGATGGTCAGTGAGGGAGAAGGCTTACCGGATGACGAAGAAGGCAAAGCCCTGTTCCACGGGGACCGCGCCATCAAAGCCGCCATAGAGGGTTTGAAAATCCTCATTGAGAGAGATAAAGCGTAGTCGAACATTCCCCCATTGCTAAACCTATCGAAAATAGGGGATGGAGGAGTTGCGAAGCACTCTGCCATCCCCTATTTTCGTTTAATGGCCTCCTACCCAGGCTTCTTCAGCTTGCAATGCACGCACAGCCTGGGGAATGATCTTGCGATACACCTCCGAGGGGGCTTGGCCCGCTAACAGTTCATCGACAGAAACCCCAAGTAGGCGTTCATTTTCTTCTAGGTGCGGTTGGATGAGCTCCCAATCTGCGTCATCCAAAGGTGCAAACTCACCCCCGTTGAGCTGGTCGTCAGTCAGTTTGCCTTGGGGGTCTCGCACGAAGATCGCCCCACCCGAGGCCAGTGAGAACAAATTCCCTCCGGGATAGGGAGAGTCCAATTCGACCATCTCGCCGTCGTCGTTCAGCTGGATGCCATTGAGCACCACAAAGCCACCGCCGTTGTGCGGGTCGCCCGCCATAAAGGACTCGGCCAGGTAATCCAGGCAAGTGCCATTGATCACCACGCGCGGCTTGCCCACCGCGTTGATCATCGGTCGCCCGGCAGCATTGCCCAAAATATACACATCCCCGCCTTTGGCCGCGTAGCCGAAGGTTTGCCCCACATCGCCGTACACCACCAACTTGCCCGATTTCATGATCTGGCACAACTGATCCTGGGCGTTGCCGTGTACGTACATTTCCAAACCATCCAAACCTGAAGCCAGGTAATCGCCCGATGAGCCGTACACGTCGATGCGCACCCCCTCTGCATCTGACCCGAAACCATTGCCGATGAAGCGGTGGCCACGGGCGTCTTTGATGATGAACTTTCGGAACCCGCGTTGGTAAAGCTCAACGATCACCCGCGCTACGGATGTATGACCCTCGGGGGGATACCCCTTAGCATCGATCAGGGCACTTTGGCCCGGAGCAGCGGACTCCGGTAGGGCTGATGAGGCCTCGATGAAGGCGTATTCTGTTCCCGGAGATTTGCTAATCAATTCGAACACCCGATTGAGCGTTTCGTCATAAAGTGAGAGCAAGCTGCTGCGTCGCAGATTGCCCGATGGATAGCGACGATCCATCAATTGCGTCAGGGTTTCGATGGCTGTTGCGTAATCGACCTTTGTCAATGCGTCAAGATGAGACTTCAAATCGTCGTACGTCCAATGCTTGATTTGATCCGCGAACCACTCAAATAGTGCTGAATCCGCTAGCTTTGACCGGTCTCCAGACCGAGTCATTGATGGCACGGTCGTGAGACCGGCCTCAGCGAAATTAATTGATTGCGGACGTTCCGACGTCTGGACGTCTTGACGCTGATTTGGCGCTCTCGACGTATCGACGCTAACCTCGCGTCCAAACTTATCCGTGCACACCATCTTGGCACCATCCCCATTGGGCACCACGCTGAACTGGAAAGCGCCGCCGTCGGTGTGACTGCCGCCCCGGGCGTTCCAGTACCTGTCGGCGCGCGTCCAGAAGCGGTCGTCTTCAGCGGCCAGGCTCTCTAACGCGGCATCGATACCCTGTTTCTCTGAGGCTGCGAATCCGATCGACGGGCCACCTTCACTGGCCTGTTGTAAGGCGAACACCTGCGGCCTGAGCATGGAAGTGTCCGTAATGCCGATCAAGCGGTACGCCTCCGATGAGATGCCCTTAGGCGCGGCTTGAGCGATCAAGAAGAACCACGGTCCATCGGGTGAGCCGTGCATGTGGGTGGCTTGCAGCGCGCCATAGACACGTTTCTTGGCATCGGGTAGCTGCGTGTAGTCACGCTCAGTGGTGGGTGCCAGGGCTTCGATGACATACTCCATGGGGTAGTCGTAGGTGCGGTGCAGTAAATCGAAGACCAACACCGAGACCTCAGTGTCCGTCAAAAAGAGCGGGTAAATATTACGTTGTGCCAAATACTCGCTGACCGAGGCATAATTGGCGAAGTCGCCGTTGTGCACCAGGGCCTCGTTCATGCCGATGAAGGGGTGCGCTCCTCCGGGGTGCCAGACGCGGCCTTTAGTGGGGTAGCGGTGGTGCCCAATCCACACATGGGCGTGGATGTCCTCGAGTTGATAATAGCGCACCACATCATCCCCATAGCCAACCATCTTTAGCACCAGCAGATTCTTGCCGTGCGAAAGCACAAAGGCGCGCGTTTCGCCGGTCGAGGCGTAATAAGTGGTATTCAGTCGATAGGTGTTCTGATAGACGATCTCGTCCTCGACTTCACGTTGGGCTGCTTCAGCCATACCGTGTTCGTCTCGGAAAGATTCCACCACCTCGGCTTTGACCCTCACAAAATATTGGACCACCTGCGGAGGAGGTACGTCCAACCCCTCCAGGGCAAGGTGATCTGGGATATTGGGTTGCTCTCGAATATGGTCCACCTTGAAGGTGGGGTAGATGTGTGATGCCTCCACCTCTGTCCGGGACGCTGGGTCCAGGTAAGCCACTACCAGCAGGTAATCTTCCTCCAGCACCTGTTGGGTAACGTCGAACTCCTCAGCTACCAACCCGACTGCGGCGATCCCGCCCCCCTTGCCGTTGCCGCGGTTGCGCATTTGAGTCAGAGCCTGGAGCAAATGCTTTCCAGCGATCTGCTCCGAACTGGCGATGCCGATCACCCCACAACCACCCTCAGCCGCCTGCTCGCGATTGATGACCTGTTCAGGCTTTAGCCCTTTGCGGGAAGTCAGTACGCTATGTATCCAATCTCGATTTGCCATAATTCACTTTTATTAGGAAGCCAGGAAACCATAAAGGGATAATTTTATTCCTGTCTTCCTGCTTTCCTCATAAATCACTTTTTGTAAACCAGCAGGTCAGTGCGGCCGCGCAGGTCGCGGATATTCTTCAGTCCCAGGCGACGCAGGATATCGCGCAGCTGTTTTGCATAGGATGCGTTCAGGTTGCTGATGCGCTGTGCGCCCCATTCGGGTTTGACCAACAGCGAAAGCTCAGGATCGGTGGTAGTCAGGCCGAAGGGACAGCCGCGGCCGCGCTCACAGTTGGAGCAGCGCGTGCAGCCGATGGCGATCAGCTCGGATGTGCCAAGAATGCAGCCATCCGCACCCAGGGCGATAGCTTTGGCGATGTCATAGGCCGTGCGCACCCCACCCGAGGCCATCACAGTGACCTCATCGCGAATGTTCTCGCCTTGCAAGTATTTATGCACTTTGGGGATGGCGAACTCGATGGGCATAGCAATGTTTTTCTTGGCAATCTCCGGGGCTGCGCCTGTCCCGCCGTAGGAGCCATCCAGATGCACGATATGCGCCCCAGCGTAGTAGCTGCCCACAGCGACCATATCCACATCCGTAGGTGTGGAGACCTTCACTGACACCAGCGCTTCGGGGTTAATGGTCTTGACCCAATCGACATGCTTGCGATGGTCTTCCACTGAATACACCGAATGGAAGGGGAAGGGGGAGAAAAGGCTCACCCAGGGTACGCTCTCGCGCATCTTTGCAACGGTGACCGTGGTCTTATCGCTTAGCAGGTGCCCGCCCAATCCTGGCTTGGCTCCTTGGGCATATTTGAATTCCACGATCGGTGCGTGTTGAATGGTCTCCTCGCGCACGCCGAACATGCCCGTGGCAATCTGGGTGATGATGACATCCTTATACGCCACCAGAGAATCAGGATAGCCGCCTTCGCCAGTGGATGTGAAAGTGCCCCACTCCTTGGCAGCGATGGCCCGTGCCAGCATAACTTGCTCGCTGACCGACCCGAAGGACATCCCGCCGCCATACCATGGCACAGAGATTTCGATCTCGCGCTCGATGCCGGTTCCGCGCCGGTTGAGGGGGATGGAGAGATCGACCTCGGTTTCCGAGGGCAATTGCTGTTCTTGAGGCAAGACCTTGAAATCGAGATTATCGAAGCCGCCGCCGGAGTCTCCGGTGCGGTACTCCAACTCGTTATCAGGCGGCTCTCCCGTCCCGGCTTGGTACCAGGTTGAGAGGATCAATTCTGCCGGCCAGCGGTAATCACCCAGGGCAGGAGGGGTGCCGTTTTCCAATGATGGCCAGTAGTCGAATCCCTTGCGTAAGTGGTGGATGTGCTTCTCAATTGCCGGGAGATGGACTGTTGTTTCTGTCATATTTGTTCCTATCTGTGTTTTTGCCATAGAGACCGAGGACGGACGACGGATGACCGCGGTCTTCTGTCTTCGGTCATCTGTCTATTCCGAATATCCTTCAATCTCCGCAAAGGCCTCACGCTCGAGATCGACCTGGAACATGGCGCGTCCCATCTCACCGCGCAGACGGCGGACCTCGCGGATGCCCATGGCTCCCAGGATTTCCAGTAATTGGTCACGCCAGGTGGCGGTCAGGTTCTTCAGGCGTTGGATGCCCCAATCCAGGGGCAGATTCTTCGGCATTTGGAACTGGCTGGTCTGGCGGCCGGCGCAGTCACCCTCGAAATGGGTCTGTAACGCCACTAATAGGGGTGTATCCAGGGCAATCAAGTCCAGCCCAGTGATGATGGCCTTGGGGACATGTTCCGCAGCGATGATGCCGCCGCTGCCAATCAGGGTGATCTCGTCCCGGGCTCCTGCCTCCACAAAGGCCATGTGCGCTTCTCGGATCAGATCCATGACGAACCGGCCGTCTTTGCCGCGCCCGTGGAAGTCGGCAACCAAATGGAAAACGCGCACGCCGTTCTCGTAGAGCTCGAGCAGCGCTTCAGGATTTCCGTAAGGCGTGCGGACAGCGATGATGGTGTCGGGGAATTGGGTTTGGAGCCTTGCCCTGAGCCCAGTCGAAGGGTTGGATATTGGAGAATTTGAGATTTCTATTTCGATCATCTTGGGTGAAAATCCCAGTTCTTCGAGCTGGTTCTCCTCCCCAAGTTTTATCAGCGGAACAACGTTCGATAATGGCAACTGCTCACCGACCACTGACCACTGACCACTGTCCACTGGCATCATTGCCAACGTCTGAGTCTCACTCGCTGCTTGCATCAATATCTCATAGAGTGCTGGTGAAGCTGCAGAGGGCGGGGGCGCGTCATAAATGAACGGCACCGGTATCGAAAGGATGCGCGGCTGCGAGCCGCTGATCTCACCATCGTCATTGAACACTAAATAACTGGGTTTCTCACCGATATCCACAACCGTGGAGATGAACTCCCGCCCGTGGATGCCGTCGCGCGTTGGGCGTACGATCTCGGACATATCGGTCCACATGCCGTCCCAGCCCTCCCCGCCGAATGCTCCCCGATATCCGGCGCCTTTGACAGGAATGCTCCCTGTTTCGGCTTCGTAGGCCACGGCATCGACATAGTTGGCTGTGAAATACGAGTCGCCCAGCCGCTCTCGATCAGGATTACGGAGAACGGTGACCATCTCGGGGTGCTGGGTCGTGCAGCGCAGGCAGCCCACGCAATACTCGGGTCGAGGGGCAAATCCACCCACGGGTCCAGAGAAAACCCCATACATACATGGACGGCTGGTGACTGCTTTCATGTCGCCGCGCAGCTCGATGATCTCAGAGATCAGCAGCTTGGCGAGTTGAACGCGATCTACCTTGACATCAAAGCGGTTTGGCCAGGGAACGATATCTGGTGTTGGTTTGGTCTCGATGTAGTAGCGTTGGTAGGTGTTATTTGTTGGCATATTCTTTCCAGTGTTGATAAACCGCTTCCATTTGAGCGACATGATCACGCACGTGGCTTTCGTACGTATCCAACCAGTCGTCCATGGTCATATTCCCATTTTCAGGATGGTAAGCTTGGTGGCTCCATACCTCTTCGGGTACGGTTTGAATCAACTCATAGCAAGAACGCCGTAACCAGCGGAAAAGCTCTAGCGATGTTTGTGTATTTTGATCCAGGTAGTTGAGCGCTTTAGCCCACTGGTTTTCGTCATAGGCCATGAGATCCTGGCCCGGTTCGGCGATAAATCGCCGACAGCGGACATAGCTGTTGGCCTCGCTGTCGGTAACGTGGATAATAATCTCGTGAATAGTCCAGCGGTCTGGCGCAGGGCGGTAGTGCCAGGACTCCTTGGGAAAGCGATCCATAGCTTCCTTGAGCAGATCATACGCCTGGCCGTAGGATTCGATCTTTTTTTTGCGTTCTGGGTTAGACATCAGGAACCTCCTTGATGACGGTTACTTGATCGCCGATCTGGATATATCCAGGTTGCAAGACGCGCGCATACAGGCGCGCCCAGCCCGGGTTTGTTTTTTGCGAAATTCTGCTGAATTTGCCCTCGTGGAAATAGGGCTCAAGATTGTGGCATGGGACGGTATGGCTCGTGAATTCGATGGTCAGATCGTCCCCCAGGCGAAGCCTGTCGCCAGGAGAGAGAGATGGCCAGTCCAAACCCTTGATGGTGATATTTTCCCCCGCAGCCCCAGGAAAAATCGGATTGCCCTCGGACTGTAGTTCTAAGAGGCGTTCAAGAGAATAGAGACATAAAGCTCTCTCAGGTCCACCGTGATGCTTTTTGTCTCTTTGGCGATCTCCATCTACCCCTTGGGTAGTGACCAGAGCCTTATGAACAGGGAGTTTGGGAAGGCCCCCTTTAGAAATGTTGATTTGGAAAATATGCGCCATAATGCTTCCTTTTAGTCTCTTAAAATAATAAGGCACGCCCGGGCGTGCCCATAATCCTTCAATTCGCTATGGCAAGCCCTTCCTTGAAAACAGGTCCAACGAACAAAACCTGTGCCATTGATGGGGCTTTGTCTCATCTGTCGCCAGATGGTTTTCAACCGCCAACTCGTTCGGAAGGGAGAAACGAAGCCCATGACGGGGCTTCAGAGGCATCCGCTGATCTGCTCGATTTTCTCCTGGCTGCGCCAGGATTAGCACTCCATGCGAAGGGAGGAACCTCTACCTCGTAACCCCGAAGCATCGGGGTCCAGCCGCTAGCTCTCCATGTATATAATTGTATCGGTTCAATCTAACCGGGCGCAATGCTAACAAATCCGACTGACCTTGTCAAGGATGCTTCGTAAAACCCAACAGGTTTTACGAAGCACTCCGAGCGGAGCGAGGAGCTTAACAATTGAGATCTGCCAAGCTACAACTGCGGCAACACGCCCTTGGCCAGCGCCTCTAGACCATCGATATCATCCAGATTCAGCCACTGCAGCATGACGCGCTGTACACCCGCCTCGGACAACTCCCCCAGCTGCTCGACGATTTGGTCCGCCGTGCCGACCATCAGGCCGCGCTCGTGCAACTCTTTGGGTGAGAATTTGCCCTGGGTACGGGCTTTGACCTTTTTCTTGACTTCTTTCTTATCGCGTCCGAACTCGCAGCCGGTCATCATCGAGCGGCGCACATCGGATGGCTGGCGTCCCTGTTCGGCAAGGCTTTCGTCCAACTGGACGTTGAGATCCTTGAACTTCCCCACGGGCAGGTAGATCGAATTCCACTCTGTGGCAAATCGAGCCACCAGTGGCAATGTCAGCTTAGGCCCATTGCCGCCGATCAAAATCGGTGGTCCTCCGGGGCGCTGGGGGCGCGGCAGCAAAATACCTTCCTTGATGCTGTAGTATTCACCAGCGAAATCGGAAGGCTCGTCGTTGCGCAGCAAGCGCATGATGATCTCGATCCCCTCTTCGAAGCGGGCAAAACGATCCTTCACGTCTAGTAGATCCCAACCATAGTTGGTATGCTCTCGCTCTTGCCAACCCGCCCCCAGGCCCAGGATCAGCCGTCCCCCAGAAAGATCGTCCACCGCTGCGGCCATACGCGCCGTCATGGTTGGGTCTCGAAACGAAAGCGGAGTAACCATGGGTCCAAATTCGATGCGCTCGGTGTGGCTGGCCAGCCAAGTCAGGGATGTCCACAACTCCAATGACTCTTTGTCGGGCGGGCCGGAATTGGTGTAATGGTCGGAACGGTATAGCCCGGCGAAACCTAAATCCTCGACCGCCGTTGCCAGACGCTGCCAACGCGGCCAGTTCAGTCCGTTTTGTCCTTCAATCATTATGGCGACTTCAATCATGATTTTTTCCTTTCGAGATTTTTGATTAAACTATGGAGTTCAGGCAATGAAATCTGCAAGCCTGAGCAGTCGAAAAATTCATTCAGGCCATCCCAACCCAGATGCTCGTAGATACTGGCTTGCAACACCATCTCCAGTTTGTCGACTTGTCGGACGAACTGCGCTTCGAGTGAGGTGCCCGTTTCAAATTCTTCCCATAACTGGATGTACTTATCCCCTTGGGGGAGCTTGCCGAATACATGCTGAACAGACTCCCTCTCGAGTTGGTTCTTCTCATCTAGCGGGATTCCGTCCCCTGGCGTAAAGTCCCCGGCATAGATCTCACCGAAGTCATGGATCAAGGCCATACGCAGCACTTTGAGAGGGTCTAGCTCGGGGTAGTAGGCCTCTGCCAGGAAGAATGCCAGGATGGCCACTCCATAGCTGTGTTCGGCGACGCTCTCACAATATTCAGGGGGAATGCCGCGCTTCAACCAGCCCTGTCTGTAGAGCTGCTTCAGGTGGCTGATCTCGAAGAAGGCGGCGATGAAAGGATGTTGCTCAGATTCATCTAGAAAAGAGATCGGGTTAGGAGCTTTTGTCTGCATTGAGAAGTTGTTCCTTCAGGTCGAAATGATATTGGTGGTCGGCTGCTGAAAATTCCTTAGCGATCCGTCCTCTATTGAGCCCCATGGCCTTCAGAGAGTATTTATGCTTGCTCTTAAATTCTTTGGCTTTTTCGGCTTCGCACAGCAAGGAATTCGTATACTCGCGGCTGAGCTGAATTCCAAAACGTTGGTAGATGTTTTCGATGGTCTTTTTGGGGTCAGCGACCAAATCTCGATAGCGGATGATCATATATTGGTCAGATGGCAATCGTTTGAGATATTGATGCGGGTAGAAGTACCAATACTTGCCTTGCTCGATCATCGTATCTTGTAGGGCATATTCAGTTTCAGGATTGCCATAGGTTTGCCAATGGGCGGAGAACAAGCTAATGGACGAGGGGATCACCTGTAGGGGATTGCGCACAATGTTTATGAACTTGGCGTCGGGGAATCTCTGGTGCAGCGTGCGCACTTTGGAAGATTGCGGTGGGTTCTTGGAGATCAACCGCTTGCCACCCGAAGCGTAGATGTGCCGTTTGAGCACATCATGATAGTAGGTCATGTCGCGCGCTTTGTCTTTGTCGGAAGCTTTATCATCATAATAGATATATCGTTTGATCAATTTGGGGAATGGGAAGAAAGCCAGCAAGCTGTACGTCGACCAGATGTGGAAGAGTAATTGATCATCTTCTTCGGCTTCGTTGAGACGGATATTGTGAATATGAGCGAACTTACCGGTATAGTTTTCCAATGCGTCGACAACTTTACGGATGGGGTTGCCGATAAAGGAATTCAACCACAAGATCCACTGCAGCAATCTACGCTGCACAATCGAGGGCGTGACATAGATCTCATAGGCTTTAAAACTTGTGAACTGCTTATCCTTCAGCAGCAGCCGATGTAGGAATGTCGTCCCAGAGCGGTAGTTGCCCACAATGAAAATGGGCTGTTCAATCTCTTGCTGCATGTATTCGGGGTAAAAGATAATGTCCAGCAGGTAGGCCGTGCGCAGGCTGATAACCCAGATGGGGTAGGCAAAAAGGACGAAGATCACAAAGAGGAAGCGCTTCGGTGAAAGTCGGCCAGGAGTCCCATTCGATTTGAACAGGCTGTGGTACATGTGTTCAAAGAACAGTTTGAGATTGACTTTCATTCAAGACACTCCTGAGACGATCGGTGAAAAAGAAGAAAGAATATGGTACCCGGATTGAACGGATGCACACGGATATTTTAAATAGTTCACTTGATATCCGTGAGAATCCGAGTGGTCCGTGTACAAATTCTTTAGTTGGATATGTAACACATCTTTCAGATTCTGCTTATCTGCTCGCCAGGTTCAACGCCGCCTGCAACAGTACATTGGCCCCATGGACACAATCCTGCCACTCAGTGAACTCGCGCGGCGAGTGACTGGCACCACCCACGGAGGGGATAAAGATCATCCCTGCTGGGCAAATTGAGGCCATGGATTGAGCATCGTGCCCGGCAAAAGAGGCCAGCGAGATAGATTTGAGATGCAGCGTTTCAGCCGAATTATGAAATGCAGCCTGCACGACTTTGCTCATGGGTGACGGATCGTGTTTTCCCAGGTATTCAGTTTCCAAGACCAATCCAAATCGTTGGGCTTCATCGCTGGCGAGTTCGAGCAGGGCTATTTCTAGCCTCTCGAACGTCGTTGCATCCGGCGCCCGAAATTCCAAGGATAAGCTGGCTCGTTCTGGAACGATGTTGAAGGCTCCCGGCTCGAAGGTCACTGCGCCCACGTTGACCACGCATCCAGGGAAATATTCCATTACGCGCTTTCGGGCTGACAAGATAAATGCGCTCGCCCCCTGTCCGGCATCAAGGCGCGCATCCATGGGTGTCGTACCGGCATGGTCGGCGCGGCCCAGGAAAGTCAGACGATAGGAATTGATCCCCACGATAGCAGTGACCACGCCAATATCTGCCTTGGCGTCGATCAGGCGGCTGCCCTGTTCGATATGCACTTCCAGGTAGCCTGCCAGGTTCGCCGGATCACGTTGCGCAGCAAATAATCCTTCTTCGGTCAACCCTGCATCCGATAAACCTCTGAGAAATGCATCTCTGCCGCCGCGCGGCTCGAGCAATACCTCGGGCTCTAATTTGCCAGCCAAGGCTTCGCTGCCCAACAAGCCATGGAAGGTGCCCTCCTCATCGCTGAAGTCGATGGCTTCCAGGTTGACGGGCAATTCTAGTTTGGCATCCTTGACGGTTTGCAGTACCTCCAGAGCCGACAGCACCCCGATGGCGCCATCGAAGCGTCCGCCATTGGGTACCGAGTCCAGGTGTGAGCCCAGCAGCAGCGTAGGAGTGCCAGGGTCGGCACAGCGCAACAAAGCCGAGTGGTTGCCCGCACTATCGATACGGAACTCCAGACCGGCAGCCTCGGCAGTTTCCTGGAACCATACCCGCGCCTCGAGATGGACTGGGTTGAATGCCGGACGGTGAACACCGCCATCAAGCGTGGCTCCGATCTGGGAGATGGCTTCGAAATTGTTCCTAAAACGATCAGGGTTGATACGGATAGATGAAAAATCCATAGCTGTATTATACGCCATCGCTCATGATAGAATCCCACTATGAGCTACGAGACACTGATTTCCACTGCTGACCTTCTATCGCATTTGGATGACCCGCAATGGGTGATCGTCGATTGCCGCTTCTGGCTGGATGACACCGAAAAAGGTCGCCGCGATTATCGAGATTCACACATCCCTGGCGCGATCTACGCTCATGTAGATGAAGACCTGTCTGGTCCAGTGGTGCCCGGTGTGACCGGACGTCATCCTCTTCCCTCCGTGGACATGTTTGCTGAAAAACTGGCGTCATGGGGAATCGCTAACGATTTGCAGGTTGTGGTCTATGACGACCGCAGCGGTGCCATCGCGGCGCGCTTGTGGTGGTTGCTGAAATGGGTCGGGCATCAGGATGTTGCAGTTTTAGATGGGGGCTGGCCCCGGTGGCAAAGTGAGGGTCATCCGACCCATGCTGAAATGCCTTCACCTGAGGCCAAAGAGTTCAAACCCGAAGTGAACCATGATCTGGTTGTGTCAGCTGGCGATATTTTGACTCATTTCGGTGATTCAACATATAAGCTGATCGACTCGCGCGCTCCCGAGCGGTTCAGCGGTGAAGAAGAAATCATCGATCCTGTGGCCGGGCATATTCCCGGTGCGCTGAATTACCATTTTGAGCGCAATCTGGATATTGAAGGCAGCTTTGCCCTGAAGGAATTTCTCAAGGGCAGGTTCCACGTGTTGTTTGAGAATACTACTCCTGATCGACTGATTTTCTACTGTGGGTCGGGAGTTACTGCAGCACACAATGTCCTGGCATATTTCCATGCTGGATTAGGGATGCCGCGCTTGTATGCCGGCTCCTGGAGTCATTGGATCGCCGACCCTGAACGGCCGATCACAACTGGGAAAAGCTAAACTTCTTTGCGAAGTACCCCCGGAGGGGCAGAGAAGTTTAGCTTCTGAAAGGAACAATAGGAGAACCACAAAGGTCACCAAGGGTCACAAAGTTTCACGAAGCAAAAATTTTAAATATCTCTTCGTGCCCTTCGTGGTAAAAAAAAAATCGAATGAAACTCAAAATTTCTCTCGCCCAAATGGCCTTTGAATTCGG
>CAYTKR010000085.1:0-22830 GCA_964438295.1 uncultured Anaerolineales bacterium
TTCAATCTGCCCTCCCCCTAGAAAATACCGGGTTCAGCAAAAACCCCCATATATTAAATGACTTTCCTTGAAATCGTATCTGGAGACGACCCCAGATACGATTTCAAGGGAGATTCTATTATTGCTGCATTACCTGTGTGGTTGGCAATGCTCTAAGGCTTTGACCAGTTCTTGCACGTGCACCGGCTTACTGACGTAGTCGTCCATGCCCTGGCTCAGGTAGCGCTCACGATCCCCCTCCATGGCGTGGGCCGTCATGGCGATAATCCGGGGCCGGTGATTTTGCGGGTATTTCTCATATATTTGGCGCGTGGCCTCTTCCCCATCCATCTCAGGCATCTGAATATCCATCAAGACCACATCATAGTGCTGGCGTTCGAGTGACTCTAAGACTTCCAGTCCGTTGGCAGCCACATCGGCACGATAGCCCAACTTTTCCAAGATTCGCAATGCGACTTTCTGATTTACCAGGTTATCCTCTGCAAGTAAGATATGTAAGGGATGGCGTTCTCCCATGACTTGCTCGAAGGGAACTTCATCTTCTTGTAAATGGACCACTGTGGGCAAATCTTCTTGATGGCTCATCACACTGACAATGGCATCATAGAGTAACGAGGGTTTGATCGGTTTACTGAGACGTGCAGAAAAGTCGATATCCTGCGGGATTCGTTCCAGGCCACCCAGGGATGAAAACAGGATCAAAGGCATGGACTCGGAGCCCCGGATTTTGCGCAGTTCCCTGGCCAACATAACACCATCCATCTCTGGCATTTGCATATCCAAGATAGCGAGATCAAATCGCTCGCCAGCTCCAATCCACTCTAAAGCCTCCTGGCCACTGGATGCAGCGCGCGGCTTTAAACCCCATGCTTTTGTTTGGCGAATTAAAATCAGTCGATTGGTAGCATTATCATCGACAATCAGCACACGCAGATTAGATAGTACTTCAGGGGCTTGACGGCTCTCGATTGTCTGGTAGCCCGGTGCCGGGGCGGCAGGAATCAAAAAGTGGAATGTGCTACCCTTATCGACCTCACTTTCTACCCAAATTTTGCCCTCCATCAGCTCAACCAATTGCCTGCTGATTGCCAGACCCAACCCTGTGCCGCCATACTTACGAGTAGTAGATGCATCCACTTGTGTAAAGGATTGAAAGAGGGAATCTACCCGATCTGCAGGGATACCAATGCCCGTATCTCGAATTGAAAATTCGATATCATAAAGGCCATCATTGCGTGCGCACCCTTCAACTCCAATTACCACTTCGCCTTTTTCAGTGAACTTGACCGCATTTCCCAGAAGATTGACCAAAACCTGCCGTACACGAGTGACATCACCCACGATGGCAGTTGGAGTGTCTGCATCCAGGATATAGGCTAGCTCAAGGCCTTTTTCATGGGCTTCTGATGTGATCAGGTCTAGACTGGTTTCGACAACCTCACGGAGGATAAATGGTTGTTGCTCTAGCTCGAGTTTTCCAGCTTCGATTTTCGAGAAATCTAAAATAGCGTTGATAATAGAAAGCAAGCTGTCGCCACTCGTACGCACGGTCTGGGCAAATTCACGCTGCTCAGAGGAGAGTGGTGTATCTAAAAGTAATCCCGTCATTCCAATAATGGCATTGAGTGGGGTACGAATTTCATGGCTCATATTGGCAAGGAAATCGGCCTTGGTATTGGCAGCAGCTTCAGCATCTTGTCGCGCTTTGACAAGTTCAGAGATATCGTGATAAAGAGCAAACAGGGCTGCTTTCTCACCATCCACTCTCACCGGTAGAGCAAACATCTCTACATCGACCAGCGAGCCATCTTTACGCTTACGGTGGACAATTTGATGAACTCGCTTTCCTTTTCCGACATCTAGAGAGTTCTGGACAGCCGAGTTATAATCATCTTCTTGAACGATCAAGTTGTCAATATTATTGCCAATCACTTCGGATTTTGAGTATCCAAAAAGTTCCTCGAAAGCCTGATTGCAGTCGACAACCAGATATTCCAAATCTAAAATGACCACTGCGATCGGGCTGGCCTGGATGAGAGTTTCAAAATACTGCTTTTGGCGCAAGACCTCTTCTTGAGCTCGTTTGCGCTCGGTGATTTCTTGTTGAACAGCAACAAACTTATCGATTTGGCCATCAGCACCAACGATTGGAGTAATTGTCAGGTCAGAAATATAGATGCTGCCATCACGACGCCGGTTGGTTATTTCGTCGTGCCACACATCTCCGCTTTGAATTGTGTGCCACAAATTCTTATAAAACGCTTCATCATGCAGACCCGATCCAATAATACTGGTTTTCGCGCCTATCGCTTCTCGGTAGGTATATCCGGTGATCATTGTAAATGCAGGATTCACCCATTGGATTATGCCATTCTTATCTGATATAACGACTGCATTGGCGGCGGCTTGCAGCACAGTACTTTGCATACGAAGCTGCTGTTCGGCTTCAAATCGGGTAAGCATTCCCGCGATCGTATCTCCAACAGCATTCAAGAAGTCGACTTCGTCTGAATTTTTCTGATGCCCTTCTTCCAGGTAGAGAACTACGACGCCCTTGACCTTCTTGTCAAGCATTATTGGCAAATGATAATGTGCATGAGCGTGCATCCCTTCAACCCAATTTTCATGGTTTTCAGCATTGTGCTCTGAGTGCAAGAATTCCCCATCTCTTGCTACACGCCCACATAAACAATACCCAAAAGGAACGCTCTGACACATCGTCAACATGGATTGGTCGAGATTACGATGAACTTCTAATTCCAAATGGTTGGGTTGGTCCTCGTCAACCAGGAAGATCGCGCCCTTGTTTTGAAGCTTGAGCCACGATGTGCTTAGCAGAATATCGAGTGCATACCCCAACTGCTCTTCCAATGGTAAGCTATCCAACGATAGCCGCAAAAGAGCATTGATGACATCATGCCGCTTATAGCTTTCTTTGATCTCCCGAGTACGTGCCACAACCCGGTTTTCAAGCTGATGGGAAATTTTTTCAAGACTCTGTTCGCGGGCACCGATATATATGCCCAGAACCCCAAGTATTACTGGTAAGGGGTCAATCACCCAAAAAAGTGAATCCGATTTATGAATAAGGGCGATATTGTCAATCCCGACGGGCAAATCGAGGGTAACGGATCTAAGTAGCGTTGCAATTACGATGAATAATAACCCCAATAGAATCCCATACAATCCGAAGCGAGCTTTGGAAGTTAATGGTTCAAGTTGTCGTTGCATCAGGTCCCCTTAATAACAGTATGAGGGGTGCAGCGCATCAGGGCTGAAATTAGATTCTCCAATCGGATGGGCTTGCTTACATAATCATCCATCCCAATCCCCAAGTATCGCTCGCGGTCGCCCTCCATGGCGTGGGCAGTCATGGCGATGATGCGCGGGCGTTCATCATCCGGGATCTCATCCAAGATCCGCCTTGTCGTCTCCACACCATCCATTTCAGGCATCTGTACGTCCATGAGAATGACATCATAATGCTGTCGTTCCAAGGCCGTCAAAACTTCCAGTCCATTGGCAGCAAGGTCTGCTCGATAGCCCAATTTGTCGAGGATCCGTATGGCTACCTTCTGGTTGATGAGATTATCCTCTGCCAGCAATATGTGCAGGGGGTGTTGAGTCCCCATGTTCTCGTCAAAAACGATTTGACTTTGCGCGGGTTCATCCCGTTTTACCTGCACCTTATTGCTCATCGCGGTTGCGATCGCATCATAGAGCGATGAGGATTTGATAGGCTTAGTCAACCGGGCTGCGAATTTCACCTGTTCTGGCACTTCTTCTAATCCGCCCAAGGAGGTCAGTAAGATTAATGGAATTTCATTGGCTTCCCTTTGACGTTGGAGCTCGGATGCCAACATCACACCATCCATCTCGGGCATTTGCATATCCAAGATACCAAAATCAAATTGCTGCCCATCCTTTATCCATGCTAACGCTTCAGCTCCACTGGCTGCGGCGCGTGGCAGCATTCCCCAAGATTTCGTTTGACGGATCAGGATCAGACGGTTAGTCGCATTATCATCGACAATCAAAACCCGGGCGTTCTTCAGCCATTGGTGCGCTTCCTGGATATCCACTCTGTGTATTCCGGGTACAGCTGGAGCGACAATTGTAAAATGGAAAGTGCTACCTTTTCCAATTTCACTATCGACCCAAATGTCACCTCCCATCAGCTCTACCAATTGTTTACAAATCGCCAATCCTAGACCAGTACCACCAAATTTGCGCGTCGTGGAAGCATCGACCTGGCTAAATGATGCAAACAACCGGTCCATGCGATCTTCCGGAATTCCGATGCCGGTATCCTGAACAGAGACATGCAATCGATGAAGATCATCATCTAATGGCTCACTGGTAACACGCGTAACGACCTCACCCTGTCCAGTAAATTTAACCGCATTGCTGAGCAGGTTTACCAATACCTGGCGTATTCGAGTTGCGTCCCCCGAGACAGCAACTGGGACATCGCTCTCAATTAAATACGCGATCTCGAGATCTTTTTCGGCGGCTTTGGTAGCCAGTAGGTCCAGGCCGCTTTCGATAACATCGCGGATATTGAAGGGTTCTTTTTCTAGTTCGAGCTTACCTGCTTCGATCTTGGAAAAATCCAGAATATCGTTGATTATCGATAATAGACCGTCACTGCTATTGCGCACTGTTTCGGCATAATCGCCCTGCTCGGAGCTCAGATCGGTATCCAGCAACAATCCGGTCATACCAATGATGGCATTCAGCGGAGTACGGATCTCATGACTCATATTGGCGAGAAAATTGGCCTTCGTCTCAGCTGCCGATTCTGCCTCTAACTTGGCCCGAAGCAGGTCGCTGATATCATGGTACAAAGCCAGGATTGCGATTTGTTCGTCATCCACAACAACGGGAACACCTAAAACTTCTGCATTTACAATGGTGCCATCTTGATGTTGGCGCCGAACGACACGCCTGACACTTTCGCCATCTCTTACGCTTTGGGTATCTTGATAGGCTTGCCGATAATCATCCTCGGGAACAATCAACTCATCGAGGTTTTGGCCGATCACCTCTGAGATCGAATACCCGAACAACCCTTCAAAAGCCGGATTGCCTCCAATGATGTTCTTATCCAAATCCAAGATCACTACGGCGATGGGATTAGAGTCCACCAAGGTTTTGAAATATTGCTCTTGTCGTTTGACTTCAATTTCTGAACGCACACGGTCGGTGATATCGATGATCGAGACTAAAACCCGCTCTAAGGTGTCTTCATATCCCTCCGCAACAGACCAGCGCACATGCACGTTGATCTTCTCACCATCGAGGTTGTAATTCACACCCTCACTCTCGAAAATGAGATCCCCCTTCGATATGGCAATCATTTCTTGCCTGAAAATTTCGACGGAATCCGCGCCAAAGATCTGGTCGAGATTGCCCAAAAGCTGTTCTTTATCTTGCACCCCAAACATATCCAGCGTAGTACGATTGATATCGATAACCTGGACCATTGTGATGCAGTGTTCGATCACTTCAGGATGCTCATTGAGGTAGGATTCAAAATCGCCAACGCCATTCGCCATAATTCCATCGACAAAGCGCTTGACTTCAGAAAAATCTTCTTCCCACAGGGAAATGGGAGCATCTTCGAATAACGCTCGATAGCGTCTTTCGCTCAAACGGCGGTTCTGTTGGGCTTCCTTCCGCATTGCGAGTTCTTCAATAAGCGCATTTCGCATTTCGCTCATTCGGCCAACTATCCACCCCACCAACGCGGACATCAAAATACCGAAGATAATGTCTCTGAAAAAATTGCTAAGATCGATCCCCGTTTCCCATATCCTTAGGAGCACGAGGATTGTAAAGGATCCATACCCTGCAAGTAATCCAGCCCCGCCCCCAAAAAGCCACGCAGTTATGATAACGGGGAAAACGACGAACATCGTCGTCGTCCCAGAAATAAGACCATGAAATGGAATTAAGAAACCAAGATAGAAGAGCCAGATTAGTACTGTCAACACAACTCGGTTCTTCATTAGCCATTGGTCAATTTTGTGCATCGGGCACACCTAATCCTTTTCAACCAAAATTATTACCTACATAAATGCACATACCTGATTTCTGCCCTTTTCTTTTGCCTGATATAGCATTTCATCCGCGCGATCAACCAGGGTATCCAAATTTACACCTTCGCCACCCCTAGTACCGGCTACACCTAAGCTAATTTGTAATTTAAGCGCCTCTCCGGGATAATTTTCCAATGCCAATTGCGCCGATGAGACTTTCACGCGCAGGCGTTCGGCAATCGTGGTCGCCTCTTTGAGCGTTGTCGAGGGCAAGATCACGACAAACTCTTCGCCACCCCACCTTCCTACGCGATCATATTCACGAATATTGGCTTTTAGTGTGTCTGCGACCATTTTTAATGCCTGATCGCCCACCAAATGGCCATACCGATCGTTGACAGACTTAAAGTGGTCGATATCCAACATAATGATGCACAAACATAGGTTTTCGCGATCTGAACGCTCTAATTCACTCAGGGCATGACTGTAAAACGCGCGTCGGTTCCAGATATTGGTCAACTCATCAAGCATAGCCAGAGCGTGCATTTTTTCGTGTGCGCCTTTGAGACGCTGCTCCAAATCCAGAACGCGCTCTCCAATTTTCAAGCGAGCTTTTAATTCACGCGGGTTGAAGGGTTTTACCAGGTAATCATCGGCTCCAGCTGCCAGCCCGTCAATGACATTGTCGATACCCTCCTGGCTGGTAAGAATGACCACATAGACATAGTTGGGCAGTTCGGCTTTACGAATGAGACGCGTGAGATCCAATCCATCCATTTCTGGCATCAACCAATCTGTGATCACTAACTGGATGGGATCTCTTTGCAGAATCTCCCAGGCTTCTTTTCCATCCTTGGCCTCGATAACGTTGTAATCCATCTTGCTCAAAGTTCGAGAAAGCAATTTTCGAGACACTCGATCATCTTCAACGATCAATACTTCCATGAATATCCTTCTACACGCTAATCAAGCGATTCAAAACTCACGAATCCCAGGCAAAAACAATCTGGTTGGCACCGATCTTTACCGCTTTGGCCAGAGAGTTTTCAGCCTCTGTGATCAGATCGTCTACTGGTATGAATTCACCCGCGCTGGCCTGGATAACGCCCATGCTAGCACTCAATTTGATCTGTTGATCATCGCTGACTTGAAGTGGAACGCTTCCGACATTCTCGCGGATACGCTCCACAACTACTGAGGCACCTGAAAGCATGGTTTCTGGAAGTATCAACATGAATCCGCTTTCTCCCCACCGGCCAATCAAATCATATGCCCGCACACTAGCCCAGATCTTAAGGGCAACCTGAGTCAAGGCCTTGTTGAGAATCTTCTCTCCATGCTGCACATGCAAACTACTGGCATCATCCAGGACCAATATAGCTAAGACAAAATTCTTGCGCGTCCTGCGCGAGCGACTGACCTCGGTGGTGAGCAGTTCATGAATTGTGATCTGGCTAAAGGTACCTGTGACCGCGTCCCGGATTGGTTCCGGGAATTTCTGCCTGGAGCGAATATCGGTTAGCGTCTTAAGATATCGGTCGACAACGACCAAACGCGCGATCAGCTCATCAGGCTCCATGGGTTTGACAATATATTCATCTGCCAGAAATCCAGATTTACGATTTGTATCTTGAGATGCATTAGGAGAAAGTAAACCAAAGACATAAATATAATCAGAAATCCCAACTTCGCGAATTCTCCGAACAAGTTCTGCACTGGCGAGATCGAAATCTATGACAGCAGAGTGAACCTGATCATCTAGTAGATGACCAAAGGCTTCTTTCTGGTCCTTGGCCTGGACAACCTGGTACCCTTCTTGTTCCAGTCGGCTGGCAAATCGCTGAAAATCTGGAGAGTCTTCTATGAGGGTTAAAACCTTCATACCGTGCTCCTTGGCTGGAAATTGATTGAGTCACTGAGAAATTATACCCTTTGGGTATTGCTGCGTTAATCTGTGTGAATTACAATTTTGTTGGTTGAAAACATACATAACATACCTCAAATAAATTAAGGAGTTACACACTTGAAGCAGATTTGGTTGGGAAAAGGGGGTGGGGGCGTAACCCCCACCCCCTTTTCCCAACCATTTTCTCGCTGAACTGCGTAAGTCCTAAAACTATAAAGGGTATGTCATTTTTTTTAATTACCATTCCCCGCTATGCACCCCCATTCTGTTCTCTTATGAAACAGGGAAGGGGGATCATTTCCAAAACATTGGTTTGGCGTCAGCTATTTTTGATGGGTGCTCACCTCACGCGTTAGTTCTTCAATTGGAACATACATCACTCCGCGGTTATCAGGATGTCCATAATCCTGGATCCAAACAACTATCCCATTGGCATCGACCAGGACAAAGGTATGTCCAGGCTCCCCGGTGCCTACCGCCCACTGGAGCACATCATATGCCTCAGACGCTGAATGGTCAGCGTCGACCAGCATGGCAGTATTTTGGATGCCATATTCCTTTACGCCCTGAGCTTGCTCGATGGCCGAATCAAAAGCGACGCTCACAAGTTCGACATTCAAGGCTTGAAAAGCCGGATCGTTTTGCAGATCGACGATCTGCTGCATGCAAGGTGGTCAGCCCATCGCCATATGGAAATAGAGCAGGATGGGCTTCCCAGAAAAATCTACAAGGGATACCTGTTTTCCGTCCACCGATTGCATGGCAAAATCAGGCGCGGGATCGCCGACTTTCAAATCAGCAGCTCCCCCGCACGCGGCTAGCACCAGCCCCAATAAAATAGATAGAGAAATGACGAACAAAGATCGCTTACCTACCAATATAGACATAAATTAACGCTCCTTGTGAAAGTATAAAATTTGTGGGTATGGGGGCGTTCAAACCACGCCCCCATACCCACAAATTACCAAGTTACAACCGATAACGTCGCAAACGCAGGCTATTCGTAACGACGAAGATACTACTAAATGCCATCGCTCCAGCAGCCAGCATGGGGTTGAGGAATCCAGCCGCAGCCGCAGGGATCAGGATGACATTATAGAAGAAGGCCCAAAACAGGTTTTGTTTTATTGTCCTCAAAGTTCTCCGGGAGAGCGCGATGGCCTTCGGCGCACCCCGCAGATCGCCGCTGATCAGTGTCACTGGTGCAGCGGCCATAGCCACATCCGTGCCGGTGCCGATAGCAATCCCAACATCAGCCTGAGCCAAGGCCGGTGCGTCGTTGATACCGTCGCCAACCATCGCAACGACCCCACCACTTTCCTGTAATGCTTTCACTTCCGCAGCCTTGTCGCCAGGAAGAACCTCCGCCAGCACCTGGTCGACTCCAACCTGTCGGGCAATCGCTTTCGCCGTATGTTGGTTATCTCCAGTGATCATGACTACACGCAACCCCATCTCTCGCATGTGGGAGATTGCCTCGCCAGAACCTTCCTTTACTGTATCGGCAACAGCGATCACGCCGCGCACATCCCCATCTATGGCCACCATCATGGCGGTTTTAGCTTCGGATTGTAGGCGCTCGGCCTCGTGCTCCAGGCCGTTGAGGGACAATTCGCGGGCCTTCATCATGCGCAGATTGCCGACCAGGACTTGATGACCATCCACCTGCGCCTCGACCCCATAGCCAACTTCGGCACAGAAGCCTTCGGGCTGGCTGAGCCTCAGGGAACGGTTTCCGGCCTCGGCCCAGATTGCCTCACCCAAAGGATGTTCTGAACCTTGTTCTACGGAGGCCGCCAATCGCAGCAATTCATCTCCACTGTCCACCGACCAATTACTACTGACCACTACGTCAGTTACCGCGGGTTGTCCCTTCGTGATCGTGCCAGTTTTATCCAGCACTACCGTAGTGAGGCGACCGGCACGCTCGAGGGCTTCACTGGATTTGAGCAGGATACCCATCTCAGCGCCTTTGCCAGTACCGACCATCACCGCGGTGGGGGTCGCCAATCCCATGGCACAGGGACAGGCAATCACCAGCACTGCCACCATGTTGATCAGCGCTCGAGTGAACAGGCTGACCTCTGCGGTTGGCGCTATGGGAATCAGGAAATACCATATCAGGAAAGTGACAGCGGCGATCCCTATTACAGCTGGCACAAATATCGCCGAAACCTGATCGGCCAATTTTTGAATAGGGGCCTTGCTGCCCTGCGCTTCCTCCACCAGGCGGATGATCTGCGATAGGGCGGTTTCCTTACCGACCTTGGTGGCTTCGAACTTGAGGCGCCCAATCTTGTTGAGAGTGGCGCCCACCAGCGCATCTCCTGGGCCTTTCTCAACGGGCAAAGACTCGCCCGTTAGCATGGACTCATCAACCGATGAACGCCCATCGACTACCACTCCGTCGACGGGAATCTTCTCCCCAGGACGCACGATCACTACATCACCGACCACAACTTCGTCGGATAGGATTTCGATCTCATCCCCATCACGAACGATCCTGGCAGTCTTGGCGCGCAGACTCATCAATTTTTTGATCGCTTCACTGGTACGTCCTTTGGCGCGTACTTCCAAGAACTTGCCCACTTTGATCAAAGTAATGATCACTGCTGAGGTCTCAAAATAAACGTGTCCCGGGAGCAAACCTAACAAGATCACCAGCGAGTAGAAATAGGCCACCGACGATCCCATTGCTATGAGAACATCCATATTGGCCGAACGGTTGCGCAGGGATTTGAAAGCCCCAACGTAATACTGCCAGCCCACATAGAACTGGACGGGAGTCGCCAAGGCAAACATCAACCAGACTGCCCAAGGTTGATGTGCCCACATGGGCAGCAGATTGAAATCGCGCCCCATCGAGAACAAGAATAACGGAATCGTGAAGACCAACCCCACCGCCAACAAGTGCCGCTGCTGAGCAATCTCAGCTTCACGAGCCAGGCGCTCAGCGTCCTCGGCCTCTCCACCCAGAACGACGACATCGAAACCAGCCTCCTTAACGGCCTGACGCAATTCAGCCTGAGAAGCAATGGTGGGGATGTACTCGATACGGGCGCGTTCGGTGGTGAAATTGACTTGCGCCTGCGTGACACCTTCCCTGCTTGAGAGCGCATTCTCCAATCGGCGAGCGTCATTGTCATCGCTCATACGCTGGATCATGAAATCAGCTTCGCCGCTGGCAATCCCATATCCTGCCCGATCGATGCGATTCAAAAAGTCATCCAGACCGGCCTGATCAGGGTTGTACTCAATGGTGGCGCGCTCAGACGAGAGGTTGACATTAGCCACCTGAACGCCATCCACTTTCTTGATGTTCCGCTCGACAGCTGCCACACAGTTGGCACAGGTCATACCGGTAATAGGCAAAGTGAGTTGCTTGGTTTCAGACATATTTCAACTTGCCAGATCGATCTTCATCGACTCATATACATCGCGCGTGATCTCGCCACTGGCGTAGCGCTGATCCAAGATCTCACGTGCGCTCAGGGGAGCTATACCGGTGCGAGATTGACGATCGCCATTATGGGAAATTAGAGACCGCACTCCCCAGAAGATCAGGGCGATCAAGCTGCCCCAAAAGATCAACATCATCGCTCCCCCAAAGATCATGCCACCCCATCCAAATCCGTGTCCGTACCACATACGAAAATCCTTTCACCAATAAACAAATGCGGGGTGTTCAATCGCCCACCCCGCTCTTTACCAGTTTAGAGCATCATCACTCAACAACCGGATAATTGATCTCAGCCAACAAGTCCTTGATGGCGCTCTCAGTGGCAGGTGTATCAAAAACAACGGTGGCAATATTCTTCTCAGCGCTCGCCTCGACGGACTGAACGCCCTCGAGGTCACCAACTTCCATAGTGATGGTGTGGACACAGTGTCCACAGTTGATATTAGGAATATTGTAGGTTACGGTCGTCATAATTTTCTCCTTATTCGATATTAAAACAATTAGAAAATGGCTGGGCCAGCTCAATCCACTTCAAATGTGTAACTCCTTAAAAAGTTAAACCTTAGTGGCAGCCTCGAAGACATCGGCAATTTCCTGCAGAACGCGCTCGCGATCTTCGGGGTCATCACCGCGCACTGCGGTGATCAGGCAAGAGTTGAGGTGTCCCTCTAAGATCATGCTGCTGACCTTATTGAGGGCTGCCTGGGCGGCGTGAATCTGCTGGATAACATCGATGCAGTATTTATCTTCTTCGATCATCTTCTGGATACCGCGCACGTGCCCTTCGACGTTCTTCAGGCGGTGTAACGCTTCATCATGCTTCATCTACGTGGCTCCTTTCCATACCCCCCCCTGGGGGGCGGGGTATCTTTTTGAATAGTACCTAATCAAACCCAGATTGTCAAGGTTCCTTTAAACCCAGATAGCGGGCTTGCTGCGCAAGCCCGCTATCTTGGTTTAAAGATTTCGCGCACAGGCCAAAAATTATTGCGCTAGTGCACTCTCAAAAGCCTGGCGAAAGTCCTCACCGGAAACACTTCCAGCCCATTGCCCCAAGATATTCCCTGCTCCATCGATCAGGAAAAATTGGGGTTGGTAGCGAAACCCGAAATAACGTTTGAATTCTTCGTTGGCGGGGTCATCAATATCTAAATAGACGAAATTGACCTGTCCTGAATATTCTGCTTCGAGCCCATGCACGATGGGCGCCATATTACGGCAGGTCGGTCACCAATGAGCAAAAAATTCAACCAGTTGCACCCCACCCGAGGTAAGATTGACATCACCAGGAGATGTAGCGCTCAAATCAGCGCGCGGCGTTGGTACTTGAGCCTGAACGGCAGTTTCAGTCGCTGTAGGAGAAACTTCGGTGGCCGTAGCTGCAGGAATTTCGGTCGGGGTTTGACTCGGTTCAGTGACTGCAACTGGCACTTGTTGTTCGACCTCAGGATCTCCAGATTCTGTAGGCGATTCGTTCGATGATTGGACGCTAGCATCTGTCTCGTTGACAACAGTTGTATCTACCGACGATACTGAGCAAGCTGCTATTGTCAAGGTAATCATCAATAAAAACACTGATCTACCAAGCATTTTAATTATCATTTTAGTCCTCCTTTCGTGTAACGATTCATTGAGTCGCATCATCATAAAGAAAAGAGATGAAGAATCTCTAAACACCGTATTAGAGTAAAATGAGAAAGGACCCCGATAGAGTCACCGATGTGATCCAACAGATTTAGGGGTGAG
Source organism: uncultured Anaerolineales bacterium (assembly GCA_964438295.1). Lineage (GTDB taxonomy): Bacteria > Chloroflexota > Anaerolineae > Anaerolineales > UBA11858 > NIOZ-UU35. The sequence continues at coordinate 13,154 of CAYTKR010000085.1, forward strand.
CGGGTGCGATGCACCCGCTCACCCCTAAATCTGGAAAACCTTACGTCGGTAGCTGGGGGCAGTGAGTATGTCCCAATGGAGAAAAGCTTGCATACAGTAGTGAAAAAATATCGAATACCCATTTATGTCCTGATCCTCCTGTTGGGTTCGGCCTGGATATGGTTCAGCGCGGCACCCCCAGGCACCACGACTTCAGGGCAGATCCCAGCCCCACAAGAGGGATTTCTGGCCCCTGACTTCAGCCTGCAGACCTTGGATGGGGATACCATCGTGCTATCAGAATTGCGCGGCACTCCTGTCCTGATCAATTTATGGGCCAGTTGGTGCGGACCGTGCCGGGCTGAGATGCCCGCCATGCAGCGCATTTTCGAGAAATACTCAGGCTCAGGCAGCTTCACAATTCTGGCAGTCAACGCCACCAATCAGGATAATCCATCCAACGCAGCAGCCTTCGTTTCAGAGCATAATCTGACCTTCCCCATCCTGATGGATGTAGACGGAAAGGTCTCAGCTTCCTACCAACTCCGTTCTTTGCCGACCTCCTTTTTCGTCAATCGTGAGGGCATTATCGAGGAGATCGTCATTGGCGGGCCCATGTCAGAAGCGCTGCTGCAAACCCGCGTCGAGAATTTGCTCCAGGAGGTTCCCTGATGCTGCCCATCTTGCAAATCGGACCCTTCGCCCTGCAAACCCCGGGACTGGCAATCCTACTGGGGATCTGGTTAGGGTTGACACTTGCCGAACGGCTGGCGCCGCGTTTTAAGTCCAATGCGAATGATATCTACAATCTAACGTTCACGGCCTTAATTGCAGGGATTATTGGAGCGCGATTGAGTTATGTAATGCAATATTCGCAGGCTTTCATCAACAGCCCCCTCAGCCTGATCTCACTCAACCCTGCTTTGTTGGACCCGATTGGGGGCGCCGTGATTGGCATATTCGCGGCCCTGATCTACGCCAATCGAAAGAATTTGCCACTGTGGCCCAGTTTAGACGCGCTGACCCCTCTGTTCGCTGTGCTGTCTATCGCTTTGGGTGTCTCCCATTTCGCCTCAGGCGATGCCTTCGGGATGGAGACAAATTTACCATGGGGAATACATCTGTGGGGTTTGAATCGTCACCCCACACAGATCTATGAGGTTCTCTTGGCGAGTCTCATCCTTTGGGTAGTTCTACCAAAAAAACAAGGACGCTCAAAATCTACCCCCAAGCGGGAAGGCAGTACGTTCTGGCTATTCCTGTCCCTGAGTGCTGGAGCTCGTCTCATTCTCGAAGGTTTTCGCGGCGACAGCCTTACTCTGGACAATGGCCTGCGCGTCGCTCAACTTGTCGCTTGGGTGGTCCTGTCACTCGGTTTATGGATGTTGGAAAAGCGACGGAAGCTCGAGAGGAGCACTTCGTAACGAATTAAGATTTTCTGCATCTAATAGGTGTCCTAAAAATTAGACCATTCGTAATGGTTCTCCAGGAATTGCCGGGAGGAAGCCCCACGGCGTTTCTCAGTGAGCCTTCGTAATCAAAGGAAATGAATATGACAGAAGATATCGGTTTCGAAATCCATATAGAACTACCTTACGACGAAGCCCTTGAGAAAGTGACCTCAGCGCTCAAAGACCAGGGATTTGGCGTGCTAACAAAGATCGATGTCAAGGCCACGTTGAAGGAGAAGCTCGATAAAGAATTTCGACCATACGCCATCTTGGGAGCCTGCAATCCGCCCCTGGCGCATAAAGCACTCACCAGCGAGCCTACCATAGGTTTGATGCTGCCCTGCAATGTGACCGTCGAAGCCCAAGGGGACGATAACGCCATCGTGCGTATCCTGAACCCCAAGGTCATGATGGGAGTTGGTGATATGAACCAAAACGAGGAACTTGTCTCTGTTGCGGAAGAAGCTTCGCAACGGCTTACCAAAGTAGCCGAGGTCCTGAGGATGTAGCGCGTATGCAACTCGCGGGCAAAACTGTATTGATCACCGGGGCCGCTCGCCGCGTTGGCCACTCGCTGGCTTTGGCGGTCGCCCGGGCTGGGGGGAATGTGGTCATTCACCACGCGCATTCTCCAGATGAAGCCGAGCAGACAAAGGCGCAAATCGAAAGCGTAGGCGCAAAGGGATTCGTTCTCCAGGCTGATTTCAACGATCCAGAACAAATCCAAAGTCTGATCGCCCGCGCTCTTGAATTTTCACCCATCTTCGGTCTAGTTAACAACGCCTCGATCTTTGATCCACTCGATCTAAAGACCAGCACCCTCAGCAATTGGGACCAGCATATGCGTGTCAACTTGACCGCCCCTTTTTTACTCAGCCAGCGCTTCGCTGAGGCCATAGGTCCCGATGAGAGAGGTCGCATCATTAACATCCTCGATTGGCGCGCCCTAAGACCCGGTACTGACCATTTGCCCTACACCATTAGTAAAGCAGGATTAGCCGCGCTGACACATTCTCTAGCCCTGGCCCTTGCACCCAGGATCACAGTCAACGGCTTGGCATTAGGGGCCATTTTGCCCCCCAGTGATGGGGCAATGACAGGAGATATACTAAAAAATGTGCCTGCCAAACGCTGGGCCGACCTGGAAGAAGTCGATGAAGCCCTGCTTTTCTTGCTTTCCGGACCAACGTATATCACTGGGGAGATCATTCATTTAGATGGTGGCAGGCATTTATTATAATTTTTCTCTGGGAATCGCGGTGGAAGAGGCTTTCCTGCAATTCCTATCAGGTAGGAGGATATCATGGACAAAACAATCATCAGAGATTTAATTGTGCGGGGAATCATCGGCATCGAAGATTGGGAGCGTGAAAAACTCCAGGAAATCTTGATCAACATTGAACTCTTCAGCGACCAAAGCGCAGCTGCCCAATCGGACGATATCGCCGATTGCGTAAACTATCGAACTGTCGCCAAAAAGGTCATCGCCCATGCTGAATCCGCGGCCAGGCAGACTGTGGAAGCCCTGGCGGCTGATATCGCCAAGATCAGCCTGGATGAACCGCACGTCCAAAAAGTACGTGTGCGAGTTGAAAAGCCAGGTGCGGTACGGTTCTCTAAATCCGTAGGGGTGGAAATAGAACGGGGCAATTAGTGCAATGAACAAAGTCGTTTGTGTTGAACTTGGCGGCAATATCCGACCTGAATATTATCTCCCCAGGGCAGTGGCCGAACTTAGAGAACAGTTCACCATGGTGAGTATTTCTCGAGCCTGGGAGACTCCTCCAGTGGGTTGCGAAGGTTGCGATGATTTTCTCAACGCTGCGATGCTGGTTAAAACTGACAAAAGCCCAGACGAACTCAAAAAGATATTTCGGCAGATCGAGGCGCGTTTGGAGCGAGTGCGCACCGATGATAAATATTCCTCACGAACCATCGATATCGACACGTTGATCTACGATGGCATTATCATCGAGCCTGAAGTATGGGAGTATGCTCATCTGGCTGTTCCAGTTTCGGAAATAGTGCCAGATTTGTTGAATGAGCAAACAGGGGAGATGATCACCGATGTAGTCAAAAAAATGCTGAATGAGGGGGCTATTAAATTAAGGGCTGATGTCCAGTTGATTCCCTGAGCATAGGGAAATCCGCTTAACAAAACGCATCCAAACGCTCTTTATCCGTTTTTATCAAACTGTAAGTTTGAGCAGATAAATTCCCCGAGCAACAGATTATAATTTTAATATCATCCTTGGGTCTTCTATGTATCACCAAGGAGCAACCAAGCTTTAGGGGTGAGTGGGGTGTTGAGCACTGCGCTCACCCCTAAAGCTGTTGAACCACCCAATCTATTCCTGTGAGAGGTCAAACTTGACATTGCCAGAAGAATGGAGCTACAATAAATGTGTGCTTTGATGATTGGAGGCAAGATGGATTTGATCGAACTCATTCGAGATGTTGAGATTTTTAGAGGTCTAACAGATACCGAGCTCGAAGAAATCGTCGCGATTTGCCAATCTCGGCAACTAAAGGCAGGCGAGAACCTGGTCGAGGAGGGGGATATTGGCGAGGAGTTCTTCCTAATCACAAAAGGCTCTTTCGAGATCATCGTTGGCGCAGCCCAAGCGTATTCCCGCATTGTCTTGCACATGGGAGAGGGTCAATTGATTGGCGAAATGGCGCTGATCGACCAGGGCAGGCGCTCTGCCACCGTACGAGCACTCGAAGACCCCACTCTCGTTCAGGTGATCCGCAACGATGATTTTCTAGAATTGTGCGAACGCAATACGCGGGTCGGCTTTGTGGTGATGCATAACATGGCAGCCGATCTTTCTTTCAAGCTGCGCCACTTGAATTTGATCAAGAGTTCTTAGGGGAGTGAGAGATGACGACCGTATATAAAGTCAGCTATGTAGTAACAGGCAGCGAGCACCCAGGTGGAATCGTCAATCTGGAAAAATTGCCTGAGGTCGGGGAAGTTATTCAGGTGGGAAATGTACATTTGGAGGTGATCGAGATCTTCGAGTTGATCCCCCCCAAAGGAGATTTTTATTACCTGCATGCAACTTGCAGGTTAGTCAATAGCAAATAGTCAAAAAGCGCAGGCCGATGCCTGCGCTTTTTTTCTACAAACGATTTCCAGATTTCAATCAAATTTTATGGCCAAGGCGGTGTCAGGCAAGGCCAGCCGGGATCATCAAAGGGACACGCCGGAGTGCGTGAGGGCGCTGGCGACGGCGTCAGCGTATCCGTAGGCTCGAAGGGCGTATTCGAGGGCGTTGGAGTCTTGGTCTTTGTAGACGTCGGCGTGCGGGTAGGCGTCTTACTCGGTGTTGGCGTCTTGCTAGGAGTGTGAGTCTTCGTTGGCGTGGGTGTCTTCGTCGGCGTTTTTGTCTTTGTGGCCGTCTTGGTAGGCGTTGGGGTTGCCCTTGAAGTTGTATCATCAATAACGCAACGCCCGTCAAAGGTCAACTCCACGGTGAATTCACCATACAATGCTCCACCGTGGCCGTCAAAGTCTGTGCGCCATTCACCAGTCTGACCGCTATTCAACGCAATCGGAGACCCAGGCGCTTTGTTCAGGGTGTGAGGGCTTGAATCATTCCCACCATAGTATTGATTGCCCCTGAAACGGAACCAATCTACGTACATGCCAGACCAATATTTGTCCCAATAGAAGGAAGAATTGGTCAGGAAAATCGTAGTGGGATTATTGTTGGTTACATTCATGACAATGTCGTCCCCCGAGATGAACGCATTGGCACTGATATCGTTACAATCAGGCGTTGGCGTAATCGTCGGAGTGCGAGATGCAGTGGGCGTGCGCGTTGCAGTTGGTGAACTTGTGAACGTTGGTGTGCGCGAGGGAGTCAGCGTAATTGTAGCGGTTGCAGTGCGCGTTGGTGTGTTCGTTGACGTGGCCGTGTTGGTCGGCGTCAATGTTTGAATGGCTCTGGGGACAGCATCACGTTGCAAAACACAGCCATTATCGAAATCGATGATCAGACCGAAGTCGTTCGAGATAACCCCAGGTAATGGACCACCGCCCCCCCAATCACTGTCAAAATCGATATCCAAATTATAAGTACTCCCAGAATTGAAATTTTGGGGTCCCATCCAGGTACTTGGGGAATCCACCTGCGAATCAGTGATCGAATCATAGTCCCATATGGAGCTATTGCCGCCTCCCCAAACGTAGTTTCCTCCATATTTGAACCAGTCGTTGCGCAGATTGTTGTACCCCATGGCTTGCCCTAATTGCTCCGCGTAATCCCAATCGAAACGTATGCGGGTTACTTTGGCATCGTAGGCATCGCCATTGGTGAGCGTCACCCGCTGAACGGCCCAATTCATGAAAGTGAAGTCGCTCATGGAGTAAAGGTTGCAGTTGGGCACCGGCGTTATCGAAGCCGTCGGTGTTTCTGTGGGGGTGGGAGTATCTGAGGGAGTCGGAGAGGGGGTCGCCGTGCCACCACCAACGATGAGTGTACATCCCTCTGCAAAGTAGAATTGTGAGCCGTAGAAATCTGCCAGAGAGGCTCCAGTCCAGTTATTATGATTGTTAAAGTCGGCGCGGAACTGGCGCGTTTGCGCAGTATTTACGGTCAGGTCGCCACCCAACCAGCCTGGATCAATAGAAGTATCCAAATTGGGTGTTTCATCTCTTCCGTCCCAGAATCTGACGGTATCGTTGCGCAACTGCAAGAAATTTACGAAGGTGTTCGAAACAACCTTGGGCCAGATCAGAACGACACGGTTCAGATTGAATTCATAGAAACCGCTAGCATTGATAATATTGACACGGAAATCATCACCACTAAACCAGGGATCGCTGAGGGAAAGATCATCACAACTAATCGTCGGGGTAGGCAGTGGAGCCGTCGCAGCGCGTGTCAACACGCAGCCATTATCGAGCTCGATGGTGATACCAAAATCATCAGATGTCAGGCCCACCAAGGGGTCGCTCCCGGGCGAGTTGCCATCGAAATCGACATCCAGTCTCCCGCTGGAATTGCCGGCAATACTGAAGGGACCCAGCCAAGAGTCGGCAAAATCTGCGCCGCTATCTGTGGGCGAGTCGTAATCCCTGGAATTCCCGTTTCCATTGCCCCAGGCCCAATCACCATCCCATTTGAACCAGTCGGCGTTGATATTTTGACCCTGTGTTGCATAGAGGATCTCCGCATTGAGCCAATCTAAATTGATGCGATTCACACCTACTGGAGCGGCATTATTATTGTTCACATACATCCTGATTTGGGCATTGTTGCGGAATTCGAAATTGCCCATGGTATATAACGTACAATCCACTGGTGTTGGCGAAGCCATTTCCGTTGGTGTAGATGTATTCGTAGGTGTGCTTGTAACAGTGGGTGTATTCGTAACCGTAGGGGTCAATGTCCAGGTCGGGGCAGCAGTAATCCCTCCGGCCACACTGACCACGCGCGAGGTCCGGAAACGCTCAACGATCCCCTCTCGCCAGCCGTCTAGTGGAAGGTCCGGCCAAATACTGGCAATAAAGGGCAACATCATCTGGTGACGATAAGAGACGACAACCCGAACCCGATCACCAGGTTGCCCGGCGTTATCCATCAATGTTCCAGTGCCAGGTTGAACACACAAGGGAATGGCGTAGTTGTTATCATCATAAATGTATTGATTGCTACATACGGTGACATGGAAATAACCCGGCACCGAGGGGTCCCCAATATTAGCGATGTTATGCGATGTCAAGTAAGTAATATAATCCCCAATATCCTCATCACGAATGAAAAGGCCAGCCCCACCAGCTCTGGCAGCATCCCCAATGGAGGGCAGGCGAGCCCAGTCGATTAGATCAATCGATAACTCTTCAGAATCATCGCCCCACGAATCTGGCACTTCACAATCTGCTACCCCATCGGCTAGGTCCGCGGCAGAATAATCCCCACCTAAGGCCGTAGCTGCTTCATCACAATATGCCTCATCGAATTGCCCCGTAATCGCATACCGCAAGCCTAATCGAGCAGCATTCTGGACGGCCATCCAAGAAAAGACCAGGCGTCCAAATTCGATAATCCCAAACAACAACAATAACAAGATCGGCAGGGCGATGATGAATTCGATGATCGCCTGGCCGCGGGTCTTGGGGTGCAAGTGTCTGATTATGCTTTTCATAGCGCAATCCTAGGAAACAAATGAAACTTTCTTCAAACTAAGTTACCTACTGATACGGGTATAGATGCGTGAGGCAATATTTTCAAAGATCTGAGAAAGGTACGAGGCGCTGGGTGCATAATAATAATTACCACAGTGCTGTTTGGTGGGGATGCTGGCACAGGGGTCATTCTCACGTGAACCGTCATCACCGACGTTGGCCATGTAGCGCAGCAGGTGTTCACCGGCATCCGCTTTGCCTAATCCAATACTATAAATGGCAATATCGTTACCGGGAGTGGGCTCATTCGGATTCGTAGACACCAATAATGAAACCTGATCTACCATATCAAAGGCGTAATCTTCAACATCGTAGTTGGGTGTGGCATCACCAACCCACACAGAGCCTGGGGGGCATTCATTGGAAGCCGAATGCTCGGGACCGCAGTATCGGGTGGCAGGATCATTGTCTGTGCACCAGGGATTGGTCCACATGCGGGCGCCGGTACTGCCTCCGCAATAACCATTGGAGAATGAGGAATCCACATTGGGTGGCACATCGCTGACATTGGTGGCACCGTCTGCCAAGAAAACAATCACCCAAACCGATTCAACTCTTCCAGTAGTGGAAAGGACATTGCCGGCCATGCGTATTCCACATCCTGTGCAGGTAGAAAGAAACGAATCATTATACAGGCCAGTCCCACCATTGTCGTTGTCATCAAGATCACCTAAGAGACCATCCCCATCGACATCGAATGGATTCAGCTCTCCCGCAGCAGGGTTGCCATAGGAGAGCACAACCGACAAATCGAGATCGTCGTGAAGGGGGATACTGTCGATGGCATTCTTAACATTGGTGAAATTTTCGTCCAGAGCGGAATAGACTGTGGCGTCGAAATCAAACCCCACAACGGCAACGCGATCGTAGCCTTCGAACAACGAATCGACCAGATCTTTGGCTGCGTCTTTGGCTGTTCTCAAAGGCTCACACGTATTGCTGGCATTACATGCCGAGGGATTGAAGTCAGGACCATAGCCTGAAGTTGCCTCTCCCATTGATTCTGAGGTATCGATGACGACAACGACATCGACGGTAGCAGCTTCACCGATGGAGTTTGTAGATATTGGAATACTGTTGATACCAAACAAGCTCAAAAAATATACAGGTGCATTCTGGGAGGCTTCCACCCAAGCTAGCTTGCGAGGGTCTTCCCCTGTGCTGGTATCTGGGCATTCGGCAGCAAAATCTGCTGGCAAACCACTGTCATCACAAATATAGGCATCCAATGAGGTGATATCGCTGATATTGTGGAAGGCGACCATTTCCCTAGCAGCCTCAGTGATTCTCGTTTTTCGTTGGGCGTATGTTAGCGAAGGGTTTTTAATATTGTTTGCCGCGGCAACAGCTGATGCGTCTACAGCGCGTTTCAATTGGGTGTAGGTTACATAAAGGGCACCCACATCTGTCACCAACCCCACAAACGCCAATAAGGCCAAAAAAGAGACTACAAACAGCACCATAGCCTGACCACGCTGGTATTTTCCAGGAACTGACACTTCTGGTCTGTTCGTAAGACGAGCGATGTGTGCTTTTAGCGCCTGACTGAACAATTTCATAATTAGAAAAATCTCCCACCCTTACGGGATTGGGGTTGGTGTAGGTATCGCTTCGAAGGCCGGCATCATCGTATAAGCATGCATTCGCAGTGGATTGGGAATGAAATCTGAGAGAACAGGCAGATTGAGCACCTGTTCATAACAATAATAAAGCTCGACGATTACAATGCCCTTACTGGTGGGCGCTCCACTTTGAAACATAGATTGGATTTCGGCATTCGTGAAAAAAGGTTGCAATTGAACAACATTACCTTCACAATCTTTGGTCCAGCTTTCGCTGCCCGCCCAACCGGTGCTGGCGGTCGATAACGACCACACACCATCGCCATCTGCCGGCCAGCGATCTGTAACCACATTCCCTGAAACTGTCAGGACAGATATGGCGACATCGTCGATATTCGAATCTAGGGGGAGTGAGGGGTTGAACCCTGCATCCAGGATCAGACACGCGGTATCAAAGAAATAGTGCAAATCATTATCGCTACACGCCGC